>CAMAZK010000206.1 GCA_945863205.1 Akkermansia muciniphila | reverse complement strand
GCACCCAGGCCCAGTTCAGAAAGCGAAACGGCAGCCAGTCCGGATGACGGATCACGGCGATGAAGACCGGGATCAACGCCAGCCCCTGGATCGTGTAGCGCCACGTCTCCCGGAAGGCGACGTCTCGCAGCAGGAAGCTCACGCCGAGCACCGCGCCGCTCAAGGGCAGCCCGATCCACAAGAGCGAACGCTTCCGGCCTTTGGCCGCGTCTAGCGCCGGATTGCCGAAAACGGCCAGCGCACAGCCGAAAAGCAGTCCATCCAGCCGGGTGTCGGTACCGTGGCACGTCCGGGGATGATGGGCACCGCCATGGTGGAGGTCGATCACCTGCCAGCCATGCACGAGAAAGAGCCGCCATGCGAGGACCAGTCCGCAAAGCCCGATCAATGCCATGAACTGATGGCGGGTCTCCGGCAGTACGCGTCGCAGCACGATGTAGAACAGCGGAAACAGCAGGTAAAAATGCTCTTCCACCGCCAGCGACCACATCACCTCCGTGCCCGCCGGTTGCAGCCCGCCGTAGATCTCCCAGTAGTTCGAGACGAATCCCGCCTGCGCCGCCATCGCGGACCACGAGAAGTCGCCTTCCACGGCCCCCGTCACCCCGAGCAGCGCGATGACACCGAGCACCAGGTAGAACGGCGGAAAGATGCGCAGCGCCCTCCGCATGTAGAAATCCCGCAGGTTGATGCCGCCCGTGCGCTCGCACTCCAGCCGCATCAGCGTGGTGATGAGATAGCCGCTGAGAAAGAAGAAGATCGTCACGCCAAACAGCCCGGGCACGATGTGGGACAGGCCCGCGTGACTGAGGAAGACGATCAAGATCGCGACCGCGCGCAGGCCGTCGAGAGATGGAATGAGAAAGGGTTTGGTCATGAAATGGTGGCTTGCCGCCCTCCGGTGCGCTGGGTTGCGCTCGTGCCCATCGGAGTGCCCCAGTCAGGTTTCACGGCACGCCGCCCGAGCAGCCAGTCATAGACTTGCACGATCTGTCTGGCCTTGGCCTCCCAGGTGTAAAAGCTGCGCACATGCTCCTGCGCCAGCCTTCCCGCCTCGACCAGCACGTCACGCTGCGCCGACACAGTGAAGAGCAAGTCCCGCAGGCACTCCACGATGTCTTCGCGCGTGCTCATCGGCAGCACGAAGCCGGTTCCGGGCGGCACCAGTTCCGGCGGCCCACCATGATTCAGGACGACGGGAGGCACGCCGAGCGCCATGGCCTCCAGAACGGCGCCACCGCCGAACTCGCGAATGCTTGGGAAGACGAAGAGGTCGCTCTCCCGCAGCCGATCACCGAGTTTCGAGTGGTCGATCCAGCCGTCCATACGCACGCAGGCCGTGAGCTCCATGGAGCCGATCATCGACTGCAGACGAGCGCGTTCAGGCCCGTCTCCGATGATGTCGAGCGTGGCTCCACCGGTGCGCAGCAGCGGCGCGGCGGCCTCTAGCAGCATATCGACGCCCTTCAACGCCACGAGCCTGCCGACGAACGAGAGCCGCAGCGGCTGCGAGGCATTCAATGGAGCCGATTCACGCGGTGTGAGGGGGAACTTCGCCAAATCGACCGCGTTTTCAGGAATGAAGACGCAGCGTTGTTGAAGCGCTTCCGGGATCTCCTTCAGCGTGGTGCGCGAGGCGGACAAAATAGCGCTGGAGCACTCGCGGGTCGATTTAAGGCCGGGCGTCAGCTTGTAGAGTGCGCGCAGCTTTCCCGCGAAGTCGCGCTCATTGCGACGCAGGTCTTCAAAGCCTTTCGGCCACGGCACCCCGCCGTTCAACGGGCCGAGCACGAAAGGAACGCCGATCTTCTTCAGCTTCGGCGCGATCCAGCTCGGCGTCGTGGGTGACAGCGGCAGAATGCGGTGCACCACGTCGAACTCGCCGGCTTTCAAGCGCGGCCCGAACTCGCGCCACAGCGCCCGCTCGAAGAAAGGGTACACCAGGTTTGAAAGCATCGCATAAAGACTCCAACTGAAGTTACCTTTGCCGCTGAGCTTGTTCGTCAGGCTCCACGACAGATGCTGGAGTCGGCGGTTGTTGATGGCGGTGAAGTCCTTTCCTTCGATCAGCCCCGCACGGAGAAAATCATCGCGATTGCGCCACTCGGTGACGATGTGAGCCTCCGTCTCCGCCGCGATGGCCCGCGCACAGGACCAGCCGACGAGCGCCGCGCTGGTCAGCGCCGGGTTCGCCGCTTCGGCAATGATGAGGACGCGCGGGCGCGTCTTGGATTGGCTCTTCGGAGCCGAGTCGAGCGTCTGCTGGCTCCCTCCGGCACATTGTACTCTCTCCGCAGACCAGGAGCCTACGTTCTCGGCTTTGGAAAGCCGAGCTAAGGGATGTGTGAGCGCGATCATTAGTTAGATCCTCCGATGTTGATGTTCACGCCGACACCTGCGGCACCTGGCGCACCGGCATTGCTGCCTTCATTGGCCGCGACGAGCCGGGTAAAGGTGTTCACAGCTTCGCGGACGATCCCTCCCGGTGAGACGGAACCCGCGCCGGGGACATAGACGATGTCGCCAGGCTCCAGGCGCACGTTGGTGGCCTTGCCGTTCATGATTTCCAACGCATCGACCGTGGCGATCTTTGGATCGGTGAGCGATCCCCGGATGATCGAGACGTGCCTCAGATCGGAGTCCGACCGCAGTCCCAGTCCGCGACCGAGGGCGGACATGAGGTTCATTTCATTCATGAAGCCGATCGGTCGCGGCTCCGTCACGGCACCGAGCACATACACCTCGTTCGTCAGAGAAGATGGCAGATAAAGATAGTCGTCCGGCTCCAAGTAGATGTTTTGAGACATGTCGCCTTCACGAATGAGCTTCTCGAAGTCCACCGGCAGCGTGCGGCCTTTCCGAATCATGAAGCTGTGCTTCAGATCGGCCAGCTCTTCAGTGGTGCCAGTGAGGCGGGAGGTGAAGAGGCCGCCAGCCTGCGAAATCGCGTCCAGCACGCGCAGGGGCTGCTTCATCGGGTAGATGCCGGGCGCATTCAGCCGGCCCAGCACCCACACGCGCTGACTCACCGCCTCACGCAGCGTCACGGCGACTTGCGGCTGCTTGTAAAACTTAGTGAGCTGCCCTTCGAGTTCGCCTTGCAACTGCTGGGTCGTTTTCCCAGCGACGTCGATGCCTGGCAGGAGATCGAAATACACTTTGGCGTCCGGGGTGACAAAGGTCTCCGTTCGGGTGCCGGTCTCGCCGAGGATCTCGAGCTCGATCTTGTCACCAGGACCCAGTGTGTAGGCACGGGTGGGCTTTTGAAGCCACTGCGGCTGGATCGGTTCCTTTTGAGTGGCGGACTCGAAATCCGGCGAGGCGACGGTGGCAGGTGAATCGCTCCGCGCATCGAAGCGCGGGCCTTTCGTGACGGACGAGCAGGCGGTGAGGAGGAGGAGTGGAAGTGGAAGAAGTCGTTTCATGACGCAAGAGGTTCGCCGTCATCCGGCGCATCAACAATCCCCGCAGGTGGGTGGTAACTTGGCCCTTCAGAGCCGTGCCGAGCGTCTCCTGACTCCCCAGGCACTGTGGGTTTTCTTCATGAGCCAGGAGACTTCGTTCTCGGCTTTGGAAAGCCGATCTACTTCAGATAAGCGGCCATCACTTGTTCGGCATTTTTGGCCCAGTCAAAGCGTCGGGCGTTCTCCAAACCTGAGCGAACGAGGTGCGCCCGGCGCTCTTGGCTGGTGGCGAGGAGTTGCAGGGCTTCGGCAATGTCGAGCACGTCCTCGGGATTCACGATCTGGGCGGCATTGCCGACCACTTCATCCAAAGATCCTGCTATGGAGCTGATCACAGGCGTGCCGCAGGCCATGGCCTCCACAGGCGGCAGGCCGAACCCCTCAAAAAGCGATGGATAGACCATGCACGATGCGGCGCGATAGAGATCCGGAAGCACCGTGTCTTCGACAAAGCCGAGCGTGCGGATATCGCCGGCATAGGGCGATGCCTTCACCGCAGCGTGGATGTGCTCGGCACCGTGCCAGTCGCTCCCGGCGAGGACGAGCTGCCAGTCGCCGCCGGTGCGCATTTTGAAGCGCTCGAAGGCCTCGATCAGGCGCACGTGATTCTTCGCCGGGTGCTCCAGCCGCGAGACGTAGAGGAAAAACGGTTTCGTCAGGCCCCAGCGCTCGCCGGCATAGGCCAGGGCGCCCGCCGCATCTCCGGGATGAAAACGCGAGTGGTCGATGCCGTTCAGGATCACCTGCTGCTCCTCCATGCGGATGCCAAAGAAGCGCTGCACGTCGCGTGCGGTGTTGGTGCTGACCGCGATGACTTGGTCCTGCTTCTTAGCGAGGCGCTTCACGACCACACGCCCGTAAAACATTCGCGCGAGATCGTATTTTCCACGCACATGAAAAGGCGCGAGATCATGAATGGTGGAAACGAGCCTGCACGGAGCCCTGCGCACCATGCGGCGGTAGCTGGGCACATGCAGCACGTCGATCTGATGGTCCGCGATCAGACGCGGTAGAACGGTCTGATGCCAAAGGATGTTTTTCACCGCTGGACGCCATTTTTCAGCGACCGGCACGATGCGCATCTTGTCGCGGGCGAAGTCGAAGAGCGGCACGTCCTCTTCGAGCGCGAGGAGATGAAAATTCACTTCATCGGCATGTGTGAGCAGGGCGCGTGTGAGGGCGAGAATGTACTGACCGACGCCGCTCTTGCCGCGCTGCATGACACTGGTGGAGATGGCGACGTTCATGCGCTTTGAGGAGCTTTGGAGGTGATGAGTGAGCGAGCGATTTCACGAACCGAGCCGGCGCCAAAAACGACGAGGTCGGTGGAGTAGCGCTTCAGCAGGCGGCGCGGCTCCTGGGCGAGGCGGAAGATCCATTCCATGCCGATGACCTGCATCCAGCGCGGGGCGCGCTTCACGGTTCCAGCCAAGAAATCGATCGTGGCGCCGACGCCGATGCTCACGGGCACGCCCAGGTCGGCATAGTTCCGAGCGATCCATTTTTCCTGCTTCGGACAACCGAAGGAGACGAGCAGCAAATCGGGCTGAGCCTCACGCACGCGTTCGCAGATGCCTTCGTGATCCATTTTATCGAGAGGTGCGAATGGTGGCGAGTAGGAACCTGCGACCTGAATGTTCGGATGCCGGGCCTCGACATTGCGAATAGCCAGGGTGAGTGCGCGAGGCTCCCCACCGAGGAAGAAGACACGCCAGCCCAGGCGTTCGGCACGATCGAGCAGTTGCGGCACGAGGTCGGAGCCCGCGACCCGCTCCGGCAAGGGGCGGCGCAGAAGTTTGGAGAGCCACACGAGCGGCGTGCCGTCGCAGACGACGAGATGAGCCTCGTCGAGAATACGGCGCAATTCGGTGTCACAGCGTGCCTGGACGAGGAAATCGACGTTCGCGGTGGCGAGGTAATGCGGCTGCTTCGAGTCGATCATGTGACCGATCCGATCCAGAGTCTGCGACATGGTGACGGCATCAAAGGGCACGTTCATGAGGCGCACCTGCCTGCGCTGTTCGGGTTCAAAACGGCGATACTCGGCACTGAGGCCCGCGCCGATGCTGTGCCAGCCGAAGCGTTCCTTGGCGATGCAAATGCCCTTGTTGCGGAGGTGCTCGCGCAGCGGCGGGCTTTGCAGGGCGCTGACGATTTCATCGGCGAAGGTGGCTGGCGTATCGGCCAGCAGAATGTTCGCGCCATGCGTCAGTCCGAGCCCCTGGGCGCCAATGGTGGTTGAAACGACAGGCGTGCCGATGGCGAGGCTTTCGACAATCTTTAGCCGAGTTCCGCCGCCGATGCGAAGCGGGACCATTTGCAGCCAGGCGCGGCGATAATACGGGCGCACGTCCGGCACGCTGCCGGTGACGGAGACGCCGGGTAGCTGTGCGTAGGCCTGCACCTCGGGCGTGGGTGACTTCCCGACGATGAGCACCTGCAGGGACGGCACGCGTTGCAGAAGCCGCTCATGAATCTCGCCAAAGAACCAGCGAAGGGCATCAACGTTCGGCGTGTAGTCCATCGCGCCGCAAAAGAGCACGGTGGGCTGGGCGCTGCGGGGGGCGGGTTCGACCGTGGCACGGAAGTAGTCGAGATCGACCCCGTTGGCGACGACCTTGAGCTGCGCAGTCTTGCTGATGTGTTTCCGGACAAAGACTTCGTCATCGGGACCGCAGAGCACCTGAAGCTGGCTGCGCTTGGCGACGCGCCGCTCGAAGCGGCGCATTTTGACGAGGCTTTCCCAGGCGAGGAACTTCTCCTTCAGCGTGCGGGCATTGAAGGCGGCCTGCTGCGTCTGAAACTGAAGGTCCACACGGCTGCGGTCGATGCTGAGCGGAATGTCCTTGTGCTCGTCGAGGAAGTACTGCGCCAGAACGATGTCACAGACATGGACGAGGTCGTAGTGGTTCCGTTTGAGCTGGTCGCGAATGGCCTCGGCGATGTGCGGCAGGTTCCAGTGCTTAATGGATGAAGGCGTGCGGCTGAAGAGACGATGCGGGATGAGTTTCGGCCACGCAGGATGCTGAAACGGCACGAAGCGCACGTCGCGGCAAAACTCCTCGAAGACAGGACGGTTCTCGATGCGTTCGCCGTTTTCACTGAGGGCGATGAGATCGACGGTGTGCTCGCGTGCAAGTTCGCGCAGCAAATGAAACGTGCGCTGGTAGGTGCCGCGGTCGATGGGGTATGGGATGTAAGGATAGATGACGAGGATGTTCATGGTGATGAGGTTGCGATGATGACGTCAGCAGTCGGGAAGCGCATCGCCCGCAAGTGAGGGGGGGGCGTGTGGTAGCTTGGCCCTCCAGAGCCGAGGCGCGCGTCTCCTGATTCCCTGCGACACTCTGGGTTTTCTCCGTGCTCCAGGAGACTTCGTTCTCGGCTTTGGAAAGCCGAGGTACGTGGCTTCAGTTGTAGCGATGCCAGAGTGCCTCGTAAGCTCGGATGCGCTCGTGATTCACCGGCGCGCGATTCCAGAGCATGGCGGCCAGAGCGTTCAGCAATGCCTCCCGCGGATGGCGGATGCCGGGCTGCGGCACGCCCAGCGCCACGCGCGGGGTGCGGAGTTGGCGCAGGAGATTCTTCCAGGCTGGCTGCTCGGGGCATTTGTTGACCTTGTGGGCCGCGTAGTCGGCTGCGCCGTCAAACCTTTGTCCGAGCCGTTGCGACTCCAGTTCCAGAAAGACGTCCCCGGCTAGGCGGCTGATGTCGCCATGGATTCGAACGAGTTCGTCACGCGTCATGCGGCTGCGATAGGGATGGAGCTTGAACTCGACGCCGGTCGCATGGTGCTGGCGGATGACTTCTGCGGCTCCGAGCCGCTGCCGACGCTCGATGCAGCTCCAGTGGTAGCGGCCTTCCGAGGCGAGAAGGGCGTCGCCGAGGGCGAGTTGTGCTTTGGCGATGTTTCGTGCGACGAAGTCGGCGTCATCAGGCGTGAACTCGGTGCGCTGCAGGCGTTCCTTCGCGAAGAGAAGACCGGAGCAGCGGTTGAAGAGCAGGCGTGTGACTTCGTGGAGCGGGATGCGCGAGGCATCGCGATGATGATCGGCGCCGGCCAGCAGAGAGTCGTCGCCCACGAGCCAGCGATGCCCCATGACGAGATCGTAGTAGAACATGCTGGTCGGGGCGCGGCGCAACGCAGCGCTTGAGATGATCTTGAATTCCACCTCGATGCCAGCGGCGGGCGTGAGACGCTCCCCAAGCTCATGCAGCGCGGCTTTGTAGCGGCGATCGTTCAGCAGGGTGCTGCCGCGGATGAAGACGAAGAATTCGAGGTCGTTGTAGGGCTGGTCGCCCGCGTCGGTGCGCAGCACGCCGCCTTCACCGCGACCGTAACCGCCAGCGAGGGCGATTCCTTCGAGCGTTCGCCCGGGCACGATGGACTGTATGCCTTCACGCACCCACCGGCACACTTCGGCGAGATGCTGTTCGAGAGCAGGGCTACCGTCGCGGGTGAATCGTGGGCTCATGTGCTGAGGAAGCCCTCCACTTGATCAACGATGGGTTTCATGGCGAAACGCGCACGCACTTCGCGATGGCCCGTTTCTGTTATCATTCGACGCAGTCCATGGTCTCGTTGCAGGAGGAGGATGCGCCGGGAGAGCTCGCCCGGATTGCCGGCGGTGTAGGTGAGGGCGTTGTCAGCATGGCGGAAGAGTTCGCGGCTGCCGCCCGTCATGGTGCCGATCACGGGCAGGCCGCAGCTCATGGCCTCCAGCGGTGTGAGCGCGAAGGGCTCCTCCCATTCGGAGGTGAACAGCAGCGCATCATGGGCGCGATAGACATCCGGCATCTGGTCCGGTGTGGCGCTGTGCCAGGTCACGGGCAGAGCGTGCTCCCTTGCGAACTGCTTGAGCATGGCGACGTAATCGGCATCCCCTCGGCCATAGACGCGCAGTTCGCCCTGAAATCTGTCTCCGAGCAAGGCCAGAGCCCGCAGCGCGGTGTGGATGCCTTTGTCTTCGGCGAGACGACCGACCCAGAGCCAGTTCCGCGGCTCGCGGATGACGGGCGCACCGCTGAAGTGATCGGTATCGACCGGGCAATGGATGACGCTGCCGTGACTGACGTCGTAGCCCTGCGCGGCGGTGAGTTCACGGAGGCGGGCGCTGGTGAAGTAGAGGCGCTGGAAGCGAATGTCGCTTATGGGATTGGTCGGCGCGACGGGGTGGAGCGCCTTTCGGCGACCGGTGATCGTCCAGAGGGTGCGCTGGGTTCTGGAGGCGATCGAGCCTTCACGACGATTCCACCAGTCGAGCCAGACATCGGCTTTCAGGCTGCGCAGGATCCAGTGATCGCTGACATCATAGACGGTGGGTACACCGAGTTGCTGAAGCGTGAGGCAGAGCGACTTTGAGAGCCCGTTCATGCACCAAACATGCACGACATCGGGTTGAAATTCGACGATGGCATCGCGCAA
>CAMAZK010000205.1 GCA_945863205.1 Akkermansia muciniphila | reverse complement strand
GCCACGAACTACCTCGCCTATCCGCTGGTGTTCGCAGTGGTGGGCTTTGTGCTGCTGCCGATCTACATGCGCACGCGCCGCCAGAGCGCCTACGAGCTGCTGGAGGAGCGCCTGGGCCTGAGCGTGCGCCTGCTGGGTGCCTGCCTCTTTCTGCTGCTGCGCCTGGTGTGGATGTCGCTCATGATTTATCTGACCTCTAAGGCGATCGCCATCATGGCGGGCGTGGGGGAGGGCTGGGTGCCGGTCATCGCCGTCGTGAGCGGGCTCGTCGCGGTGACCTACACCTCCATCGGCGGCATGCGGGCGGTGGTGATCACGGACCTGATGCAGACGATACTGCTCTACGGCGGTGCGCTGCTGGTCATCGGCACGGTGACGGTGGAGATGGGCGGCTTTGGCTGGCTGCCGACCCAGTGGCATTCGAACTGGGACGCGCAGCCTTTCTTCTCATGGGATCCGTCCGAACGTGTAACCGTGGTGGGATCCATCGTCTCCGTGTTCTTTTGGACGATGGCCACCATGGGCGGCGACCAGGTGTCCGTGCAGCGCTTCATGTCCACAGTGGATCTCAAAGCCGCACGCCGTGCGCTGGCCGTGCAGATGGCGATCAGCATCATCGTGGGCCTGACGCTGGCCTGCGTGGGCCTGGCGCTGCTCGGCTACTTTGAGGCATTTCCTGAAAGGCTGGATGCCGGCCTCGATCTCAAGCGCAACGCGGACAAGATTTTTCCGCACTTCATCGCCTTCCATCTGCCGCCGGTCGTCTCCGGCTTCGTCGTGGCGGGTCTCTTTGCCGCAGCGATGTCCAGCCTCGACTCTGGGGTGAATTCGATCACGGCGGTGGTCATGCGCGATTTCCTCGACCGCTTTGGCATCGGGCCCAAGAGCGACCAGCAGCACTTCAAACTCGCGCGCTGGATGGCCTTTGCCATCGGCGCGGTGGTGGTCGTCGGCAGTTCCTTCATGAAGCATGTGCCCGGCAACTTCACCGAGATGACCGGAAAGACGGCGAACCTGCTCACGGTGCCGATCTTCTGCCTGTTCTTTTTTGCGGTGCTCGTGCGCTTCGCCTCCCCCGCCGGCGTGTGGATCGGTGCGGTCTGCGGCACCGCCGTAGCAGCCCTCACCGCGTTTTCCGGCCCGATCTTCGTGCCGGACTTTGATCCGAAGACCATGCGCGATCCGGTGAGCTTCCAGTGGATCCAGCTCGCCGCCTTCGTGGCCAACGTGACCGCCGGCGTGATCGGCAGCCTGCTGTTTCCGAGGCGGAAAAGCGCAGTGTCTCCCTCGTGACGACACTTTTGCATTGCTCCCAGTCGGCAGAGTGACTAGACCGGCATCATGCAGTACCACATCGCCAAAGACGGGGTCAAAAGCGGGCCTTTCGAGAAGGAAGAGATCTATCGGCGCCTCGGCAGAGGTGAACTGAGCGGTGGCGACCTCGGCTGGTGCGAAGGCATGAGCGAGTGGGAGCCGCTGTCGAAACTGCTGCCACCGCCTGGTGCCACGCCGACATTTGCTCCAGCCAGCGTCATGACGGGCACCTTTCCGTCCGCTGCCCCGGTGAATTCAGGCGCGGCGATCGCCAGCCTGATCTGCGGCATCTTGGGCTTCTTCCTGTGGCTGCCTTGCATTCCGGCAGTCATCCTCGGGCACATCAGCCTCTCGGCCATCAAGAAGTCCTCCGGGGCTCTCACCGGTCGCGGGATGGCCATCACCGGCCTGGTCATGGGCTACCTGATGATCGCCGCCATTCCAATCGTGGCCGTCGCCGCCGCCATCGCCATCCCATCGTTCGCCAAGGTCTCCATGCAGGCGAACCAGATAAAGGCCGTCAACAACGCGAAACAGATCGTCATCGCGATGAAGATGTATGCGTCAGACAATGACGGCAACTATCCCCCTACCCTGGACGCGCTGATTGAAGAAGGCATTCTGAATGATCGCAAACTGTTCCAGTTCCCGCCGACGATGGATGTTCCCGGCCAAGAGTGGGACTACCGCGGCGCAGGGCACACGGACTCGGAGCCGGGCAATCTCATCGTCCTGACCAGCCGCATGCCGGACCGAAACGGCATGAAGATCGTCGCCCGAAATGACGGCTCAGTGCAAGTCGAGCGGGCAGACCAGCTTCACTGATTCCAGGCGGCTCAGGCCAGACGGATGCCCTCCGCCATGAGACGCTCCTTGGCCCACTGGTCATCTTCGGCGCTCAGCGGCGGAATAAGGGGGCTGGCATAATCGAGCTTCCAATAACGCCCCGTTTCGTAACAGCGGTTGACCAAGCTTTGGATGTCCAGCGGCACATCGGGATCGGTGTGGCGCAGCGGGATGCGGATCACCGGCAGCTTCTCCCGCAAGCCGCAGGCGTAGAATTCGCGGCGTTTGGGCAGCGCGGCACGCGTGACGCAGATGGAGTAGTGCCCGGCGGGCCAGTTGCGCCGTTCGTAGCCGGTGCCTTCCAGATTGACGGTCAGGCTCCCCTGCCGCAGCAGATCAATCTCCACCACATTGACTCCAGCAGCCAGATAGTCCCCGCGTTTCGCGATGTAAGCCTCCCTCTGCCGCCCCTTGTTCGCGGGACTGAGCACTTCGATCACGGTGATGAGTTCGCCTTGATCGTTGATGATTTCGACCCAGCGCTGCGGCGCTTCTTCGACCTCCAGCAGCTCTGGCTCGGTGACGACCAGTCCCTGCGCGGCAGACTCTGGCGACCACACGGGCGGCAGCCCATGCTTCCAACGATCTTCGCCCAAAATAGACACGTCGGGCCGGTAGGAATCGGCCTGCCCGCCGAGCACATCCACCCGCAGCTCTCCCTTCGCCTGAAGATCCTCCGGCAATTCCATGCCCAGCATTTCGCGAATGTAGGCGATCAACGTCAGGTGCACGTCAGGCCAAGTCCGCTCCATGAACGGATTCATGCCCGGAAACGGATTCTGTTTGTTCATGCGGTATGGATCGCACAATTCGCCCGACCTCGCAACGCGTCACCTCACGGCACCGGCAGCCTACTTCGCTCCGATGCAGTAGAGTGATCCGGCGGTGCGGATGTAGAGGCGGTTGTCGCCGATGGCCGGGACGGAGTTGATGCTGCCGTCGAGCTTGCTGGCGGCGATCTTCTCGAACTTCGGCCCCGCCTTGACCACGATGAGGTCGCCCTGCTGGCTGGTGCAGAAAATCTTGCCGTCCGCAGCCACCGGACTGCTGAAGAACTTCGCGCTGCCCTGCACGCCCTCGACGCGCTCTTCGTACACCGGCTTGCCGGTCTTGAACTCGACGCAGCGCATGATGCCGCCATCGCCGAGGAGATACATGAGGTCGCCAATGACGAGCGGTGAAGGCACGTAGGGCAGGCCTTTGGTGCTTTCGTACTGCACCGGCGAAGGCTTGCCGCTGCCGAGACTGAGCGCGGCGATTTCCTTGCCGCCGCCGCCGCTGCCGAAGGTGCAGAAGTAGAACTCGTCACTCAACACGCCGGAGCCGAGACTGCGCTGGCTGTAGCCGGGATTGTGCTGCCAGTTGATCTTGCCGGTCTTCGGATCGATACCCATCACGCCGCTGGTCGTGTTCGTGCAGATGACCTCGCGTTGACCGCCGGCCAGTTCGCGCACGACGGGCGTGGAGAACGTGTTCAGGCAGTTGGGCACGACGAGTTTCCACACGTCCTTGCCCGTCTTTGCATCGAGACCGACGATGGCATTCTTCCAGTTCTTTTGTTCAGGTGAATCCGTCAGGTCCTTGCCGTTTTTCTCCGTCTGGAACTCACTGCGCACGATCATGACCCCGTCCACCACGAGTGCCGAGACGCCGGTGCCGTGCTCATGGATGTAGTCGGCCACGTGATCATTGTGCCACACCACCTTGCCACCGTGGTCGAGCGCCACCGCCTGGATGTCCGTGCCGGAGCTCCAGTTCACATAGACGCGATCAGCATCCACAAAGGGAGAACTGCTGGCGAAGCTGTTGTAGGTCTTGTGCAGGTTGTGCGGGACGAATGCCTGCTCATGCCGCCACAATTCCTTGCCGTCCTTCGCGGAGAAGGCGATCACCGCACGCTTGTTCGCCGCGGTTTCGGCCGTGATGATGACTTTGTCCTGCCACAGGACGGGCGATGACCACCCCTTGCCCGCTTCCACCTTCCACACGGTGGTGCTTTCATCGACCACGCTCGGCAAACCCGTGGCGTCGGCCAGCCCGGTGCCATTCGGGCCGCGAAAACGAGACCAGTCAGAAGCGGCCAGGCAGGCACTGGAGGTCAATGAAAGAAGGAAAACGGAGAGGCTGAGTTTCATGAGCGGACTAGAACGACGGATTCGGAGCTGAGCATTCGCGAAATTTGGCGACCTTTGCACGGCCATCTCTTCACGCGACCGGATCGCCGAGAGGCAACTCGTCGGCAGGACGGGTGACAGGCTTTTCCTGCACCGGCTTCGTTTCCGGGGGCTTCACCTCTGCGCTTGGAACTTCCGCCGTGGGAACCGGCTTCTGCTCTGGCTCGGGTGCGAATGGAGCCTCCGGCTCCGGCTGTGACTCCGATACGGGTTCATCTGCCATTGCGACCTCGGCCTCGCTTGCGGGATCGGGCGCGATCTCGGCCTCGGGCTCCAGTGCAGGCTCAGGCTTCGCCTCTTCGTCAGTCGCAGCCACGGCTGGCTCCACGAGTGGCGCTGGCGCCGAGGGCGCAGGCTGTGCCACGCTTTCCAGTGCTTCGCTGAGCCGATATTCCAGCTCGGCGATCTTATAGCCGTCCTCCCGGGCACGCTTCCGGGACTCCGCTTCGGCCAGGGCGAGCTTTTCTTCCAACTCCCGCACGCGCTTGTCTCCAGCCGCAGCAGCGGGCGCACCCGGCGTCGGTGCGGAAGCCAAGCCCACGGCGTTCATGAATTCCTTCTGCACCATCTCGACCCGGGCCTCCGTGGACTTCAGCGCCCGCTGCAGGTTGGCGATTTTGACCTCCAGTTGCGCGTTCGCCTCATGGGCCTTGACCAGTTCCGCCTCAGGGCCGCCCTCGGCCGCGCGGGCGGCCTGCTCGTCCCGCATCGTCTTCAGTTCGGCTTCGACCTCTTGCTTCGCCGTCCCTAGCCGTGCAGCCTGATCTTGGGCCTCGATCATCCTCTTTTCAAAATCCACCGCCCGGGCATTTGTGGCGGCGATCGCCTGGTCCTGCGCCTGCACCCTGCCCTGCTCCGCCTTAAGCGCTGTTTCCAGATCCTTGATCCGGGCCTGCGTAGGCGCCAGTTGCGCGGCTACCTCTTTCACCGAGGTCAGCTCCGCCTCAAGGCGGGAGATCTCTCTCGAAGCGTCGGTCTGGCGGCGGTCCGCCACCTCCCGATGCGTGGCGAAACGCTGCTCCGTGTCCGCCAGCTTCGCGGTGGACTCCACCAGCTTGCGATTGGCCTCATCCACCCGGGCGGCGGCTTGGACCTGCTCGGCCTTGATCGCAGCGTCAGCTTCCGTGCGATTTTTTGCCAAAGCGGCGGCAGTTTCAGCCTGCGCTCGCTGAGCCCGACCCCGCATAACCAGCCCGACGATCAGCGCAGGCAGCACGGCGGCGGCCAGCAGGGCGACCGCGAGTTGCGGCATATCCGGGGAAAAAACACCCAGAAAAGAGTCAAAACGGGTCACAAAAGGGATTCCGGAGGCCATGCGCCAATCAAACCGCCGCCCCGCATCCTGTCCAGCACGCATTGGTAGTTGAGCACCGGGGAAAGGCGGCTAGTCTTCGCCCCCTTTTCCCCCAACCCCATCATGTCAAAGTTCAACATTCTCATCGCCGGCAATAACGACCCCATTTCGAGCAAGGGCATCGACCTGCTCAAAGCGGAGCCGTCCTTCAATGTCACGGTGGACATGGATTTGAAGGCCGAAGACAAGATGATCGAGGCCGCGCGTGATGCACACGCCATCATCGTCCGCAGCGGCGCCAAGGTGACCGCGAAGGTCATGGAAGCAGCGCCAAACCTCAAGGCCGTCGGTCGCGCAGGCGTCGGCGTGGACAACATCGACATCCCCGTTGCCTGCAAGCGCGGCGTCGTCGTCATGAACACCCCCGGCGGGAACACCATTTCCACCGCCGAACAGGCCTTCACCCTCATGATGGCCCTCTCCCGCAAGACCCCGCAGGCGCATGCCACCATCGTCAGCGGCAAGTGGGACCGCAAAAAGTTCCAGGGCACCGAAGTCTTTGGCAAGACCCTCGTCGTCCTCGGCATGGGCCGCATTGGCGCCGAGTTCGCCAAGCGCGCGCAGGCGTTTGGCATGAGCGTCGTCGCCTACGATCCTTACCTGTCCAAAAACCGTGCGGAAAGCCTCGGCGTCACACTTTGTGAGGATCTCGACGCCGCCATCGTGCAGGCCGACTACATCACGATGCACATGCCGCTGACCCCGGAGACAAAGCACATGATCAATGCGCAGCGTCTCGCCACCCTGAAGAAGTCCTGCCGCATCATCAACTGCGCCCGTGGCGGCCTCATTGACGATGCCGCGCTCGCACAGGCCCTCACGGACGGCACCATCGCCGGAGCCGCGCTTGACGTTTTCGAAGTCGAGCCGCCGCCTGCCGACTATCCGCTGCTCACCGCACCGAACACCGTCTTCACACCCCACCTGGGCGCCTCCACCGAAGAAGCGCAGGAAAACGTCGGCATCGAGATCGCCGAAGTCATCAAGGCGCACCTCCTGCAAGGCACCGTCGTCAACGCCGTGAACATGCCGAACGTCGATCCGAAGGTGCTCGCCGAAATCGGCCCCTTCCTGAAATTTGGTGAACTCCTCGGCCGCCTCGTCTCCCAGTTTGCCCCTGTTCGTGCCAATGTCGTCCGCATCAATTACAGCGGCAAAGTCGGCAGCGGCGACACCACGCTCATTTCACGCTCCGTGCTCAAAGGCTTCCTCGAACGCGCCGTCGGTGCCGAGCAGGTGAACTACATCAACGCCAACGGTGTCGCCGAAAACCTCGGGCTCCGCTTCACCGAAAGCCGCCTCACCGAACCGAGCGAATTCACCGACCTCATCGAAGTCGTCACCAAAAACGACACGGGTGAAAGCGCCAGCATCGCCGGCACCTTCTTCGCCGGTGATCCGCGCATCGTCATGGTCAACGGCCACCGCATCGAGGCCCGCCCGGAAGGCACGCTGCTCTTCATTGAAAACATTGACCGCCCCGGCATGATCGCCGCCTACAGCGCCACCTTGGGCAAGAATCAGGTCAACATCGCCGACATGAGCCTCAGCCGCGACAAGGAGTCCGGCAAAGCCCTCACCCTGCTCACCCTCGACACCACCCCCTGCGCCGAAGTGCTCGCCGAACTCGGGAAAATTGAGGGCATCAGCGCGGTGCACTGCATCGCGGTGTAAGGCCCCGCGGAAAGCGGCTCACGACACGGCAATCTTGGGCACGAGGCCTTCGGCGGCTTTCGCCGCTTCGGCACGCAGTTCCGGGTTGAGGTTCTGCTGCTCGAATTCGCGGCACCAGCCCTTGATTTCCAGCTCGTTGAAGATCTTGCCGATGACGCGGCGGAGCAGGCCTTTCAGGTTCGGCAGCTCGACTTCCTGGAGGGAACGGATGGCGGCTTCCTTGTAGCTTTCGAGGAGCGTCATCGCCTTCTCATGAGCGCCGCTGTCCAGCGCCCACTGGCGGATGGTGGCGTTGTCGGGCTTCTCGGCCAGAGCGCCGTTCCACAGGGCCTCCATCTGGTCTTTGACCTCCCCTTTGCCCTTCTCACGCAGCAGGGAAAGCACGATGCTGGGACGCATGTTCCATTCGTTGCCGGCGGCGGAGTCCTCGCCGAGATCGTCGAGGTCGTCGCGGATCTGGTAGGCGATGCCGAGATTCTCGCTGTAGGCATGCAGCACGTCGGCGCAATCGTCGAGCTGCCCGGCGAGCGCGGCGCCGACCTTCAGCGCGACTTCAAAGGCGGGCGCGGTCTTGCTGCGGAAGATCTCCAGCACCTGCGTGCTGCTGAGGGCGACCGGATGGCGCGTCCAGAGCAGTTCGGCCCCTTGGCCGATGCACAGCTCGCGCTGGCCTTCGGAAGCGACGAGGATGGCGGCGCTGCGGATGTGCGCGGGGGCGTCGTTGTCGGCGAGGAGGCGGTAGCCTTCACCAATCAGCAGGTCGCCGATGTTCAGCGCGACCGGGATGCCGTGCTCGGCGTGCAGGGTGGTTTCTCCGTAGCGCTCGGCATCACCGTCCTCGATGTCATCGTGCACGAGCGAGGCTTTGTGGAAGATTTCGACGGCGATCGCGGCCTTTTTGACCGTGTCGGAAACCGGACCGTCAGGATCTTCCCGCAGCGCCTGATAGGCCGCCACGGTGAGAAAGGGACGCCAGCGCTTGCCGGCGCGGGCCAGCCATTCGCGGGCGATGTCATCGCTGTGACCGCGGGACGGCCCCATGAGCGCGTCGAGGGATTCGCGGGTAAACCAGGTCTTCACCTCGTCGTGAAGCGCGTTGAGGTTCAGGCGGCGCGTTTTGTCTTCGCTGGTGAGGTGGATGTAATCCCAGACCCAGTCGATATCGACCAGCGTGTCGATGCAGTCGTCCTGGAGCAGGGGCACGGCGACAGCGGGGATCGCGGCGGCTTCGACGTAGGGGAAGGTGCGCTCCAGGACCGGCAGGCAGGAAATACCGACGATGGCCTCGATCTTGCCCGTCTGGATGAGCGACATGACGATGGCGCTGCCCTCGGCGACGAGGACGGCGTAACCGAGCTTTTCCGCCTCGTTTTGAAAGTCCTGGATGGAGCAGAGGCCGCACTGCTTGCAGAGCAAGCCGAATTCATCAAAGGGCGCGGGGCACTTGCTCTCCACGCGCAGGCACTTCGGCATCAGCAGCAGACGCTTTTCAAATGGGACAGTCGCCAGGGACTCGCGCCAGGTCTC
>CAMAZK010000204.1 GCA_945863205.1 Akkermansia muciniphila | reverse complement strand
CCCTTTGCCGAAGTCTGCGAACTCATGCAGCGCGTCACCCATGAGAGCATGCTCATGTCCGTCGATTACTTCCGGGAGCAGCACCTGGCCGGGCGGATTTCCTCCGCGGACCTCTCCGCCGCCATCGCGCAGGCGGCGGCGGACACCTCTCCGGCGGATCTTGTCGAGTGGCTGCTGGCCCCCTCGGGCTTCCATCTGAAAAAAGTCTTCTGCGTCGCCGACCTCGTCAGCCAAAACACGTCCGCACCGTGGCAGGTCGTCGTCACGGAGGAGATCTCCAAGTGGTGCGCTTCCTACTTCGACGAAGCGCAGTCCGCCTGGCGCATGCCGTGGAAAAAGCTGCCTCTCTTCGCCGCGTGGAGGCAGGCCGCCGCAATCGATGCCACTCCGGAAATCCTCGGCCTGGAGGGTTTTCGCGCCTTCGCGGCCGGACTGCCGGAAACCTCCGCCGAGGCCATCCCGCTCCTGCTTGAAACCCTCTGCATGAGCGAAGATGCGGCTGAGGACTACCTGCACCGCCTGCTGATGTCACTGCCCGGCTGGAGCAGCTACGTCCAGTATCGGGTGCGGGACAAGGCCATGCACGGCACGCACGACGAATCCCTGCAGGATCTCCTCGCAGTGAGGCTGGTCTTTGAAGCCGCGCTGCTGAAGAAATACGACAGCCCTGACCTGCGGGGGAGACTGGGCGGAGGCGCCGCCTCCAGCCGGAAGACGGGCCGCACATGCAGCCTGCAGAAGCTGCTCCTCTGGCACTCCGCCCTCGAGATCGGCTTTCAGCGGGAGCTCTGCGGCAGGCTGATCGCCGCGGCGGGAACAGGGCGGAAGAAAATCGCGCGGCCGGATCTGCAAGCCGTGTTCTGCATCGACGTGAGGTCAGAGGTCATGCGGAGGTCGCTCGAATCAGTCGCCGGCGGCATCGAGACCCTCGGCTTCGCAGGCTTCTTCGGCATGCCCATCGAACACGTGCCTTTCGGTCAGCGGAGAGGCACCTCGCAGGTGCCGGTGCTCTTCACGCCGAAGTATCGGGTCCGCGAACACCTGCCGCAGGCCACGCCGGTGCAGGAAAAAAAGAAACTGCGGGCCATGCAGCTCGCAAAGAGGCTCAACCACTCCTGGAGCGCCTTCAAGACCTCCGCCGTCAGTTGTTTCAGCTTCGTCGAGACCGCAGGCGTCGGCTTCGCATGGAAGCTGGTGCAGGACGGCTTTCAGATCGGTCCCAAGTCCGGGGCGCATGCCTGCGACTCCTGCACCGCGCCGAATCTCCACCAGCACAAGCGGCATCATCACGATCTGCTCGACGAGGCGCAGCCCGAGGCCGGCATTCCGCCTGAAGATCAACTGCAACTTGCGCTCGGCGCCCTGAAGAACATGGGGCTCACCTCGAACTTCGCTCCGCTCGTCATGATCTGCGGTCATGGCAGCAACACGACCAACAATCCGTATGCCGCCGGCCTCGACTGCGGCGCCTGCGGAGGGCACGCTGGCGACTCGAACGCCAGGGTGGCCGCAGCCATCCTGAATCAGCCCGCCATCCGCGCCGGGCTGGAGGACCACGGCATCACCATTCCGGTGGACACGCGCTTCCTTGCCGCCTTGCACGACACCACGACGGATCAGATCACCCTTTTTGACACCCGGCACGTCCCGGCCTCTCACCGCCAGGGACTGCTCCAGGCGCAGGAATGGCTGCAGGCCGCCACCCACCGCACACGGGCGCAGCGGGCCGCCTCGCTCGGCCTGGGCGCTGTGGAAGGGCGGAATCTCGATGCCGGCGTCATCCGCAAAAGTCGGGACTGGTCCGAAGTTCGGCCCGAGTGGGGCCTGGCCGGCAATGCGGCTTTCATCGCCGCTCCACGGGAGCGGACACGGGGACTCAACCTCGGCGGTCGCGTCTTCCTGCACAATTACGACCACGCCGCCGACACGCAGAAGTCCACCCTCGAACTCATCATGACCGCTCCCATGGTCGTGGCGAACTGGATCAACCTCCAATACTACGCCAGCACGGTGAACAACCGCCTCTGGGGCAGTGGCAACAAGGTCACGCACAACGTCGTCGGCACCTTCGGCATCCAGCAGGGGAACGGCGGCGATCTGCAGGCCGGACTCCCGCTGCAAAGCGTGCACGATGGTGAAAAGTGGATGCATGAGCCGGTGCGGCTGAGCGTCTTCATCGAAGCGAACCGGCCGGACATCGACGCCGTGATCGCGAAGCACGAGAGCGTCAGTCAGCTCGTGAACAACGGCTGGCTCCACCTCTTCGCCATCGAGGACGAGGGCCTGTCCATCCATCGCCACATCGCTGGCGGCGGATGGGAGAGCGTCTGACATCCCCGCCGATGATGTAACCTTCGACCGATTGCCTCGCTTCCATCACGTATGGTTCGGCGACATCTTCGCGACCGATTTCTCCGCCCTGATCCAGCAGCCATGACCCGACTCCTCGCCTTCATCCTCGCAGCCGCCGCCACTCTACATGCCCAAAATCTCCGACCCTGGGAAGACTACCGTGTCATTCTCTGGATGGGTGAGAAGGGCCAGAAAGCGCTGGCCCATCCGCAGATGCCGGAGCGACTGCGGGAACTCGGCACCAACAGCGGCATGATCGGACCCGGCGGGGATGCTTCCTTCTACCAGAAGAACGGCTTCGGGCACTACGTGGAGAATGTCATCAATGAGGGACTGTGCTTGAAATTCCGCTCGAAGGTCACGAACTGGGACAAGCACGTCACCGAATGGGCAAAGACTCGCGACATGGCCGCCCTGGTGCGGGATTACCCGCTGGAAGACGCCGCTTGGCTCCAGCGCATGAGCGAGCGCATGCGCAAAACCGCGCGTGATGCCGCGCCGCATGCGCCGCTGCTCTATGACCTGCGTGACGAGCTCTCCACCACGATCTCGGCGAACCCGTTCGATTACGACTTCTCGCCCACCTCGCTCGCGGCATTTCGTGAGTGGCTCCAGACACGCTACGCCTCGCTGGAGGCGCTGAATGCGCAGTGGGAGACGAGTTTCGCAAGCTGGGATGCCGTGACGCCCTTCACCACGGATCAAATCAAGCAGCGCATGGGCTCGAACAAACCTGGCCCCGATCCGAAGACCGATTGGGCCGAAGTGCGAGCCGTGAGGCTCGATCTTGCGAGGGCAAAGAATGAGCGCACGCGTTGGAATTTCGCCCCGTGGGCGGACCATCGCAGCTACATGGATCTGGCGCTCGCACGAGCGCTGGAGCATTTCCGCAAAGCCTCGCACGAAGCCGATCCCGCGACGCCAGTCGGCATCGAGGGCACGCAGATGCCGCACGCCTTCGGCGGCTACGATTTGTGGCGCATGAGCCAGGTGCTCGACTGGGTGGAGCCGTATGACATCTGCAACTCGCGCGAGATTCTCGGCTCCTTCATGCCCGGAAAACCCATCCTTGCCACCGTCTTTGAAAAGGACACGAATGCCGCCATGCGCCGCCTCTGGCATCTGCTCCTCGAAGGCGACAAAGGTAGCATCATCTGGTGGAGCGAGGACGTGATCGACTACGACAAGCCGGAGCTGCCGCTCACCGCGAAGGGCAAGGCGCTCGCGCCGGTCTTCAAATCGCTCACCACTCCGCTGGCGAAACTTTTCATGCTCGCGGAGCGGGAACGTGACCCGCTGCTCATTCACTACTCGCAGCCCAGCGTGCAGGTCGCGTGGCTTTTGGAGTCCACCGCCGATGGCAGTACGTGGCTGCGCCGCTTCAGCAGCTATGAGGCGGATCACAATCGCCACGCGGTGGTTCGGAATGCCTGGCTGAAGGCGATGCAGGACCTCGGCTTCAGCCCGACCTTCATCAGCGGCGAGGAACTCGCCAAAGGCATGCCCACCACGCCGCGGCTGCTCGTGCTGCCGCAAAGTTGGGCCATGAGCCAGGCGGAGCGCGATGCCGCGCGTCTCTTCGCCAAGCGCGAAAACCGCGTCGTCATCGCCGATGGCCCGCATGGGCTGTTCGACGAGCACGGCACGCTGCGAAGGGACTTCGAGTGGCCTGCGAGTGAAGCTCCTGAAAGGACACGCATCACCTTTGGCACGAATCCAGGTGAAAAAGCCTTCGAGGAGGTCGCCACGACCCTCAGCGACTATCCGGTGAATCGTCTCAAAGCCGACTTCGATCCCGCTCCGCTCGAAAGCATCCGCCAAATGCTCGCGGAGCGCGGTGTGCGCCCGCCTGTGAGCGTCCCTGCCGATGCCCGGGTGCGTGTGCATCGCTTCACGGTTGGCGGCAAGGCCCGGCTGATCGCCTTTGAGCGCAACATCGAGTACCGCATGAGGGAGGAGCTGGCCCAGGTCGGCGGCAATGAGCAGATGGAAAAGCCGGCCACCTTCACCGCCAGGCTGCAGCAGCCCGGCTTCATCGTGAACCTGCGCACCGGCGAAAAGCTGGGCAAGGCAGCGGAGATCACCGTGAATCTTGATCCCTGGCAGCCCGCGCTCTTTGCGGTCCTGCCGGAGGAGCCGAAGGGTGATTTTGTCCAGGAACTGCTGAAGCGCTGATGAACCTGCCATGAACCCAGGCCATTTTTCACGCACCCCCTCGCGGCTCCGCACACTGGCACTTTGCTCCGCCATTGTTCTTCCTCCACCCCTGCTCCCTGCGGCGGAATCCACCTGGCAGCCCTTCGGCCCAGGCGGTGGCGGTTGGATTGAAGACGTCGTCGCGCATCCGACGCACCCGAAAGAGGTCTGGGCGATGACCGATTTGAGCGGCTTGTTTCGCTCGCAGGATGCGGGAGTCACCTGGCGGAAGATGTCTGCCGACGTGGAGCGCGGTGTCGTCGCGAGAAAACAAATCGCGTCGCACAACCGGCAGTTCGCCATCGATCCGGTGGACTCGCAGCACATGTATTGGGGCGTCTGCGGCATGATCTGGGCCTCGCACGATGGCGGCGTGACGTGGCAGGCCGTGTTTGGCTCCGCGCCGAAGGTCGGCGACGACAAAACACCGCACCTCGGCCACACGATGGCTGTTTCAAAGCAGGGCGAGGTCGTCGCGCTCGATCATGACAGCGTGCTGCGCATCTCACGCGATCACGGTGCCACTTGGACGGTGTTGTCGAAGCCGCCGGTGGCAAAGAACTCGGCCGACACGCCCGCGTTTCCGCTCTTCCTCGCCGATGACACGCTCTGCGTCTCGTGCCGACCCTCGCCCGGCCTCGCGGTGTCGCGTGATGCTGGCAAGACGTGGCAGCTTCAGCTCACCGACAGCATCATTCTGAATGCGCAGGCCACGCCGGATGGCGCGGGCGTGTTTGCCTTCGACTCGACCGGCAAACTGCATCGCAGTGTCGATGCGGGAGCGAGCTTCACGATGATCAAAGAGGTCCCGCACAAATGGGAGCCGGGTTTGCGATTCGCTGGCGGTCTGGCGGTCGCGAAAGGCGGCAAGGTCATGCTGTGGTCGCTCGGGCAGCTCGTGGTGAGCAGCGACAACGGCGAGACATGGACGCGCCATCGCATCGAGACGAATTGGAATCGCGGCAGCTATCCCGGCATGAACCGCTACGCCTCGCCCGAGGGCAAATGCAGCGCGCTCGCCGTCACCGCCGATGGCGCGACTTGGCTGAAGTGCGATAGCTCCCTCATGTGCCGCAGCACCGACTTCGGCGTGAGCTGGACCGGCAGCACGGTGGGCTTGCAGATCCTCTGTTACTTCCAAGGCCCCGCCATCAGCCCGCACGATCCGCAGCAGGCGATGGTCGCCGCGCTCGATCAAGGCGTCTTCAAAACCGAAGACGGCGGCGCGACGTGGCAGCCCATGCGCGTGCAGACCGAGTGGTGGGACAAGAACTGGCAAAACCACGACGGCAGCGTTGTCCGAGCGCATCCGACCAAGAAAGACACTTGGTTTGCCATCATCCACGGTTACGGCGGCACTCGTCATCCGCGCCTGCATCGCACCGATGATGGCGGCGCGACGTGGAAGCTCGTTTTGGATCTCAAAGAGCAGTTCGGCAGCGAATGGGGCAAATGGCTCGACGACAGCGAGATGGGCGATTTGTGCTTCGACCCTTCGAATCCGGACGTGATGCACCTCTGCAATTACCAGCTCGGCGTTTTCAAAAGCAGCGATGGCGGCCAGACATGGAAACACACGCTGAAAACGAAGAACGGCCTCAGCCTCGTCACCAGCCCCAGCGGTCAGCATGTGTATCTGCAATGCCTCAAGCGCACCGGCCTCTACGCCAGCCATGATCGCGGCGAGACCTGGGTGGTGACTCACGCCGCCGATGGCGTGGACGGACTCGCCCATCATCCGAAGGACGAGACGACGCTCTTCATCAGCGACGGCCAGCACGAGAACTACTGGAGCTACAAAGGCGCACGCCCCGCCAAGCTCCTCAAAAGCACCGACGCTGGCAAAACCTGGACACAACTCGCCGCACTCGACAGCGGCCCGCTCTACATTGATCCCGCAAAGCCCGAGATCATGCTCATGAGCACCCTCCACGGGGGCAAAGGCATCCTCCGCAGCACCGATGGCGGCCAAACGTGGCACGACTTCCATCACGACGCCCCCAGCTACACCGCCCGCGGCTTCACCTGCGGCGGCACGCCCGGCAGCGTGATCTATCACATGTTTGGCAATATGGCCCGGACAGTGAAGTTGTATGAGTGAGTTGGCAGGAAAATTCATGGGCAAGAAAATTTTCCCATGCTCTTCAGAACCCCATTTTGCTGCCCCGCAATCTTCCTGCCAAAAACAACGCGATGGTCTTCTAATGCTCCTCAAATGCCTGCATCGTCACCAATCGCAGCTTGAAATGTTTGGGTGTCTGGCCTCGCCTACGGGCGCATGAAAACCACACTCCTTCTCCTTTCTCTTTTCTCACTGCTGGCCCCTCTTTTGAGGGCGGATGATGACACACCGGTGCCGCCGGAGGTGCAAAAGCTTGTCGAGAGCATGCTGACCGCTTTCAAAGCGAGCAATGATGTCGCATTGAAAGCCTGCTGGCATTCGCCTGAGGTAGCTGGGAAGCTGAAGGCCGCCGAAGCGGTGAAAGAAGGCAAAGACCCCGCCAAGGAAGAGGAGAAAGAGATTAAAAAGCAGACGAGAAACCTCGAAGCCACTGGAATCCGAGCAGGGCAGATACGGGTGCTGATCACCAAGCACTTTGGTGAACTCGCGCAGCTCACACTTAACCGCGTGGAGCTGGATGTGGACGAAGATGCCGTGCCGGAGAAGCCTCGATACTCGAACGTGAAGATCCGACTTCGCAGCGGCGATGGCACGGCATTGAAACTGGAAATCGACGACGCGGTACGGATCGACGGCGTGTGGAAGTTCCAGGGCCGCATCGACGACGAACTCACTATCGAGTTGCCCGACGAGGATTGAGTCCCAACTCAGCGCTTTGCTGAGAAATCACGGTGGGCCGTGGACGTTGAGTGAGACAGCATGCGCACCTTCGCTTTCCTTTTGCTCACGTCTGCCGCTCACGCGGTAGATTTTGTCATCCCCGGTGAAGTCACCACGCCGTTTCCGACGATCAACCACCTCGCTGTCGAATGGCAGATCGAGGGCGATGACGATCTGGATGCGACTTGTGAGGTTAAAGTGCGCAAAGTAGGCGAAACCGCGTGGCGCGATGCCGAGGCATTGCGGCGTGTTCCCGCCGGACAGAGCCAGAAGACCTCGCCGATCTTCACTTGGACGAATCGGCTCAGCGGCAGCGTCTTCGATTTGGAGGCGGGAACGAGCTACGAGATCGAATTGAAGCTCCAAGACCCCGATGGAGGCTCAGCGACGAAAATCGTGAAGTGCTCGACGCGGTCGGAACCCATCGCGAAGGCCGATTCAGTGCTCAAAAACGGCTCGAAGGCCGATTTGAATGCCGTGAAGCCCGGCGAGGTGCTTTTGCTGGCCGATGGCGATTACGGCGCGGCAACGTTCAATCGTGATGGCGAGCCGGGAAGGCCGATTGTTTATCGCAGTTCGAGTGGGAAGGCCGTTTTCAGCGAGATCAGCCTTACGAATCGCAAGTGGGTGTATCTCGAAGGCGTCACGGTGAACGGACCGGTGCGCTTGAATGGCTCGGTGCACTGCGTAGTAAGGCGCTGCACGATCCGATCGCAGTGGGGCATCAAGGCATACAAGCCGGGCATGAACAATGCGTGCATCGAGGACAACGTCATCACTGGCATCCAGCCGTGGAAGCCGGAGATCATGGGCGTGGGAGGTGACAACGACGGCGAGGGCATCCAATTCACCGGCAGCGGCAATGTGATACGCCACAATCGCGTCAGCGGCTTCCGAGACTGCATCAGCCACATGGAAGACGACGGCGCGGCACCGCATATGTGCAACGATATCCTCAACAACGACCTCAGCGCCGGTCTCGACGACGGCATCGAGGCCGATTTCGCGCTGCACAACTGCCGCGTGATGCGGAATCGCCTCACGAACTGCTTTGTCGGCATCTCCTCGCAGCCCGGCCTCGGCGGACCGAACTACTTTCGACGCAATGTGATGTTCAACATCATCCTCGAACCCTTCAAACTGCACCGCTTCAGCCAGGGCGATGTGATCCAGCACAACACCGTCATGAAAGCCGGCGACGGCCTCGGTATTCACACCAGCGAGCCGTTTGATCACGCCGTGATCACCCACAATCTCTTCATCGGCGGCAAACCGCCCAAAGGCGTTAAATACGGCGGCTACAGCCCCGGAAGAGGCCGCGCCGTCGATGTGCAGAGCTTTGGCGAGCACTGCCTCATCGATCACAATGCCTACGCCGTTCTCGGCATGCCCTTCGAAGGCAAAATCCGCTCCTGGACCTTCCAAAAGCTGCCGGGCACCGATTTCGAAAAATGCGGGCGACAGCTCAAGGTGACTGTTTCACTGCCTGAAGACCCCGCAAGACTCTACGAGCCGCCAGACCTCTCT
>CAMAZK010000203.1 GCA_945863205.1 Akkermansia muciniphila | reverse complement strand
ATGAAGCGGCGGAGGTCGTCCACGCGCCAGTTTTTGTAGAAATGCGGCATCACGATGCCAAAGCCGCGCCCGCTGTCGGGTCGCTCGACGCACCAAGCCACGGTTTCGCGTTTCGGATTCTCCGGTGGCAGCATTGAGGTGGCGAGCGTGGTGACGTTTGGCGCCATGATGTTGCCGCGACCGAAAAAATTGTTCGTGTAAGGTTCATCGTGCAGGGGGAACTCCTTCCAGCCACGCAGCGTGGGATGCGCGGTTGCAGCGGGCGTGATGGTGGCGGCGGGGAAGATCTTCGCGAAGGATTCGTGATGCTTGCAACTGCGGTTGGCAAAGTAACCGCCCATCCATCGCAGCAGAGGATGATCGCCCTCCGGTGTGACATCCTCGCCGAGCAAACCGGTGGCGTAATGCACGCACACGATGCCGCAGCCGCGCTGCATCATCGCATCGAGATCGGCGAGGTTTTGCGGCGCGTTTGGCAGTCGATTCGCCGGAAAGGTGTCACCGATGAAGACGACGGTGCTCGCGGCATTTCGCAAATCCTTGTCCGGCCAGCCCTCGACGACATCGGCCTTGATGCCGGGCAGGTTGGACATGTTTTCAATGCAGTGCTTCATGAGCCGACCGCCTGCTGCGACCTCATGCGAACCCGGCGGATGCTTGCTGGGGCCGACGACGATGAGAACGCGTGCCGTGTCTGCGGCCTGCAACGCCTCGGCGATGAGA
Source organism: Akkermansia muciniphila (assembly GCA_945863205.1). Taxonomy (GTDB): domain Bacteria; phylum Verrucomicrobiota; class Verrucomicrobiia; order Verrucomicrobiales; family Verrucomicrobiaceae; genus Prosthecobacter. Next base: position 8,215 of record CAMAZK010000203.1, on the reverse strand, counting down.
GCGATGAAGAGAATGACGAGTGCTTTCATGCTGAGTGTGGTCGTGGTGCTGTTTTTTGTGGCTCCCCTCATTCAGCGGATGAACAGACTCCTGTCGCTCATTCACTGGCAAGTTTGATTGCCTTTGCAGCCAGCGCTGGAGCGATCCACATGCCGTGCTTCTCAAGTTTGGTGATGGCGGCTTTCACGGATGGAAGCAGACCCGTTTGCTTGGCTTGAAGCAGGAGGCCGAGAGTGCCGGTGACTTGGAGACCGAGGGTGAGAGCGATGCGGCGTGCTTTGAGGTCGTCAAGAATGACGGCGTCATGTGCTTCATCTAGGGCCGTCTGGATCACGGCCGCTTCGCCCAAGTCGATCTGCGTCGAAAGAAGGGGATGGATGGCGACAGCCTTCGAGCGGTGGAGAATGCCGGACAGGGATCGGATTTCCTGCCAAGTGGCATCTTTGGCGTGACCGGCGGCCAGTTCTTGGCCGACTTCCCATGGAACAATGATTTCCCCAATCAATCCAGGCAGCGAACCCAATCCGCCGGGCAGGACGGCATGAAGATGAATGGCCGGGCTAGTGTTGATGACGGTCATGCAGGGTGCGGGCGACGTTTAGGTCACTCTCCAACTCGTCCTCGGTCGTCTGCAAGGCGGAGACGCCCCAGCGCCCCAGCTCATAGATGAAATGAACTCGCGGCATGTCTGCGAGGTCGGCGGCCTGACCGGAGCTGAGCCTGCCCGTGTCGAACAGCTTCACCGCCATCGCCATGCGGGCCTCGCGCTCGAACTCGCTCTCTGTGACGTGCAGAGAACCGAGAAGCGATTCAGGGTAAGGGATGCTGAGCGTTTTCATACAGGCAGTTTATGGCACGGAAGGTGCCGAGGCAAGGCTCGGCTTGGCATGGCACCATGGCAGCCCCAAGCAGCCCTACTGCAACAAAAACGCCGCGACGAGTTGCTTCGCTTCATCGGCATAGACGACGCTGCCGCTGACTTGGAGGTCGTGATTGCCGCCGATGAGTTTGTAGTGGACGAACAGGGGGCGCTAGGTGGCTCGGTAGTGCGTCATGGTCGGCTTTGTGGATGGATTTCAGAGCAGTCGAAAAAGCTGACCGATAAGCACTTTCGAGAGCACCTCCGCCAGCAGCAGGCTGATGACAAAGGTGGCCACGGCCTTGCCACCGCGCACGTTGCAGCAGTGGGAAAAGGAGCGCCACATCAGCGCGACCATCCAGACGGTGCAGGCGAGCATGAAAAGCGTGACGAGGCCGAACACGACGGCGTCTGGCCCTGCGGGAGGCAATTGAGGCATTTGGCCGGGTTTGAGGCCGATGATGGATTTCGCGAGCGCCTTGCTGAAACGCTGAAAACCAGGGGCGAGGCAAGCGAGCGCCGTCAGCACGGTGGGCCAGCGGGAGAGAGCCTGAGTGCCGAGCAGGTCGATGCTGCGGAAGGCAGTCTTGGAGATGGTCCGGCCTGCAATGAGCAGCAGCACGGCGAGGCTGATCCAGTTGATGAGCCCCTCAGACACAAAGAGCCACCACGGGCCGCTTTTGCCCGTGTGAGTATCCAGCACGCCGTCGAAATGCAGCCCTTGTCCGGCTCCGATGATTCCCGTGAGGGTGATGGTGGCCAGCCCGAGGAGGAGCGCCGGGCCCCCGGCGATGCGGAGGAAGGGATGGAAGAGGATTTGGCTCAGTTTCATGGTGTGGGAGACGTGGGTTGGAGCTTGGCGATGACCTCATCGAGCCGGTTGCGCACGGTGGGGTAGCTGACCTTCAGCAGCGCGGCCATTTCCTTGAGGCTGCCGCTGGCTTTGACGAAGTCGCAAATAAAGGCCTGATCCTCCACCGAGAGGGCCGCGAGCATCGGGAGCGGGTAAATTCCCTCCACCTCGGTGCCGCAATGGTCGCAGGTGAGACGCTTGACCTGAAGCCGATGCTCACAGCTTGGGCAGATGACGGGGAAGCGCTTCATTTGAATAAAATTGAATCAATAATCAATTTTATTCAAGTGTGTTTAACTTTCGATGCCAATTGGCATCCAAAAGCCATCGTGCGCCACAAAACGCACCAGCGAAATGACGGCAGACCGATCCGCTCCACCAGCTCGCGCCAGAGGTCGCTCTTGGCCGGGGGCGGACGCATCCTCGAAAGACAGCGGAGTGAAATCGCATCTCACCGCCAGCTTTGCGCAAATGGGCGCAAGCATGCGGGTGCGGGCGTAGTATCGCAGAAGCCCTATGAAAAACCTTTCTTTGATTTCCCTGTTGGTGACGCTGTCCACCACGCTCACGGCGCAGGCACCGCCTGAGCTGCCGCTGCCCGTCGCCAGCTTTGGCGCGGCGGGCTTGGCGGACGGATCGTTGTATTTTTACGGCGGCCACAGCGGCAAACGGCACAAGTACAACCGCGACGAGGTGCATGGCGATCTTTTCCGCTGGAAACCAAGCTCGGAAAGATGGGAGTCGCTGGTCAAAGACGAGCCTGCGCAGGGTGCCTCGCTCGTGGTGGCGAAGGATGGCGTGATCCGCATCGGCGGCATGGCGGCGCGGAATGAAAAAGGAAAGGAGCAGGACCTTTGGTCGAGCGAAACGGCGGCGCTGTATCGCGTGAGCGATGGAAAGTGGCATCCGCTGCCAAAACTGCCGCAGCGACGCTCCAGCCACGACAGCATTGTGTCCGGTGACACGCTATACGTGATCGGTGGCTGGCGGCTGGAGGGCGAAAGCGATGCCGTGTGGCATGAAACCTACCTCACGCTTGATTTGAGCAAGGCGGACGCGGCTTGGGAAAGTCAGCACCAACCCTTCAAGCGCCGGGCGCTCGCGGTGCAGTCGGTGGGGACGAAGGTGTATGCCATCGGCGGCATGACCGACGATGATGAAACGACGACGGCGGTTTCCGTGCTCGATACGACGACGGGAACATGGAGCGAAGGTCCAAAGCTGCCTGCGGACAAGATCGGCGGCTTTGGTTTCGCCGCGCTGGCGCATGAAGGCCGGCTTTTTGCCAGCGGGGTGAGCGGTCAGCTCCTCGAGCTCCGGGGTGACGCCTGGGTGAGCGTGGCGAGGCTGGAGCACCCGCGCTATTTCCACCGCCTGCTGATCGGTGGAGCGGGAAAAATCATCGCCATCGGTGGTGAGAGCCGTGAGGGGAAAAAAGCGCCGCCGGAGGTCATCGCGCTGCCCGCGAAGGAATCCACGCCGATGCCTGAAGAAGCGAAGAAGTCCGCCAGCACGCGGAAAGCCTCTCCTGCGCCGGTTTTCGCCGAAACGACGACGAAGCTCGAAAGCGACTGGCCGCGCTATCAGGGCCCTCGCGGCGATGGAACGACGCCGGAGGCCGGTTGGAACACAAAATGGCCTGCAGACGGCCCGCCGGTGCTGTGGGAGGCGGAGCTGGGCAAAGGGCTTGCGAGTTTCGCGGTGGTCGGTGATCGCGTCTTCACCTGCGGCAACGACGGCGCGGATCGCGACACCGTCTTCTGCCTCGATTTGGAGACGGGCAGGCCGGTTTGGAAGCACACGTTCGAGGTGCCGACAAAAGCGCACGAGATGAGCATCGTGCCCTACGGTCCTGCGACGACACCGACCGTGGTCGATGACCGCGTGTATGTCATCAGCCGGGAGGGCGACCTGCTTTGCCTCGATGCGCAAAGCGGCGCGGTGAAGTGGCAGAAGAGCTTTTTGAAGGATTTCGGCGGCAAGCGACCGGTTTACGGATGGTCCACGAGTCCGGCGTTGCATGAGGGCCGGCTCTATCTCGATGTCGGCGGCGCGGAAGGCTCAAACGTCTGCCTTGATGCCGCCACGGGCGAAAAAATCTGGCAGACCGGCGGCGGTGAGGCGGGCTATGCGACGCCCTTCGTGTCCGGCACGCTGCTCGTGCTCTTCAAAGGGGAGGCGCTCGAGCTGCGTGCCGCTGCGGATGGCCGGCTGCTGGCCCGCCACGCCACGGAGACGCGGGATTTTTGCAACTGCGCCACGCCGGTGCGTCACGACGACCTGTTCTTCATCTCGCACACCGGGACGATGGGCAGCCGTGCGCTCGCGTGGGATGAAACGGCGCTCACCGAGCTGTGGAGCGAGCGTGAGGTGGGCCTGCTTTTTCAGAGCGGCGTGCCGGTGCAGGGGCACATCCTCGCCTTCAACGATGCAAAGCGCGGTGTGAACGACCTGCGGCTCATCGACCTGGCCACCGGCCTCTCGCGCTGGGAGACGGGGGAAATCGACAAAGGCAGCGCCATGGTCTGCGACGACGGCCATGCGCTCATTTTGACGAGCAAAGGGGAACTCGTGCTGTCCAGGCTGCTCGCCGATAAAATCGACATCCTCAGCCGCGTGCAGGTGCTCGGGGGGAAGAGCTACGTCCAGCCTGTTCTGGCCCACGGACGCATTTTGTGCCGGAACAACGAAGGCAGCACCGTGTGCCTGGATGTGAGGTGAGGGTGGGCCTCGCGTGTGCGAATTCCACCCCACGAACCCCGAAATGACCGCCGAATGCAGCCAAGAAGGGTCTTGCCTGTGAATTGCGACTGAGTATCAATAGCAACAAGAATGCCCGCGCCGCCTCCACCCCTTCCGCATCGCTCTTGGCTGTCGCAGCCGGACCGTGTGGAGGGCGATTGGGCGGGAGCGGTGGTCGATGGTTCCTTGCTGGCCCACCTCAATCTGCGTGGGGAGGCCGAGCTGCACTGGCTGGACGGCACGCAGACGTTCATCCCGCCGCGCAGCATCTGCTGGCTGCGGGCGAGTGCCGCAGAGCTGCGCCTAGCACGCCGGCTGGCCTCCCGGGAGCGTCACGAATGCCTCACGCTTGTTTTCCCAGAGGCGTGGCTGCGGCAGACGCTCGGCGGCCTGGATGCGGAGCTGAACGAGGCCTTTCGTCCGCTCGTGAAAGGGCGGCAGCGCACCCTGCTGCGGCTGCCGATGAGTGATGAGGATGAAGGCTGGGCACGCAGCGCGATGCAGCCGCAGCTCTGCCTTCAGGCCCGGCAGCTCCTGGAGACCGCGAGGCTCACCGAGTATCTCATTCAGGCCCTTTTCCGTCGTGATGCCACCACCGCAGAAGTCGCCGTGAGCCGCACGCTGCGCACCTCGCAGGAGCGGGTGCGCCGGGTGAAGGAGGCGCTCCTCGAGCGGCTGGAAACTCCGCCGAGTCTCGAAGAACTTGCGGCGATCGCCGGTTGCGCCGCCAGCCACCTGAGCCGCACCTTCACGCAGGTGGAGGGCCTCACCCTCTCAAACTGGCTGCGCCGCGCCCGCATCGAACACGCGGCCGCACTCATCGCCTCCGGGCGCTGCAACGTCTCCGAAGCCGCCCTTGAGGTCGGCTACCAGAGTTTTTCCCACTTCAGCCGGGCCTTTGCCACGGTCAAAGGAGTGCCGCCTTCCCAGTGGGTGCGCCATCTGAACAGCCACGAGTGACGCCTGCGTCTTGGTGCTGATTTTCGCGCAGCCGCCGCTCGAGCCGCGTTTGGAAGCTTTCCCAGCAGCGTGCGGCGCGGGCGCGGAAGTCGGCCGGGGTGATGTGCAGCGTGTGCAGGCAGGCGCGGTGGTCCCAGGCGACGACGGCGGCGGTGATGCGGTGGATGAATTGAAACTGCCAGCGCCAGAGCCGCTGCGTGGCGGGTGTGAGCGTTTTCAGGCGTTCGAAGAGGAAGTCGCGTTGGAAGGAGAGGTGTCCCATCTCGTCGCGCAGGAGTTTTTTGGCGACGGTTTGGACGACGGGATCTTTGCAGCGCAGCGTGAGAAGGCCGAAATACGCTTCTGCGATGAGTTCTGCGGTGAGAAGCACCTGGATGTTGAACTCGAGGTTCACGAGATCGCGCATCCAGCGGAAGATGGAGTTCGTCCACTGCTTCTGCAGCAAGTCGCCGCGCAGATGCGTGACGGTGCGTGCGAGCAGCGCGGCGTGGCTTTGCTCTTCGGCGACGAAGAGATCGACGGCACGCCGGTAGCCGCGCAGGTTTTCGAGGGAGGCGATGCTGCGGGTGTAGCGGCGCAGGCGCGTGCCGCCGCCGCTTTCGCCGAGCTGGAAGATGGCGACGGAATTCGCGATGGCCTTGCGATCTGCTTCCGGAAGGGAGCAAGGCGCCTCAGGGAGCTGAAGTTCGTGATTGAGACGGGTGTTGGCCTTGAAGTGGTGGATCCAGTGTTGCGTGTTCATGGTGATGCTGAGGTTGGTTAGGCGGCTTGGAGCATGAAGCGGAGGAATTCGTGGGCGGGGGTGGTGCGCAGTTCGACGGCGATCTGGCGGAGGCGCTGCATGACGGCATCGACGGTTTCATCGAGCGTGGAGGTGCCAGCGGTCACGCCGACGTTACGGGCGTCGCGGAACCACGCGGGATCGAGTTCCTCGGGACGCTCGACCTGCACGGTGCGGCGACCGTGAGCGGTGGCCTTTTGCGCGAGCTGGCGGGTGTTGTTGCTGTTGCGTCCGCCGATGACGACGATGTGGTCGCAGTCGCGAACGAGGTCGTCCATCGCGGTCTGGCGCTGCTTCGTGGGGTGGCAGATCGTGTCGATAAAACGCACCTCGGAGGCGGGATGCCTGCGCTTGATGGCATCGACGAGCCGCAGGGCGGTTTCGACCGGCTGCGTGGTCTGGGAGACGATGCCGAGCTGCGGATGCGGCGGGATTTTTTCCAGGTCGGTTTCGTCAAGCACGACCACGGCCTGCGGGAAATCGCCGACGAGGCCTCGCACCTCGACGTGCTGGCTTTGACCGATGACAACGGGCTGGTAGCCGTCGCTGATGAGGGTGGCCAGGGCGTGGTGCGCTTTGCGGACGAGCGGGCAGGTGGTGTCGATCACGGTGTGGCCGGCGCTTTGCCAGGAGCGGCGGTGCGTGTCTGAGGTGCCGTGGGCGGTGATGGCGACCTGCCGCGTCGATGCACTGTCGAGGTCATCAAGATCACCGCGCTGGGCGCCGACGGCGGTGAGGTGGCGCTCGACGAGCGGATTGTGGACGAGCTGGCCGAGGATGGTCAGCGGGCCGCGCTGAGCGGCGGCGTGGGTGGTGCGCAGGGCGTCGCGGACGCCGAAGCACATGCCGTGATGTTGGGCGAGGATGATGTTCATGGGTGTTCTCTGTTGTTTGGCTTTGTGGGACAAAGTGAATGGGTAAAAGAAGGAAGTTCAGGGCTGCTGGGCGGCTTTCACGATCTCTCCGAGGACTTCGAGATACTCCTGGAAGGCCTTCCGCCCGGCGGGGCTGAGCGCGTAGCTGGTGCGCGGGCGGGAGCCCGTTTCATCGCGGGATTCCTGGATGTAGCCGGCCGTGCCGAGGGTGCGCAGGTGGGTGATCAAATTGCCATCGCTCATGCCGAGTTCGGTTTTGAGGTCCTGAAAGGCCCATTCACCCCGCGTGGAGAGCAGCGTCATGATGGAGAGGCGGCCCTTTTCGTGGATCAGCTTGTCGATTTGATCGAAGTCGATCATTTCGGCAGCACCTCCGCGGGTTTCTTGGTGAAGAAGACGGCCAGGGCGTAAATCACATGCAGCAGGCCGAAGGTGAGTCCCATGACGGCCGAGGCGGGGGCTTCGTCGCTGGAGAGCAGGCGGATGTCGCCAGTCGTCGCCCAGGCGAGAAAGAGCACCAGCCCGGCCATCACAAAGGCCCAGCCGAGGCGCACGAGGGAACGCGGGGAAAAGCCCGCCGTGGCCAGCAGGGCCAGCCCGTAACACAGCACCCAGATCAGGGCGGCGAGGGTCAGATCATGCAGGATGGCGATCAGACCGATGCCGACCACGCCACCGACCAGCATTGGCGGCGCGATGGCCCGCAAGGCCATGCGCATGCCTTCGGAGACAAAGGGCTGGCTGCGGCGGGCGGCCTCACGGGCGAGCAGGGCGAGGTTCATAGCGGTGGCGACGCCGAAGATGCCAAGCCAGAGACCGAGGAAGACCGAATCGCCGAACAGGGATTCGCCTTTTCCGGAAATCGCGTGCTGCACCGGCCAGGCGGCTGCCAGCAGCGCCAGCACCCCGCCGGTCATGGCTGCGGGCGCTGAAACGGCGCGGTAGATGTGCGCCTTTTCCATCAGGGAACGGATGATGCGAAGGTTCTCCAGGGCGGCCTCGGTCGTGCTCATGGTGCGCACTTTGTTCTACAAAGTGAAGTGCGCAAGTGAAACTTTGTGCTGCAAAGTGAGGTGAATGTTGCGCAGGACAAGAGAATTGGAGTTTACGATTCTTTATAATTACCATAAGTTAGGCTTCAATGT
>CAMAZK010000202.1 GCA_945863205.1 Akkermansia muciniphila | reverse complement strand
ACAGTTGGTGGAGGCGGACGCGCAGCGGCAGGCGGTGGAAGGGCGCACGGAACTGCGGCGGTTGAACCGAGTGGAGTATGAAAACTCGTTGCGCGATCTGCTGAAGCTCCCGGCTCTCGCGGTGAAGGATATCTTGCCTGCCGATGGCGAGGCCTTTGGTTTTGCGAAGGCATCGGTGGCGCTGGATTTTTCCCATGTGCAGGTGGGGCGCTTCATGGAGGCGGCGGATGTGGCGCTGCGGGCGGCGATGGCTCCGAGCTTCGATTCGCCGCCTCGGGAGAAGGTGCGTGTGCTCTCGCGTGAGATGAATCTGCTTCTGGTTCAGATGCAGCAGCGGAAGGCGTTGCCATTGGTTCAGGGCAAGCTGGACCCGACCTGGAAAGTGCAATCGGGAAACTTCAAAGAGCGTCAGGCGGGCTGGGTCCATGATCCGCCGCCGCACTTCGATGCGGTGGGCACTTTCATGAATCGCTCGGAGCGGATCAATGGTCTGATGGCGCGTTACTCCGGCTGGCATTTCCTCCGTGTGCGGGCCTACGGCATCCGCTGGAACTTCGGTCGCGTGGAACCGGGCACGCATCCGGAAGCGGTCTCGCTTTACACCGATGCGGGGCTGCTCGGCACTTTGGAAATCCCGGCCAATGTGCCGACAACACGAGAGATGAAGGTTTGGCTGAATGCCGGTGATCGCATCAGCTTCAGCGTGGCCTCGGCGTGGCATCACAACTTCAATCGCCTCGCGATGAGCCGGAAGACGGGAGAGTCTCGCTTCGAAGGAAATGGCATAGGACTCGAGTGGGTCGAGATGGATGGTCCCATTTATGAGCAGTGGCCATCGGCGAGCCATGAGGTGCTCTTTGGTGATGCGAAGATGAACCGTCTGCCGGATACGGAGGAAACGGTCAAAGCCCGCGCCACGCGTTTGCGGTTCGTGCCGCGCAGACGTCCCAATGACTTGTCCTGGGCGGAAAAGCTCGTGAAGCCTTTGCCGCCGGACCCGCAGAACATTTTGAATACACGCTCCTTTCCACAGGATGGACCGGCGCCCAACACGCCGCGTGACTACACGCTCGTGATGCCGCAGCCGGAAGCTCAGGCTCGGCGGTTGTTGCAGCGCTTTGCGGATCGCGCCTGCCAGCGAGGTGCTGATCTCGCACCCGCCATGGCGGCCGTGCGCTCGCAGTTGCAGCGCGGTGGTGACTTCGTGGAGGCCATGCTCGATGGTTATCGTGCGCTGCTGTGCTCACCGGACTTTTTGACCCTGCGCGAAAGCGTGGGCGTGCTGAATGATCGAGCCCTGGCAGGTCGGTTGTCACGTTTTCTGATGAATAGCGGCCCCGATGACGAACTGCGTGCTCTGGCGGATCAAAACAAGCTGCACGATGCCGAGGCGCTGCGTCAGCAAACCGAGCGACTCTTGAATGACCCGCGATCCCAGCGCTTTCACGAGCACTTTCTCGACTACTGGCTTCGCCTCAAGGACATCACCCTCACTGAGCCGGATGAGAAGCTTTACCCGGAGTTCAGCCAACTGCTGCTGGAGTCGATGGTGAAGGAAACACGCGCTTACTTCGCCGAGATGCTGCGGCGCGACCTGGGTGCGCGGTATGTCGTGGCGTCCGATTTTTCCATGCTGAATCTGCCGCTGGCGAAACTCTACAGCGTGGCGGGTGCTGCGGGCTATGAGCTGGCACCCGTGAAGCTGCCGCAGGCCTCCCATCGCGGCGGTTTCATCACTCAGGCCAGCGTACTCAAGGTCACGGCCAATGGCACGACGACCTCGCCCGTGACTCGTGGCACCTGGCTGCTGACACACATCCTCGGCACACCGCCGCCACCTCCGCCGCCGAGTGTTCCCGCCATCGAGCCGGACCTCAGCGGCGTGACAACCGTGCGTGAACAACTCGCCAAACATCGCGAGATGGAAAGCTGCGCCGCTTGCCATCGTCTCATCGATCCACCGGGCTTCGCCTTCGAGAACTTCGATGTCATGGGCGGCTGGCGAGAGCGATACCGCGCCATCGACAAAGGCGAACCCGCAACCGGCAGCAAAGACGGACAGTCGCTCGAATACAAAATCGCGCTGCCCGTCGAGTCCGCCTCCGAGACGAAGGACGGAGCCAAGTTTGCCAACATCGACGACTTCCGCGCTCTACTGCTGAAGGATGAAGAAGCCATCGCTCGCAACTTACTGCGTCTTCTCGTGATCTACGCCACCGGTGCCGATGTCAGTTTCGCCGACAGTGCGAAGCTCGACGACATGATGTCGCGGCTAAAAACAATAGGCTACGGCGTGCGCTCGATGATTCACGAGATCGTGCAGAGTCCCCTGTTTCGAAACAAATGACCGCCATGAAGTCCATCCACGTTTCCACTCAACCACGGCTCTCACGGCGTCACTTCCTTCGAGCCGCAGGCGTCAGCCTTTCTCTGCCGATGCTCGAAGCGATGACGCCAGCCTTTGCCAAAAGGAGCGATGCGACACCCCGCCGTATGGTCGCCGTCTGCACCGACCTCGGGATGATGCCGGACATGTTCTTTCCCAAGGGAACCGGGAAGGACTACACGCTCTCGCCCTACCTCGATCTGCTGAAGGACCATCGCAGCGACTTCACCGTCTTTTCCGGCGTCTCGCATCCCGGGGTCGATGGTGCCCACGCCGCCGATAAATGCTTCCTCACCGCCGCGCCTCATCCGACACGCGGTGGCTTTCGCAACACGATCTCACTCGATCAGCTCGCTTCGCAACACATCGGCCATCTCACCCGCTTTCCCAGCCTCACCCTCGTCGTCGGACCAGCGAACACCTCCCTTTCCTGGACCTCCGATGGCGTGCAGATCCCTGGCGAGAATCGTGCCTCGAAGGTCTTCGAGCGTCTTTTTTTCCAAGGCAGCAAAGCCGAAGTCGAAGCACAGATTCAGCGACTCAAAGAAGGCCGCAGCCTCATGGACGCCGTCGCCGATCGCACCCACTCTCTGCAACGCGACCTTGGCCCACGTGACAAAGAACGGCTCGACCAATACTTCACCGCCGTGCGGGACTTTGAGAAGCGTCTCGCTCAAACCGAAGCCTGGGAGACCAAACCAAAGCCCCAAGTGTCCACCAAAGCCCCCGCCGATCATCTGGAGCCCGATGCCTTGATCCCACGCACGCGAGCCATGTTTGAAGTCGTCCGCCTCGCTTTGGAAACCGACAGCACACGCTTGATCACCGTCCTCATCAGCCAGGGCTTCAATCCCAAGGTCGATCTTCCCGGTGTCACCCTCCCGCATCACGCACTGACCCATCAGGGCGGCGCTGGCGACTCCCGCATGCAGCTCCGCACCATCGAGGAAGCTCAGCTCAAAGAACTGCAAACCCTCCTCGCAGGCCTCAAAAGCATAAAAGAGCAGGGCGAAACCCTCCTCGACCACACGATGCTCCTCTACGGCAGCAACCTCGGTAACGCCGCCACCCACGCCACCACCAACATGCCGGCCCTGCTCGCAGGCGGCGGCTTCAAACACGGCCAGCACCTCGCCTTCGATACCAAGAACAACACACCCCTCTGCAATCTCTACGTCACCATGCTCCAGCGTCTCGGCATCGAAACCGACCGCTTCGGCACAGGGACGAAGACGATCAAGGGGCTGGAGATCATCTAAACCGCTTCAGGCGAACCGATGACGCAACTCTATCACCTCACCAACGAGCCTTGCGATGCACCCGTTCAGATCGACTGCCACCAGAGGTTAACCTCAGCGACCGCGCGCTGCGTGGGGCTTGGCAGCAGAGAATTGCAAAAAATCTTCACTTTCTGGTAATGTCGCCGCAGACGATCCTCAGGAAAGGGCATGACTGCTAACCCTAACTCTGAAGAACCCATCCTCATGCCTGCCACTTCCGACGACATTCCACCCAGCGACTCGCAAGCCGCTGGGTTACCTCGCTGCCCGACTTGCGGGGACCTGATCCCGCCTTCGGCACCAGTCGGTTTGTGCCCGAAGTGTGCGCTGGCTGGCGTGGCGGACCTTGGCGAGGGTGAACCTACGATCACGGTGGGTTACGCCAGATTTGAAGCGCCTTCGATTGCCGATGTTGCTGCGGCGTTTCCGCAGTTGGAGATCGTGGAAATGATCGGGCACGGCGGCATGGGCGCGGTTTATCATGCCCGACAGCCTCATCTGGAGCGCACCGTGGCGCTGAAGGTTCCGCCGAAGTCGCTCGCTGCAGCGCCTGAGTTCACCGAGCGCTTCACTCGTGAGGCCAGGATGCTTGCGCGGCTTGCCCATCCGAACATCGTTGGCATCTTCGATTTTGGCGAGTCATGCGGCTACTACTACTTGCTGATGGAGTATGTCGATGGCGTCAATCTCCGCCAGGCGATGAAAGCTGGCCGATTCTCGCCGACACAAGCATTAGCCGTGGTGCCGGAGATTTGTGAGGCGTTGCAGTTTGCTCATGACGAAGGTGTGCTGCACCGCGACATCAAGCCGGAGAACATCCTGCTCGATACAAAGGGACGCATCAAGATCGCCGACTTCGGCATTGCGAAGCTCCTGGTGGACACGGCGCGAGGCATCACGCTCACGCAAGGCGTGGCTCCTGGAACGCCGCAATACATGGCACCGGAGCAGTTCGAGCAACCCGCCACCGTCGATCATCGGGCGGACATCTATTCGCTGGGTGTCGTCTTGTATGAGATGCTCACGGGCGAGTTGCCGATTGGCCGATTCGCAGCACCTTCTGCCAAAGCAGGTGTCGGTTCCGAGGTCGATGAAGTCGTCTTTCGTGCGCTGGAGAAGGAGCGGGATCGCCGTCAACAAAGTGCCGCCGAAGTGAAGACCGACATCGCGGGCATGGTGAGGCCGCTCACAGATGCTCCGCTGCCGCAAGCCGCCGCCGTGGAGCACTCGCCGGGCACTGCCGATACTCGGAGTCGGCCGATGTTTGCACTAGCCCTGCTCATTGCAGGGACGGTTATCCCTTTATTGTTGGTGTTTTTTGGCACCTTGGCTGCCTACAGCGTGAGAACGCAGGAGCAGCAGACAGTGGCGCTCACCAGCAAGCTCAGTGCCCGCATGGGGCACGCAGAATCCCACGCTCGAGCTGCACTGAAAGCCCTGCCAGCTTCCCTTCCTGAAGATGATCCTCTGGCCAAAAAACTGACCGCCGAACTGGATGCGGTCACCGGCCAGATCGAGGCGCTTCGAGAACAACGCCGCACCGTCCACTCCACACCCCAAGACTTCTGGAAGATGGCGTTGCTGCTTGGACTCGCGGGCATCGTCGTTGTTCTGACGTGCACGGTCCCACCGACGGTGTTCGCTTGGAAACAACTTCGTCGCCAGCGAGCATTGGGCCAGACGGAGGGGCGCTTGCCGGTGCTCATTGCGGCGTGGTTCTGGCCGATGGTGGCGATGACTACCTTGATCGTCTCCTTGCCAGTGGAACTTGCTCCATTTTGGATGCATGGGCTTGTTATCTTTATCTCAGTGTCAGGAGTCATCGCCCTCGCGGTGTGGTTGATCATGCGCACTCGGCAGTGGTTGAGCCAACCCGTCACCGCCACGCAACGACGTGCCTTCTTGGATGCCGAAGCATCAAGTCATCCGCGCAGAGCCCGCACCTTAGCTTTGTCTGTTTTGGCAGGTGGAATCCTTGCGCTGATCTGTGTGGGGATGGCGTTCTGGCTCGCTCCTGACGCCAATGCACGTGCGTCCATTATTCCCTTGGGAGTTATCGGCAGCGTCTTCATTGCGGCTTATCTTTGGCTCGTCAATCGCAGCTATTTGCCCAGCACAAGTGTGCCAGTCGTGCCGGGATACAATCCTTGGCCCAAGCGCATCTTCTGGCTTGTGGTCGCCCTTTTTTGCCTGCCTATCGCAATGGTTAGCGTGAGCGTTTTGGTGCCAATCTTGGCCTATCAACTGACCCCGGCATTCGAAGGCGACTACGCCGTCTCGGTTAGCAAGTCGGTCGGCAGCGAATCAGCTCCCGCAGTCCAGATTCAACTCCTCCGCAAGTCCTCAGGCATCGTGCAGGCCAGGATTCTCTTCGAAGGCCCGCCACCAGTCGGCAACCTGCAAGTGAACGGCAATTTGGTCCAAATGGCACCGACGTCGAAAGTCGAGTGGGTCCTTGATGATCGAAGCGAAAGCTTGAAAACGGTCACCTTCGTCATGCCCGATGCCATAGCGGGCAGCGAGGCCACCTCGCAATTGAACATCATCTCAGGAAGGTCGCCCACCAACTCCACTTTGTTCCCAGATCTTCGCCTGCTGCCCTTGTTTGAAGTCACCAAGGGAGCTGATCGTTACCGCGCATGGCTTGAACTTGAGTTCGATACGACACCCTAAGCCGCATATCCTCTCCACCATGAACGATTCAGCCTCCTTCCCCATGACCCGCTGGACGCGCGTGCTTGCAGCGCGTGGCGGATCCGACGAGGCCAAAGCAGCGCTCTCCGAACTGTGCGAGGCCTACTACGAACCCGTTCATGCCTTCCTCATCCACACGGTCGCCGGTCAATCATCGCGAGATCTCACCCACGCCTTCTTTGCGCAGTTGTTAGAGCGCGGCGGACTGACCAGCGTCGAACCTCAGCGCGGAAAGTTTCGCTCCTACCTTCTCGGTGCCGTGAAGCACTTCATCGCCGATCAGCGCGACCGAGATCGCGCCGAGAAACGAGGCGGTGGAGTCGCTGATTTGGAGCTCGATGAGGTAGAAGCTGAACTCAAATCCGCCGCACCTCCCGACAGCCTCTACGACCGCGAATGGGCCAACGCCGTGCTCCACCGAGCCATCGAGCGCCTAACCGAAGAACAGCTAGAAGCAGGCCGCGAACGTCAATTTGAGATCCTCAAGCCCTGGCTCAATGGTGAAGCCCAAGCACTCTCGCAAGCCGATGCCGCCGCCACTCTGGGTGTCTCCGAGAACATCATCCGCGTGGCCATCCACCGCCTGCGCAAACGCTTCGGCGAAAACGTCCGCCACGAAATCGCCCAGACCGTTGACACCCCAGAAGAGATCAGTGCCGAGCTGAACTACCTCATCGAGGCGCTGCGACAGGGATAACCTGGAATATCTACGTCGACCTGCGTCACAAGCCGCAAGAGATCATCGAAGGATGATGCCAGACATGTTCTTCAACGCCTGATCACCGTCCTCATCAGCCAGGGATTCAATCCCAAGGTCGATCTACTCGGCGTCACACTCCCGCATCACGCGCTCACCCATCAAGGCGGCGCTGGCGACTCCCGCAGCCAGCTCCGCACCATTGAAGAAGCTCAGCTCAAGGAACTGCAAACCCTCCTCGCAGGCCTCAAAAGCATAAAAGAGCGGGCGAAACCCTCCTCGACCGCACCATGCTCCTCTACGGCAGCAACCTTGGTAACGCCGCCACCCACGCCACCACCAACATGCCCGCCCTGCTCGCCGGCGGCGGCTTCAAACACGGCCAACACCTCGCCTTCGATACCAAGAACAACACCCCGCTCTGCAATCTCTACATCAGCATGCTCCAGCGCCTCGGCATCGCGTCCGACCGCTTCGGCAGTGGCACGAAGCCCATGCATGGCTTGGAGATGCTGTGATGGACACGAGCACCAAGGCAGGGAGCATTAGTAGCGGCCATCATCTTCGCGTCATCTTGGTTTGCCACGGTGCGGCATCCGATTCGCCCCTTTGCAGCGGCGGCGAGTCGGCTACATTTCCCCATGCGCATCCTTGTCGTCGAAGATTCCAACCGCCTCCGCGAGTCCATCGTGCTCGCGCTGAGGCGCAGTGGCTATGCGGTGGATGCCGCGGGCGACGGACGCGAGGGGCTGGAGATGGCGGAGGATCATCCGTACGACGCGGCCATCCTCGACATCATGCTGCCGTCGCTGGACGGGATTTCGATCCTCAAAAAGCTGCGTGCAGGCGGCAATCGTACACCGGTCATGTTTCTCACCGCCCGCGATGCCATCGAGGACCGCGTGGCCGGTTTGCGCGGCGGCGCGGACGATTATTTGGTCAAACCCTTCGCTTTGGAAGAACTGCTCGCACGCGTCGAAGCACTCTGCCGACGCGGCTATCAAAAAGCCAGTAGCGAACTCGTCATCGGCGACTTGAAGCTCGATTCGGCGGCAAAGATCGCGACACGCGCCGGGATCGCGCTCGACCTGCCCGCACGCGAGTTCGCCCTGCTCGAATATCTCATGCTGCGCGCCGGGCAAATCGTCACGCGCACGCAGATCGAGGAACACATCTACGACGATCTCGTTTCACCGATGAGCAACGTGGTGGACTCCGCCGTGTGCGCCTTGCGGAAGGCGATCGCAGTGAGCGAGGACTCCAAGCCGCTGATTCACACGAGGCGTGGGCAAGGTTACGTCATGGAGGAACGCGCCAAGTGAAATCCATCCGCCGCCGTCTCACCCTCTGGCTGCTCGGCGGCTTGGCGCTGCTGTGGCTGGCGGCGGGAGCGGGCGTGTATCTTTCGGTGCGGCAGAGTTTGATCAAATCCATCGACGCCGAACTCGCGGTGGATGCGCAAATTGTCCGCTTCACCACACGCGGCGAGGCTGCGACGGATGAACCTGCGGCACCTCGCCGCAGGGGCCAGAACCTGGCCGAGCGTCTCACCGACTATCATGAGCCGGGCGGTGGCGCTTTTTATCAAGTCTGGAACAGCGACGGCCAAGTCGTCGAAGTTTCCAGCAGTCTGGGCGAGATACCCTTTGGGCGTCCTGCGCATGGCGGCTCCGATCCCGTCTTCGTGACTCAAGAACTGCCCGATGGCCGCAGCGTGCGCACGATGAGTTTCGCGGTCGCTGCCGTCGGCGGCAAAGGTCCGGGGAAAGCCAAAGGTCGGCCCGGTGCGGCCTCCACGACGGTCATGCTCGGCAAGGAACTGAGTGGACTCGACACATCTTTAAAATCGCTTCTCGGTGGCATCGGTCTCGTCGGATTGCTGGCGGCA
>CAMAZK010000201.1 GCA_945863205.1 Akkermansia muciniphila | reverse complement strand
AGTGCAAGGGCGACAGCGTCGTGGCCCAGATCGCTGGAAAAGAGCCCCTCAAGGCCACCGCGCCCGATTTCCATGTCAAAAAGCCCGGCCTCGTCTTCCGCATGGGCGGGAAGGACGGCCAGGAGGTCGCGTTCGACAATGTGCGGGTCTGGGCGCTGAAGTGAGCCGGAGTTGGGCGTGCTGTACAAGCTCGCGATGCTCAGAGTTTTCAGACCGACTGGCGCGACATGGAATGCGGAAGCCTGCTGCCGCCTTCGGGAGGCCAGCCTGCTGGCCGCCGAGAGTTCCAAGGTGATCCCACACGCCGAGGCGCTTCCGCGTTTGCGCCAGCGGCAGGCGTTCTTCGTTCATCAGGAGTCTCCGGCGGCAGCAGGGCTGCCTCGGAAAAGCGGCAGCAGGCTTCCGCAGTCCATGTGCCTGGCTTGGTTTGGGCGGTTGCCGATGTTGAACGCATCCTGTGAACACACTTCCCGGATGAACTGGGAATCGAGGCAACTCCGAATTCTTCGCAAAAAAGTTCCGCGACCGCTGCGGCGGCATGCTACTCTCACGGCGATCCCTTCCATCGCCATGAAGACTATTCTCAGCCTCGCGCTGCTGCCGGCCATGATGCTGGCGCTGGCAGCCTCCCCCTCCCTCGCGGCTCCCACCGCCAAGTCCGGCACCGACACCAAGGCGGCCGCTCCAAAGCCGCTGCAAGCCGATATCAGCATCAATCCCGCCGTGCTGGCGCCGAACTCGACCATCGAGGTCGTTTTCCCCACGCCGATGATTGCGAAGGAGCGCATCGGCCGGACCGAGGAAACCTCCCCCGTCATCGTCACGCCGGAACTCACCGGCACCTTCGAGTGGACGAGCACGCGCAGCGGGCACTTTCACCTCACGCAGGCGCCGAAGTTCGCCAGCAGTTACGATTTCAAACTGCGCTCCGGCCTGAACGACCTCGAAGGTCGGGCGCTGTCCACCGAACGTCTGGCCTCCGTGCAGAGCGCCCGCTTTCGCCTCATCGACCAGCATCCGCGCTGGTTCAATGAGGGCGGCCAGAATCGCAGCCCGCGCTTTCTCTTTGAGTTCAATGACAACGTGACACCCGCCGAAGCGGCGAAGCACATCAGCTTCGCGGCGGAGGACGCGCCGCCGGTGAAGGCCGCCGTCCGCCACGCCACCGGCAAGGATTTCGCCCGCATGAATGCGGACGCGGACCCGACCTGGGCGGAGGAAATCTCCAAAGTAAAACCCACCCTCGCCGATGACGCCGTGCGCCTGAGCGCCCTTGTGATCGAGCCCGAGTCGCCGCTTCCCGTCGCCAAAGGCTGGCACCTGCAGATCGCTGAACAACTGACCAACGCCGCAGGCCACCATGCTCTGGCCACGGGCGATGACATCCAGATCGGTGACATCCGCCCCTTCGAAGTGCGCAGCATCGAGGCGCACACGCCTTTCGACAGCGATTACTACATCGAGATCGACTTTAACAAGCGCCTGCTCCCGCCCTCCGACACCGAGATGACGAAGGAGATGATCGAGGCCTTCGTGCAAAAGATCGCGCCCTTCGTCACCGTGCGCCGCATGTCCGTCGGTCAAAAGCTGGCCGCCGTGGTGAACAAGGATGAAGGCCCGCTGACCGGGCTGAAGGCCGAGGTCTTTGGCACCGCCCTGCGCCTCAGCGGCCCTTTCGAGGCGAACAAGAAGTACCAGGTCACCGTCGCCCAGGCGCTCACCTCCGGGGACAATCTGCCGCTGAAGGCGAACTTCCAGGAGGAGGTCACCTTCATCCCGAATCCGCCGTATGTGGCCGCGCCGACCTTCATCAATGCGCAGCTCGCAAAGGGTGAAGGCAGCTACGAATTCAGCGCGGCGAATGTGAAGCAGGTGCGCGTGCGGGCGAAGCGCCTGAACGGCCCCGAACTGCTGAAGGCGGTGGATCAATACCGTGCCTACCAGACCGCCTACTACGGCAACGACAAGCAAAAGGCCGCCTACAAGACGCCGTCCATCGATGCCTACCCCGGCACGCAGGTCTTTGACCGCACCTTCCCGGTGAACAAGCCCCTCGATCAAAGCGAGGTCCTGAAACTGAACTGGCGGGAGGTCCTCGGCGACTATCCGGCCGCGCCGCTCGTCATCGAGCTGGAAGGCACCGCCGCGGAAGGCGTGAAGGAAAAAGGCGTCGTCACCCAATCCCTCGTGCAGTTCACCGATCTCGGCATCATGCAGAAAAGCAGCGGTCGGGAGTCGATGATCTTCGTCACCTCGCTCGAAACCGGCAGGCCCGTGCCCGGCGTCCGGCTCACGCTCGTGGATTCCGATCTGAAACTCGTCGGCTACGGCGACACCGACGCCAGCGGCATCGCCACCGCACCGGGCGCCACTCCCGCTTTCGTCCTTGCCGAAAAGGCGGGCGACTGTGCCGTCATCGAGGTCAATCAAAGCGGCATCGGCATCCCCTACGACATCAATCAGGCCTGGGAAAGCGTGTGGCAGCCGCAGCGTCGCACCTTCGTCTTCTCCGACCGCCCGCTCTACAAGCCGGGAGACACCGCCCACTTCAAGGCACACACGCGCCTGCTCACGGGCGATGATTTGAGCCTCGATCCGGCTCCCGCCGAGGGCCGCCTTGTCATTCGCGATCCGCGCTACCGCGTCGTCGTGGACAAGCCGGTCACCTTCACCGCCGCCGGAGCCTGGGCGGACGACATCGCCCTGCCCACCGGCCCTGCGGGCTGGTACGATGTCTCCGTACGACTGGAGGCGCCGGATGGAAACAGCCAGAGCAGCGACGGCGGCCACATGAACTTCCGCATCGACGACTACAAGCCGAACACCTTCGAGGTGAAGCTCGACCGGGAGGCGATCCAATTTGAAGCCGACCGCGTGAAGCTGCCGCTCAGTGCGAACTACTTCATGGGCAAGGCCCTTTCCGTCGCCGAGGTCGCCTGGAGCGCGAACTCGCGCCGCGACTTCATGCCGCCGGAGGCCTTCCGCGACTATCACTTCGGCGAGGAGCCGTCATGGTCGCACTACGCGCAGGACCGCGACTCTGACGGCGACTACATTTACGGCGAGCAGGAGGACAGCGATGACGAGTGGTTCGTGAACGGCGACATGTTCCTCGGCGAGGACGGCACCGCCGTGCTTGAAATGCCGCGTCCGCCGCCGGATCGCGCCGCGCTGCCGCATATCGTGCGCGTGAACGCCGAGGTCACCGACATCAACGAGCAGACCATCAGCAGCGCTGTGCAGTTCGAGGTGCCGGGTGCCGATTTCCTCCTCGGTCTGCGGGGCCCGCAGTACTTCGCCACGGCCGGCCAGCCGGTGAACCTGGAAGTCGTCGCCATCGACTCCAAAGGCGCTCCCGCAGCCGGGAACGTGCATGTGGAGTGGAAAGTCGAGCGCCAGGAGTATCACACGCTGAAAATCGCCACCGCTGGCGGTGGCACCACGACGAAGGATCAAGTCGTGCTGCGTGAGGAGATGAAGCAGAGCGCCGATCTGAAGGCCGCGACTGAAAAGTCCGCGCCTTCGGCCACGCTGGCCTTCACTCCGGCCAAGGGCGGCGTGTACTTCCTGACCGCCGAGTCCACCGACGCCAAAGGCACCAAGGTGCTCTCCCGCATGCCCTTCTACGCGGTCGGCGGCGGGGAGTTCCCGTGGGCGATGGAGGACGGCAACCGCATGAACCTCCAGCCTGAGAAGACCAAGCTGAAGCCGGGTGAAGACGCCGTCATCGTGGTGAAGACACCCATCGCCGGCACGGCGCTCGTCACGCTGGAGCGCAACAAGATCCACCGCCAGTTCGTCACCGAGCTCACGCTCGACAATCCCATCATCCGCGTCCCTCTGGGCGAGGACGAGTTCCCGAACGCCTACGTGTCCGTCATCGTCATCCGCGGTTCCGCAGCCAGCACAAAGCAGCACAAGATGCCGGAGTATCGCACCGGATACTGCGCCCTCACGATTGAATCCG
This sequence comes from Akkermansia muciniphila, assembly GCA_945863205.1. Classification (GTDB taxonomy): domain Bacteria; phylum Verrucomicrobiota; class Verrucomicrobiia; order Verrucomicrobiales; family Verrucomicrobiaceae; genus Prosthecobacter. The sequence goes on along the minus strand of CAMAZK010000201.1, from coordinate 4,986 downwards.
ACGCGAAGGAATTGAAGCTGGCCGTGAAACCGGACCACGATGAAGTCCGCCCCGCTGAAGCGGTAAAAATCACCACGAGCATCACCGACGCGAAGGGTGCGCCTGTTTCCGGCGCGGATGTGACGCTCTACGCCGTGGATGAAGGCGTGCTCAGTCTCATGAGCCACAAGACGCCGGATCCCTCCGCGTTTTTCCACGCGGAGTTCCCGCTGGCCATCGACAGCTTCACCTCGTTCGACAACCTACTCGCCGAAGAACTCGCCATGCGCGACCGCGGCAACAAAGGCTTCGTCGTCGGTGGTGGCGACGCCACCGGAATGGGGCAGGACAACATCAAGGTTCGCAAAAACTTCGTCGCCACACCGCTCTGGCTCGCTTCGGGAACGACCGATGCCGCTGGCAGGCTGACCGCCAGCGTCACCGCGCCTGACAATCTCACCCGCTACCGCATCATGGCCGTCGCCGCGCATGGCGTGGAGCGTTTTGGGACAGGCGAGTCCGCCTTCAAGATCAACAAGCCGCTCATGATCGAGCCCGCCGTGCCGCGCTTCGCACGTCTTGGCGATGAATTCCTCGTCAAAGCCGTCGTGCACAACACCACGTCGCATTCCGGTGCGGTGGAGATCACGCTCGATCTCGATGCCACGGCGGACTTCATCCAGGAGAAGCGCGATTTCATTCCCGCAGCCCTCAAGCCCGACATGGGTGGCAGCGCGAAGCAGCAGAAGGTCATCCTCCAGATCAAAGCCGGCCAAACCGCCGCCACCGCCTTCCCCGTGCAGTTCGTGCAGCTCGGCACCGCGAAGTGGACCTGGAAAGCGCAGGCCGTGAACTGGCCGCAGCCAGCCAGCGACGGCACCGAATCGACCTTCGAGGTGAATCATCCCGTGCCGGAGCTGCGCTACGTCAGCTACACGCGCCTGAAGGCCGCGGAGCCGGTCGAAAACCTTATCAAGGACGTCAATCCCGCGCTGCTGGAGGGCGCGGGCGAACTCTCCCTCGGCATCAGCAACAGCCGCCTCTACGAGGCCCGCGACGCGCTCGACTACCTGCTGAACTATCCCTATGGCTGCGTCGAGCAGACGACCTCCGCCACGATGCCTTGGCTGGCGCTTGGCAAATACGAGCCGCTCTTTCCCGAGCAACTCGGCGGCGGGAAGGCCAAGGAAGTCGTGCAGGCCGGTGTGGACAAGCTGATGCAGATGACCACGGACGAAGGCGGCCTGGCCTACTGGCCCGGCGGGCATGAGCCCAGCTTCTGGGGCAGCGCCTACGGCGGCCTGCTGCTGCTGCGTGCCCGCGATCAGGGCGCGTCGATTCCCGGCGAAGCCATCGACAAGCTCATCGGCTACCTGTCGAAGCGCCTTCGCGGTCTCGATGAGGAAAAGGACCTCTACAACATCACCGACTCCGCCATGGCGCTCTACACCCTGGCGAAAGCTGGAAAACCGGAGCCCGCCTATCAAAACCTGCTCTTTGCACGTCGCGACAAGCTGCCGGAGACCGCCCGCCTCTACCTCGCCCTCTCGATGTGCCTGAGCGATGCGCCCGAGCAGCAGATCAAGGACACGCTCGGCTGGAAGCCGCCCGCACCGCCCGCCCAGGACGACGGCAAGTCGAAGACCACCAAGACCGCCAAGACCAAAGCCAAACCGGCACCCGCCCCCGCGCCCGTCATCTGGAGCCACTGGGCCGGCAGCGGCGCGAACAAGGCCCTGCGTCTGATCTGCTACACCCATCTCGGTTTGACTGAGGATGCGGAAAGCCTCGCCGTTTCCATCCTGCAATCACGCAACGGCCGCGGCGAATGGGGAAACACCTTCACCAATGCCTGGACGCTCACCGCACTGGCCGCCTACGAGCGCAGCCTGAAGCAATCCGGGGAGCCGCTGGCGGCCACGGCGCACTGGGACACCATGAAGCAGCCGCTGAACCTCACCGCCGGATTCTCCAGCGCGAAGGTCGGCTTCGCCCTGAATCAGGCCCTCAGCGCCGCGCCGCTCAGCATCACCCTGCCGGAAGGCCGCGAGGCCTTCGGCCGCGTCGAAGCCCGCAGCTTTCCGCCGCAGCGCGATTTCGCGGGCGAGAACAAAGGCTACGCCATCGAGCGCACTTACGAGGAGCTGAACATGGACGGCTCCACCTCCGGCACCGATGACCTCCGCGTCGGCGACATGGTCGTCGTCACGCTGAAGATTGAGATCGGCGGTGGTGACCGCTACCTCGCCATCGACGACGCGCTGCCCGCCGTCTTCGAGGCCATCAATCCCGAGTTCGACACCCAGAACGCACGTGAAGGCGACCAGCTCCCCGACGGCACGCAGGCCTGGTTCTGCGACCACCGCGAGATCCGCACCGACCGCGCCCTCTTCTTCACCAACTACGCGCCTGCGAAGGGCAAGTTCAGCCTGCAGTACCTCGCCCGCGTCATCGCCGAGGGCGACACCACCGCCCCGCCCGCGAGGATCGAAGCCATGTACCAGCCCGACAAGTACGGCCTCAGCCCCAGCCAGCGCCTCCGCACCCTGCCTTCCGCAGGCGCGAACGTGGCGAAGAAGTAGCCAAAGAAAGGGCAATCCTGACGCCAAGATGGCGTCACTCCTTGTCGTAGCTGCGCCTGCGAAGGCGTGGTCCCCTCCTGACGCCAAGATGGCGTCACTCCTTGTCGTAGCCGCGCCTGCAAAGGCGTGGTCCCCACGGAGCGCGAGTATGGCGTCAGCCTACTCGCCTGTTCCACTCCCCAGCGCCCCCAAAACCCAGGCGAGTGGTCTTCGACACACACGCGCTCCGTCAAACCAAGGAGGAGGGCACTCTGTCCCCCAGGATCGTCCTCGAACTCGTCCTCGAACTCGTCCTCGAACGGGCGTGCGGAGTGAGGCGCGGAGCTTCTGGACGATGGCGGAGCGGAAGAATCGAGGACGAGGACGAGTAGGAGTAGGAGGACGAGTAGGATGAGGCTTCGCTCTCCGCTCAAACAGGCGAGGGGTCTGCGACACACACGCGCTCCGTCTTCCCGTAGCTGCGCCTGCAAAGGCGTGGTCCCCACGGAAGGCGAGTATGGCGTCAGCCTACTCGCCTGTTCCACTCCCCAGCGCCCCCAAAACCCAGGCGAGTGGTCTGCGACACACACGCGCTCCGTCAAACCAAGGAGGAGGGGACAAACTCCGCATCCAGCAGAGCAGGCCGCGCCATGCCATGGAAGAGCGCGGCAAGCTCCAAAAGAGCACGCAAGAGCCGTTCAGTCCGCCAATCAGCAACGCAAAAGCACCACGGCGCCCAGCACCAGCCATGGCACGAGCAGCGCGGCGGCGTGAAACGCCCTCAGCAGCGACCTCCGAGCCAAACGGCCACAAAAGCAAAACGCAAAGGGCCAACCACTCCGGCGATACGCGGTGGCCGCTCCACCACGGGCCTGTTCAACAACCGCTACCTTTGAAGTCAGGCGAAGACACTCAAAACATCATCCCCGCTCTTTGACGCCCGATTCAAAGCTAACTTGGGGGTTCGTCCCTTGGTTGGTTGTTGATTCGGCTCGTCATGCGTCCCATGTCTGGCATAAGGCTAAGAACTCGTCAATAAATGCAACCTGTGGCTCTGTAATCAGTTCAAAGTGCTCCCTCGTCTGGCAGGCAGTGTGAACGGCATCCCAGCCGCACAATGGAAAGTCTGCAAGGTAGTGGCGTAAAAAGGCTGGGAGGTAGAACCGCCACCCCTCAGCATCCGAAAAGGTAAAATACTCCTGAATCTGTCTCGTGGCCTCTGCTGAAACCTCCGTCCAATGCTGCTCAGGGTCGAGGGCTGCCAACTCGGCCACCCGCTCATCGGATAAGAACCACTCATCATCATAACCGCGGGCGACATGCAGCGTAACTCGTGGCCGTGGTGGATCTCCGAATACATCTGGCAAGCGGGCGGCAAGGTCCATTGCTTCGGAATGGGCTACGAGCCACAAATCATACAACTCGGCAATGGCCTCTTTGCGGGTGCCTCTCGTTCGCAACTCCTCTCGGGTCGGAAACGGCACTCTCATCGACTCGGCGAGGGACACGGGATGCGTTGGTTGGACGAACGTCGAGGCCTGGCACCCGCTACCGGGAGCGCCCCTCCGCTTCAGGTTGAGGTTTGTCACTACCCTCCGACGTCGACTCAGGGCGAGTAGCGGGTTGCTCAGTGCCGGCTTGTTCTGCCTTGGTTGGTATCCAGTCGCCGTTCCTCCACTCACCCTCTTCATGCTCAACCCGCACGACTGTCACGGAATCAGGAGTAACGTCCAAATAAACGCGATGCTGAAGGGGATCCTTCCCCTTGAATGTGGGCAGAGGCGAACGAAAAATGCTGTAAATCAATCGCCCTTGTTCATCCCATCCAACAACTTGGTCTCGTCCTCGCGGACGAAGATCATCAGCATCCGGGGTTGGAAATCCCGTCATCTTCTCGTAGTCGGTTGGTAGTGAGGGTGCAGCAATGAACTTTCCTTCAGCGTTGAGCACGTAGATCACGCTTGAGGAGTAGAACCTGTCATCAATGGTAACTCCAAACGCTTTGGAATCGGGTCGCCAGCTAAGACCCACATGATCACGAAGCGGACGGGCGTCATCACCCGGCGATCCGAAATACCCGATGGAGGCTAAAACCCGCCCAGAGTCCTTTTCGGTGATCTCGATCTTGGGAAGGCTGTCCCCCTTCCACTCGGGGGATATCTTCGGGTCTCTATCGACATCCATCACCGCATGGATCTTGCCATCGGGTGAGAGGGAATTGGGCACTACGGGAATATCCGCACGCACGAATCCAGCGAATGCAAGGACTGAGATGACGGCGAATGTCTTCATTTTTTGGCAGAACGTTGTTTATCCACACTTATTGAGACTCGTAAAATAAGGAGACAGTGAGGATTTGGCATGTCAAACTGAATGCATGGCAGCCAAACGTGATCACAAAGAGATGGAGAAGCGCAGGCTTCGCGGATGCAGGATGCTCGACAAA
>CAMAZK010000200.1 GCA_945863205.1 Akkermansia muciniphila | reverse complement strand
ATCGGCGATGGCGACGGCCTCCTGGGCGAAGACGAGATACTCGGCGAGCCGCTCTGGATTGCGGAGGTCGTCGTAAACGGTGCGTTTGAAGTCGAGTTCCTTCTTCTGGATCTCCGCCACCTTCGTGTCGTAATCCTTGCCGTCCTTTTCGTTCGCGGCCTTGCCGATGATGGGCATCACTGGTTCGTCGGGCTCTTCGGTGCTGTTGAGGATGCTGTACATCGCATAGTAGTCGCGGCTGGGGATGGGATCGAACTTGTGGTCGTGACAGCGGGCGCAGCCGACGGTGAGCCCCAGCAAACCGCGACCGATGACGTCGATGCGGTCGTCGGTGATGAGCACACGGTCGTTGATGAAACGCTCGCCCACATTGTAAAAACCGAGCGCGGCCAGTTCCGGCGAGTTCGGCGTGGATTCGGTCAGGCGATCCGCCGCGAGTTGCAGGCTCACGAACCTGTCATAGGGCATGTCATCATTGAGCGCCTTGATGATCCAGTCGCGGTAGGTGTAGGCGTAGGGGTAGAAATTGCTGCGCCCGGCCACCTGGTAGCCGTTCGTGTCAGCGTAACGCACCACATCGAGCCACACACGCGCCCAGCGCTCGCCGTAGGCGGGTTTGGCGAGGAGTTTGCCGACGAGGGCAGGCGCGTCGGCCTGATCCGCTTCGTCAAACTTCGGCGGCAGGCCGGTGAGCGTGAAGTAGAGCCGACGCGTGAGCGTGCGCGTGTCGGCACGCGGCGCGAAATCCAGGCCCGCCGCCTTGAGCTTCGCTCCGACGAAAGCGTCGATCGGATGGCCGGTGAATCCGGCGGGGATGGCGGGCTTTCTCACTGGCTGGAAGGCCCAGTGCTGCATCGGATCGGACTTCGGCGCGGCGTGGTCCGCTGCGGCCACCTCCGCCGGCCAGGGCAGGCCCATGCTGACCCATTTCTCCAACGCGGCGATCTGCGTCGCAGGCAGTTTGTCCCCCTTTTTTGGCATCGCCTCGACACCGGGGGCGTGATTGATCGCCTTGATGAGCTTGCTGACGCCGGGATTGCCCGGCTCGACGACCTTGCCGTAATCGCTGCCGCGAATCACCGCGTCACGCGAGTCGAGGCGCAGGCCGTTCTGGTGCTTGTGCGCTCCGTGGCAGTCGTAGCAGCGCTCCGCGAGCACCGGGCGAACGTTCTTCTCAAAAAACTCGATCTGCTCTGGCGGAAACGTGTCCGCCGCCGAAGCGAGCGAGCACGCGACGGCAAGGCCGCCCAAAACGAAGAAGGGAAACTGGGAACGTTGGGTCATGTGGGGGTTTTGGAGGGGAGATCCTACACCACCTGCCTCCAAAAACCAAACGCGCAGGGATCGGGCCACCTTGCAGCCCGTCACTCGCACCCGATGTCATACACCAGCACTTTTTTGGCCAGCGGCATGAGCGTCTGCTTCACAGCGTTCACATGCACGGGATGCTTTTCATAGGCGGTCATGGCCTTCTTGTCGTCGAAACGCATGATGAAACCGACATCAAAGCTGTCATCCACGATGTCGCGGTCGCTGGGCACGGCGGGGCCGACGCTGAGGTGCTGGATCTGCTTGATCTCCGCCTGAAACTTCTTCGCCGTGGCGACGAGCGTGTCGCGGTCGGCGGCGTTGCCGGGGCGCTTCAGCCAGACCAGGACGATGTGCTCGACCTTGCCCTTGGCGGTCGTTTGGCCGCCGAAGGGGCAGGTGGTGCAGGAGCTGAGGGCGAGTGTGGCGACGGCGGCAAAGATGAGGGTGGCGTTCTTCATGGCGGTGCCTAGCTTGGCATCGCATGAAAAATCCGTCGAGACTGTTTCTGATCCTTTTCGCCCTGAACGTCTGCTCCGCGCAGGAGGCCTTTGACCGCCTGACGTTTCATGCCGCGCCGAAGCCGCTGCCGAAGGACGCGAAGACGAGCGACTGGCCGCGTGTGCTCGGCCCCGCGGACGATGCGATCTCGCCGGAGACGCATCTTCTGAAAACGTGGGCCGCAGGCGAGCCGAAGCCGGTCTGGGAAGTCGCCATGGGAGAGGGCTACAACTCACCCGCGATCAGCGGCGACTTCTGCGTCATTTTCCACGCCCTGGACGGGAAGGAAGTCATCGAGTGCCTGCAGCGCGAGACGGGAAAGCGCTTCTGGTCGCACGATTACCCGATCTCCTACCAGGATCGCTACGGCTTCGGCAACGGGCCGCGCGGCAGCCCGGTGATCGCCGATGGCGTGGTAGTGACGTATGGCGTGACCTGCGAGTTGCGTGCGCTCGATTTGAAAACGGGCAAACTGCTCTGGAAGCACGATCTGCGCACCGAAATGCATGTGCCGCAGGACTTTTTCGGCGCGGGCGGCACCCCGTTGATCCTCGACGGCAAAGTGATCCTCAACGTCGGCGGCAAGAAGTCTCCCATCGACGACAGCGAAGGTCTGCGGGACCGCAAAGAACGTCTCGCTGAAGCAGGCGTGAGCGTGGCGGCCTTTGATTTGAAGAGCGGAGGGATCGTGTGGAAAGTCGAAGACGCCTGGGGCGCCAGTTACGCGTCACCCATTCCGGCGAAGCTGCACGGGCAGACGAAGGTGCTCGTCTATGCCGGCGGCGAGAGCGATCCCGCCACCGGCGGCCTCATGTGCATCGATCCTACCAGCGGAAAGCTGCACTCCAAATTCGCCTGGCGTGACGACGAATACATCCAGGCCATCGGCACCTCGCCCGTCGTCATTCCTGACAAAAATCGCGCCTTCATCACCACCGCGTATCCGAAGGGTCGCCCGCTCGGTGGCGCGATGGTCGAGTATGATGCTGAATTCCAGCCGAAGGAGCTGTGGACCTCCAAAAAGCTCGGCGTCCACTGGATGAACCCGGTTTATCACGACGGCCATCTCTACGCCATCGACGGCGAGACAGAGCCCAAGTCCCGCCTCGTCTGCGTGAACGCCGAAACCGGCGCGGAGGTGTGGGAGCAAAAGATCGAGTGGGAGGACGCGGAATTCAGCAAGCAAACCGGCCGCGCCAATCCCACCCGCCTCAGCATCCTCCGCGCGAGTTTGCTGAAGGCCGACAGCGCCTTCCTCTGCCTCGGCGAGATCGGCTCCCTCCACTGGCTCGACCTCAGCCCCACCGGGGCCAAAGTCATCGCCCAAGCGCAGCCGTTTTACGCCCTCAACACCTGGAGTCTGCCCGCCCTCAGCCAAGGCCTGCTCTATGTGCGCCAGCAGCAGAAGGATCTGATGCAGAAGACGGGTGAGCGGATCATCTGCCTGGATTTGAGAGGGGAGTGATTTGCTGTTTGCAAAACTTTGGCACCACTCTGCATGCTCGTTTTCATTGATGAATCCGGTGACACCGGGCTTGATCTCACCTGCAAGGTGACCTCCGCCAAGTTCATCGTGACGCTGGTTATGTTTGAGGACCGGGAACAAGCCGCGCTGGTGGATCAGCGGATTCAATCGCTCAAAAAGGAGTTCGGGCTGCGACAAGAGTTTGAGTTTCACTTCTCGAAACTCAAGCCCGACTGGAGAAGGCGATTTCTCCGGGAAGCATCTTCCTTCGAGTATTTTTACTTCTCCGTCGTGCTCGATAAATCGAGCCTCACCGATCACGGCATCCAAACACCTCGGGAGCTTTACCGCTACACCTGTGGTCTGGTGTTTGAACTGGCGAAACCCTACCTGCGCGATGCGACCGTGGTTATCGACGGCCAGGGTTCTGAACTGCTTCGACGGGAGTTCTCCTCCTTTTTGCGCCAGAAAATGCAGGTGGACGGCACCCACCATTCCTTGATTCACAAGGTCAAACTCCAGGATTCTCACAAGAACAACCTGCTTCAACTGGCGGACATGGTCTGTGGGGCTGTCGCACGTTCGCTTACCGACAAGTCAGACGCCACCGACTATCGCAAGATCATCTCCCATCGCGAGATGCAGGTTTCGCACTGGCCAAAATAAAAAATGAGTCCGCCGACCCTATCCTTGCGGAAAGCGCTCCATACGGAGCCTTTGTCGGGTCGGCGGCAATTCCACTGCAAAAGTGTACCTGTGGGCAGGGATGTCAATCATCGGAATGGACCATTCACACAATCCGGCTTCTCTGGGTAAAGCCCAACTACCGATAACCGAGGTGTTGTCCATTTTTGACTCGCTACTATTGCGGCAGCGAAATTCGAGCTGAAAACGTGATGTGAACAGCTCGGTTTCGGCCTGTGAGTGGGTCGATTCCTCGCCATCGACAGCGTCAGGCACATCCAGGGCATCCGATTCGGTCTGGGCCATGTCCCTTCAGGGCCACGCTCTATACGTTTTTACTTCCATTGACATCAACTGCAGTAACGCGGTATTCACCGAAGAGTTTTGGAGCGATCCCAGGCGACAAGCCATGTGGGCAGCGTTCTGCAAAAAGTCCGTGCGGACCAAGCCGTTTCCATCCCTGGAAGAGGTGGTGGCTTTCGTTGCGACCTTCATCGTTCCTCCCGCCCTGGCAGCAGGCCGACGCGAAACCTTCGACCCAACTTGGCAGCCCGGCGGACCGTGGCTGTCACAATCATGAAAAACGCCGATGGGTTCTGATTAACGTCTCATCAGCGTCAAATGAGCGGTTAGGAGGCTCGGGAAACGATGTTCTCCGCCCGATCCTGGCGGAAGAAGCTCCCTGCGGCACCTTGGTCGGGTCGGCGGTGATTCCGTGGTTTTTTCTGGATCGCAATGGCGCTCATGGCAAAACTTCAAGCAACGCCTCAATGAATCTCGATCACATCCGTCTTGGCGTCGATGAAGAAATCAGCACTGCCCAGTTGGTATCTCGCCATCTCCTGTTCCCAGCGGACACGGCTCAATAGCAGGATAGGGGTGGTTTCGGTATCGTACTCCCCTTCATCCCAGCCATGGTCGATCTGGATGCCTCCACGGTCGGTGAGCAGATAGCGCGGATGCATCTTCTCCCGGCCTCGGGTCCATAAGTGGACGCGCAGTTTCCAGTCTGATCGAAGCAGTGGGGAGAGCTTACCCTTCAATTCGGAAGCTGTGAAAATAGGTGGTGTCGGATCTTGCGGGTCCTTGTCGTTGGGATGCTTCACATGCAGTTCGATCTCGCGAACAGATGAACCTTCTTTGTGTAGTCGGTCGAGGAGTGCTTCCAGCACATCACGAAACCGAGGTTTGTGAGGATTGAAATGCGGCTCGATCAACCGCACCATCTTGGAGTCGCGCAGCAGTTGCCAGGCGCATTCCACGATAGGCTGGCGCTTCCGCTGGATAGTGCGCTGCGTGTCGGCGCTGAATTTCGGATCGCGGAGATACTCGTGATCGACATCAGCAAAGAGGGCATTCTCTGCGCCGATCTCGCGATGGGATAGGATGGCATCAAATGCCTGCCAATGGGCGGTGGCATTGAAATGCCAAGGCTTTGTTCCATCATAAAGGGCGGCGCAGCTCACCATGCGTGCATCCGTGGTGCCAAAAGGAACCGTGAGCCATCCGAGGATGCTCTTACCCTTGTTATCCCCGATCAATCCCTCAGCAATCAGCCGGTTCACTTCATCCCTGACGAGCCCCTTCCATTTCTTGGAAAAAGCAGAGATGACACGGCCTTTCTCCACACCAAAGGCATCCCGCAAAGCCAGATGGTGCGGCCATTGCGCGAAGAGACAGGGATCGAGGGCAATCTCTTTGATCATGAGGCAAATCAGAAGAGTTCGGCACTACGTTCCTCGAAAAAGCCCTTCGGCCACTGTCGGCTAAAGTCTCCGTCCGGGGTAACTGGTAGTTCGGTGATCTGCATAGCTCCACCTTCGTTTGAAAGGTAAAGAACACTCAAGTCCTCAGGTTTGACCGTCGGTGCTCCGGGTTCGATTTCGCCCTCCTGCTGTTCGCGGATTCGGCGCAGGAGGCGGAGCATGAGGTGCTCGCTGTGAGTCTCCAGGAGCAGGAGGCGATCCTGAGTTCCCACGACTTGACGGGCGAGGACATCGGCGAGCCGCGTTTGGACCGCAGGGTGGACATGCAGCTCCGGCTGCTCTACCGCCAGCACGCTGTATCCGGGGGCCATGGAGCCAATGACGACCGGCAGCACCTGGGCCACGCCGACGCCGATGTCGCAGGGAGCCACTTCCACGCCGGTTTCTTCGGCGACGATGCGCACGCGGGAGTGTTCCTCGATCTGCATCACCTCACCAGGGGGCAGTGATGCCAGATCTTCGAAAGCTTCCGCATCACCCAGGCGGGCGCGTTCGATCAGCATTCCCAGCCGGCTGTCTGCTGGCACGCCGAAGGTGCGGTGCGGCTCGATCCTGTAGCCGAGGCCCAGACTGCGGATTTCTTTGGCCGTCGATTCGGTCAGGAACTCCGGTTTCAGGTGCAGCCAGTCCCAGGCAGCCGAGCCATCCGCCCAGCGGGACTCGGCGGGTGTGCGTTGGGCGGCAAAGGAGCGGCTTGGCACCTCCCGGATCGGGCCGATGTAGCGGATGCGCTGTAGCTCGCGCAGCACGAGATCACCGGCACCGACAAACACATGGCTGAAGATGTGCCTAGCCTGTGCGTCCGTGAGATACAGGCTGTCCTCAGGGTCTGTGGCCTCCAGGGTGGGTAATGGAGCCCCAAACTTGGGGATCACCCGGCCGCCAACACGGAAGGTGGGCGTCATCCAGTGCCCCAGGTTGCCGATGATGGCGGAGCCATCAGGGTTGCTCGGCGGGCTCACCTGTCCGTCCTCGTCCATGAAGGGTGAGATCTGGTCGAAGATGCGGGCCTCGTCATTCACCATCAGTTTGGGCAGGACTGTGGGCGGGGCTTCGATGTGCCCCACCGGGCATCCATTGATCTCCACGGAGTAGCGCACCACCCAGGGTTTTCCGGTATCGCCATGCCAGGCGATGTCCACTTGGATACCCGCCGTCTTGACTCCAGAGAGGGCATCCAGTGGGAGCTGATATTCCGTTGAGGCCGCCGTTTCCTCGGTGCCGAGCACCGGATACACCGGCAGCCCGTCGTCATCGACCGTTACTGTGACCCCGATTCGGACCGTTCGAGAGAGGTCATGTCCATGAACGAACTGGCGGAAGCCGCCGAGGTTGATGGAAGCCCCGGAGGCTGGGAGCAGGTCCGCATCGGCGTTTAGACGCTCCAGTAGCTCCCGCAGGTAAAGCAAGGCTTGGAGCAGGGTGCTCTTCCCCGCGCTATTGGCACCAAAAAGCAGCGTGATAGGCCGCAGCGGCACGGTGACGGCGTCCGCCACGCCTTTGAAGTTTTCGAGGGTGATCTGGGTGATGGGCATGGGGCAAAAAGAACTGGGTGTGATCAGGTGTCGGCAGGCTGCTTGGTCCGGTAGGCCTGCTGTTCGTGATTCGGCTGGGTGGGATAGCGGCGCTCCAGCAGGCCCTCGTCAAACATCGGGCGGATGTAACGCTGGCGGAGGTCGTTGGGCGTGCGGTTCAAGATTTGGCTTAACTCCTGCAAATTGAGAAAACGATCTGCGCAAAGGATCAGTATGATTTCCCTCAGTTGTGCTGAGGGTGCCTTTTTCCGGCTGCGTACGGCTCCCGCCAAGGCCCAAAGCTCAGGCGGCAGGATTTGGCCCGCCGCTGTTCGGCTGAAGGGTATCTCAAGGCTCGAACCATCGGAGGTACCATCGGAGGTACCATCGGACCTCGCCCCGAAACCATCGGAGGTACCACTGGACCTCGCCACAGGGACGACTTCGAGACTGGCTTCCTGTGCCAAATCCACGGCTTCGGAGCCAGAAACACGGTAGGTGGTGGCCCGGCCTTGGCCGTCAGTCACCAAAAAGCCGCCGTCCACCAGCCCCCGGAGCATCAGCGTGATGTCCCGAGGGTGAAGCCGCAAAAGTTGCTGGAGGCGGGCATTCGTCACGAAACGCTCGATCTGTGCGGTCGCCAGGGTCAGGCGGCCATTTTCGTCCAGGCGCTCAAATTCTGCTCCAAACTGGTCATGCAGGTCGCGGAGGGTTCCATCGGGCAGCAGGCTCACGGTGCGGAGCCGCATCAGCGTGGCTTCGGGTTCATCAGACTCCCACAGTTCGGGCAGACGGTAATGCTGGGACTTCCAGTTTTCGATCACACGGGGGATGCCCGAGCCTGCCTGCTCTCCGAGGCCGATCAGGCTGAACATCTTTTGCAGGTTCCGATTCCGGCAGTCGCTGTTTCCGCCTTCGAGGGCTTTGGAGATGGGGATGCGCATCTTCCCAGGGTTCCTGAAGCCGAAGTAGTCGGGAGCCTTCACCGCCAGCACGGAGATCCTGGCCGAGTAGTCCGCATGGACGAGGGCATTCACCAGCGCCTCACGCAGCGCCTTGTGGATGGGGGTGTCATCCTCCCGGCTGTCTCCTTCCAGGATGAAGGGCACCTTCAGATCCCGGAACAGCCGCTGGATGCTCAGGCGGTAAAAGTCGAACAAATTGCCAGACCAGGTGCCATCCGGGGTCAGGCGGTCCACCCACTGAGTTTTGGACCCGCTCACCGGCAGCTCCCGGTAATCGAGGAAGTAGTTCGGGAATACTTCCTGAATGGACTCCTGCCTTCCAAACATCAGCAGGCCTGCGGCTGTCAGCCCCTGCTTGCCGCTGGCACGATCCACCGCCCAGCCACCGATCTTCCGCAGGAATTCCCTGGTTTCAGCGCTGTTGAAGGGGTGGTCTGGCTTCAGCGCGGCCAGCCGTGCCCGGTAGGCCTTGAAGGTGTCCATCTCCAGGTCGTCAAAAGTGTAGTCTTCCAGCAGGCGGGCATCCCTGGCATCTTCCGTCTGCTCCGCTAGCATCCGCCGGACCTCCTCCTCCGTGCAGTGGAAATCACCGGAGTGCCGCCGCTTGTAGGTGCCGGTCAGTGGGTTGCCGTTGATGAAGACAGGCCGGTCCTGGCGGCTGGCACGGGGCACCTGGATCGTGACCGCCCAGCGCCCGTTGGTCAGGGAATGCCGCTGCACATCTTTGTCCGTCAGCAGGTTCCGGCTGACCTTTTGCCTGTTGTTGATCTGGTTCCAG
>CAMAZK010000199.1 GCA_945863205.1 Akkermansia muciniphila | reverse complement strand
AAGGGAAAATCACCCCTGGCGGCCTGACCGACCGCTACCTCGCCGACTACCCCAACATGTTCGCCGACATGTCCGCCGGCTCCGGCCTGAATGCGCTCACCCGCGACGAAGAGCACACCACCGCCTTTTTCGAGCGCCATCAGGAGAAGGTTCTCTATGGCAGCGACTGTGCCGACCACCTCGGCCGCGGCCCAGGCTGTCAGGGGGCCGCCACCATCGCCGCCATCCGCAAGCTGGCGCCCAGCAAGGCCGTGGAACGCAAGATTCTCTTCGAAAACGCGAAGAGGCTCTTTCGACTCTCCTGAAGCCAAAGACGGGCCGACCAGCGTTAACGCGTTCAGGGCTTTTTTTTCGTGAATGTGCGGAGGGCTGTGGTTAAGACACCGCAGTGAGCCCCAACGAACATTTCGATCAACTGCTGTCCCGACCCGGGCCGCTGCTGGCGCTGGCACCGATGCAGGATGTGACGGATCTCGAGTTCTGGCGGCTCGTGGCCCGCTATGGCGGTGCCGATGTGTATTACACTGAGTATTTCCGCGTACATCCGGACTCGCATCTGGAGAAGCCGATCCTCGCCTCCGTCACGGAGAACCCCACCGGTCGCCCTGTCATCGCGCAGATGATCGGGAACGACATCCCTTCCCTGGTCCGAAGTGCCAAGGAACTGCAGCAGCATGCCGTCGCGGGCATCGACCTGAATCTCGGCTGCCCGGCTCCCATCGTTTACAGGAAGTGCGCCGGCGGCGGTCTGCTGCGGGATGTGCCGCGCATCGACGGCATCCTCGGCGCCCTGCGGGAGGCGGTGAGCGTGAAGTTCACGGTCAAGACACGTCTGGGCTTTGACGATACGGAGACCATCGACGCGCTCCTGCCGTTGTTCGTAAAGCATGGAGTCGATCTGCTCACCATCCACGGCCGCACGGTCACACAGATGTATCGTGAAGGCGTGCGCTACGACCTGATCGGAGCCGCCGCAGCCGAACTCCCCTGCCCTGTGCTAGCGAATGGAAACATCGGCTCCCATCTCGATGCAGAAGCCGTGACCCGCCAAACCGGAGTGCGGGGGCACATGCTCGGTCGTGGGGCCATTCGGAATCCGTGGCTGTTTGAGCAGATTCGTCAGCATTTTCAGGGAGCACCCGTTTTAAAACCGTCTGCGGCTCAACGCCTCGCCTATGTCGAAGAGTTGTACGAAACCGTGACAATGCCGAACACTCGCGAGATCGATCAGGTGAACCGCATCAAGAAGCACCTGAACTTCTTCGGCCCCGAGCTAACACGCCCGGACGAGTTCCTGCACGAGATGCGCCGCTGCACCACGCGGCACGCCATTCTCGATGTCTGCAAGCGTCACTTCGAAGACTGAGGGGCGGCCGGCTTGTGCCACAGCAGCCCCAAAAACAACGGGAACTCCGTCCGCGCCCGGTTCTCCGCCCGTGCCCGCGGTCCCGGTTGACTCTCCTTGTGGGAGATCCACTCCTCCATGCCTGCCAGCATCAAGCCCGCGCTGAAGCCGCAGGCCGTGAGCGTCTGCATGCTGCGGTGGAAAGACACAGTCGTCTCACTGTCGGCCTTCCCAGGGTGCATCACGATCGGAATGCTCATCGTCGTGTTGTAGGCGTCCGTGCGGCGATACTGGATCTTCCTCGGATCGTCGAAACCCCAGCTCGTCTGCCGGGGAATGCGGAAGGCCGGATGATTCACCACCCAGAGCATGCGTCCGCCGGGTCGCAGCACTTTGGCTGCGGCCAAACTCACCGCGTCCAGGTGCTCCATGTTTTGCACGCAGAGGATGGCTGAGACCGCGTCAAATTCTCCCAAATCTTCGATCTCTGCCGCGTCCCGAGCCAAGTAGCGCACCGGCGGCTTCATCGGATACGTCCGGGCCTTCTGGATCAAGGTGGGGGCCGCGTCCACCCCGGTCACGGCGCAGCCCTTTTGCGCCAAAGCCCGGCTAAAGACACCCTGCCCGCAACCCAAATCCAGCACCCGCTCGCCACGCTGTGGTCGCAGCAGACCCAAAGCCCCCGGAATCACCACCGCCTGGTAAAGTTCCGAGCCGCGTTCCCCAATGATCCGGTCATACCAGTCCGCCGACTTCTCCCATGAGGTCCCGTGCTCTGATTTTGCAGGCGGGCGTGTTCGAAAAGGGCGGCGTGGAGGTTGCGGCATGTTTGCAAGATGTCGCGCCCACGCTCCGGAGCAAGAACACAGAGGATGCATTGCGTTCCTGGCCGTGTGGGGGCCGACCGTCAATCAAGTGTCCAAGGTGGAAGACCAACTCCGAATATGCCGAGAAGCCCGCTACATGGAACAGATGCTACGACGCACCCCGACCTCACGATCACTGCCGGGCGATCGCGGCGGTGTCCTGATTGACCTTTTTTCCTGAAGGGTCCACCACGTTCACGGTGACAAAGATGATGATGTTTTTGGTCTCCGTTTGGGAGGTGTGCGTCTGGAAAAGCCTGCCAACGAAGGGAAGATTGCCGAGCATCGGGACTTGGTCGTTTACCTCGGTACGCCGTTGAATCTTTGCGCCGCCGAGCACGATCGTGGCACCGTCCCAGATTTTCACCGCCGTTGCCACCTTCTGGGTCTTGAAAACCGGCTGCAGGATGACATTCGGAGTGATCATCTGTGCGCTGGTCGCGAAATTCAAGAAACCGACAGAAGTGCTGACCAGCCCAGAACTCGCTGGCGCAATGATCGGGGTTCCATAGTTAACGAAGCCCTCAAACTCGGTCAACTCGGGGGCGATCGTCAGTTCGACCGTGCGGCCGTCGTCAGAGATGATGGGCTCCACCTCCATGACAACCCCAGTTTTTCTCATTTCAAACGCAGTTGGTGTCGTGGGTGTTGCGATTTGCGGTCCGCCCCCCCCTCCTCCGCCGCCGCCGAGCAGTCCACCGCCTGCACCTCCCTGGGGCAGCTGGGGCGGGTCGAATTCAGTAGGGTAGATGAATTCGCGGATGACCTCCACCGTTGCCTTGAGACCGTTCTTCGTAGTCACACTCGGGGAGGCATTGACATCAATGCCCTTCTTCTGGGCCAGCGCCCGAATGACGGTCTGAAACTGCGGATCGGTAAAAACACCGGCAATCGAAAACACCCCAGGAGCGGCAGCCTGAACGCCGTTAGCGGAACCGGTCTGTAGCACCGAGTCCAAGGAACCCACCCCGGTCGCGAATGTTCCAGAACGCAAACCCGATGTAACCGGTCCTGCCCCGCCTCCATTGACCGGCAGAGGTGTAATCCCCTGAGGAAAGGGACCAGCGAGAGGAAAGGCCAGTGGCCGGGCGGGAACGAAAGTATTCCCCAGATTGTCGGTCACTGCCGGAATCGTGGCATCGGTTGCGAAAGGGTAGTTTGAATTGACGAGCGGAGCCCCAGACCCGGTGTTTCCACCGCCAAAGAATACATTGTTTCCATTCGTCCCCACCCCGCCGAGTAGCCAGTCGAAACCGAGTTCGTCGAGGTTGGTCTGGTTCACTTCGATCATCCGAACTTGCACGACGGCCATCTTAGGCGCCGCCTTGCTCGCCCTCTCGACGAGAAGTTCGACGAGTTCCATGTTCTGCAGAGTGTTTCGGACGGTCAGGGTGCTGGTCGCCTTGTTGAAGAAGGCGCTCGTTCCGTCGGGGAAGGTCACTCCCTGGCCTTCGAGAAACTCCCTGGCGGTCATCCTGCGAATGGTCAAGGCTCCGCCTGCCGGTGCCTGCTGACCGAAAGGATCCGCAGGGGCCGCCCCCGAATCATTGACAGGAGCGCTCTGGATGAAATCCGGGGGCACCTGGAAACTCCGGGCGATCATCGAACTCTCGCGCTCGCTCAACGACACAAAAATCACCGCGTTGTCATCGACCTTGTAGGCGACGCCGCTCATCTCGCTCACGTAGCGGATGACTTCCTCGACCGGCACATTGAAGAGGTCCAGGCTCACCGGCTTGTTGCGGGCTTCAGCGGGCACATTGATGACGAAACTGATCCCGGAACCTCCTGGGTCCACGTCCTTGCTGCGGACACGGAGCAATTCGACAACCTCGTCCAGCGTGGCACCTGAAAACTCAACCCGGGGAAAAATCAGAGTGCGCAGCTTTTCAGTGATGGCCTCTCGCCCGCTCGCCGTGTACTCGCGACTCTTGGCGTTGGCGCCGAAAAGCATGCTCACATCCTGATCTGAAAGCGGAACCGGATCCTCCCACGTCTTGGCGACTTCTCCCAGCATCTTGGCACGCTGCTGGTCGTAGGCGGACTTGAAGTAACGCTGCCTGTCCAGCTCCGCCGCCTCCATGCCACGACGAGCTGTGCTGTTGTAGGGGTCGATGCGCAGCGCACTCTGGTAGGTCGAGATCGCACGGTCATAGTCTCCCAGTTCGCGGAAGGAATTGGCCTTCACCAGCAACTCTTCGACGTTCTTGACGTTGGCGATGTGTTCTGGCGTCAGCGCCGGCGGCCAGCGGTCGGGATCCGAGAACAGCTTTTGCACCGCAAGGACTCGGTCATCCTTCGGAGACACCGCGAACAAGCTCTCCAGCAGAGCTCCGGCCTCTTTCCCCTTCCCCTCAGTCTGCAAAGTCCGTGCGTGACCGATCCCGGCCAGCACCTGCCCGTTTTGGGCGGCCAGTCGTGCCTCCTGCGTCAAAGGCGTGACCGGCAGCGCCTGATAGCTGTCCTTAAAAACCTTCAGAGCCTCCTCAAACTTCCCTTCACCCAACAGGTCATACCCGCGCTGAATGTCATTCATGGCCTGATTAGCCAGGGCCGTGCGGCGTTGAGTTTCCTTGGCGGCCAGCGACTCCAGAGAACGGACGCCTTGGGCAGGAGCCGACGGAATCATCCCGATGACGAGCCACGCGGCCAGTAGCAGGCGCATCGCTTGACGGCGCCGGATCGGATGCAACAGAGAGTGACGGGAAGGACTCGGGGGCATTAAGGGTCTTGGAAAAGTCAGGTTTATAACAGGCAGGTGCGATTCGCCCAAGCATTTTCTGCCGCGATTTCGCGCCGAACGGTTGCCCAAGCGCCCAGCCGTGCTCTGATGGCCCCTTCAACCCACTCCATTCATGTCGAAAGCCCCCATCAAAGTCGCAGTCACCGGCGCCGCCGGTCAAATCGGTTACGCCCTCCTTTTCCGCATCGCTTCCGGCGCCATGTTTGGCCCCGATCAGCCAGTGATCCTTCAATTAATCGAAGCCCCTTTTGAAAAGGCCCTGCAGGCACTCCAAGGCGTGGCCATGGAGCTCGACGACTGCGCCTTCCCGCTGCTGAAAGGGATCGTCCAGACCTCCGACCCCGCCGTTGGCTTCAAAGACGCCAACTGGTGCCTGCTCATCGGCGCCAAGCCCCGCGGTCCGGGCATGGAACGTGCGGACCTGCTCAAGGACAACGGCAAGATCTTCATCGGCCAGGGCCAGGTCATCGACGCCGTCGCGGCTGACGACTGCCGCGTCGCTGTCGTGGGCAATCCCGCGAACACCAACTGCATGATCGCCGCCTCCCAGGCGAAGCGCCTCACGCCGGACCGCTTCACCGCCATGGTCCGCCTCGACCAGAACCGCGCCCAGACCCAGCTCGCCCAGAAAGCAGGCGTGGATCTCACCGAGGTGAGGGACATCTTCATCTACGGCAACCACAGCCCCAGCATGTTCCCCGCCTTCGCCCACGCCACCATCGCTGGCAAACCAGCGGCCGAGGTGATCAACGACCAGGCCTGGCTCGAGGGCCCCTTCTGCGAAACCGTCGGCAAGCGCGGCGCGGCCATCATCGCCGCCCGCGGTGCGTCTTCCGCGGCTTCCGCCGCCAATGCGCTCGTCGATCACGTTCGCTCCCTCGTCACCCCCGGCGCGATCCACTCCATCGCGGTGAAGAGCAACGGCCTCTACGGCTTCGACCCCGAAGTCTGGGCCGGCATGCCCGTGCGCACCACGACCCCCGGCAGCTACGAAGTCATCACCAGCTACGAGATGGACGACTTCGCCAAGTCGAAGATAGCCGCCACCAACAAGGAACTCGTCGATGAACGCTCCTTCGTGGCTGACATGCTGAAGTAGTCGTCAGCTTTCTCCACCACGCCCCATGCGCCCTCGTGGCCCATGGGGCTTTTTTCTGGCAGAACATCGCCGCCGCCCGCGTTCACTGGCCATGCCCTTCACCCGACGCGACATCCTTCAGACCACAGGCTGCAGCTTTGGCTATCTGGCCTGGCAGGCCATGGCACAGAGCCAGGCGGCGCTCGCGAACCCGCTCACTGTCCGAAAAGCGCATCATGCGCCGAAGGCCAAGCGCGTCATCTTCCTCTTCATGCAGGGCGGCGTCAGCCATGTCGATTCCTTCGACTACAAACCGCGTCTGCTCAAAGACGACGGCAAGATCATCGATGTCGAAGACTCCCGGATCGTCGCGAAGACCGGCAAAGGAGCCCCCCAGCGTGTCATGAAGCCTCTCTGGGACTTCCAGCAGCACGGCGAATCCGGTCACTGGGCGTCCAATCTCTTCCCGCACATCAACCAGCACATTGACGACCTGTGCTTCCTGCACGGCATGCACACGGAAGGCGTCGCCCACGGCCCCGCCACGCTTTTTTTGCACACCGGCACCACCAGTTTTATCCGCCCCAGCATGGGGTCCTGGGTGATCTATGGTTTGGGTGCCGAAAACGAAAATCTGCCCGGCTTTGTCACCATCAGTCCCAGCCTCGGCAATGGTGGCCCGCGCAACTACGGCAACGCCTTCCTGCCCGCCGTTTTCCAAGGAACGCCCGTGGGCCGCAGTGGCCTGCCGGCCAAGGAATCGACGATCAAGAACATCACGAACACGATCTGGACACCCGAGCAGCAGCGCAAGCAGTTCAGCCTCCTGAGCGCCCTGAACGCCGAACAAGCCGCCCACGCGATGCCTGGCGACACGGAGCTCGACGCCGTCATCCGCAGCTACGAACTCGCCGCCCGCATGCAGACCAATGCGCCCGGCGTCATGGACCTCAGCGGGGAGTCCGAGGCCACGCTCAAGCTTTACGGCATCAACGAAAAGACCACCGACAACTACGGTCGCCAGTGCCTCATGGCACGCCGCCTCGCCGAGCAGGGCGTGCGCTACATCCAGGTCAATTACGGCGACAACTCCAACAACCCCGCCTGGGACCAGCACTCCAATCTGCCCAAGCACGGCGACCACGCCGCCGCCGTCGATAAACCCATCGCAGGCCTGCTCCACGATCTCAAACAACGCGGCCTGCTCGAAGACACCATCGTCTGGTGGGGCGGCGAATTCGGTCGCACGCCCTACGCGCAAAACAACGGCACCGGGCGCGACCACAATCCGCTCGGCTTCACCGTCTGGGTGGCTGGCGGCGGCTTCAAGTCCGGCTTCTCCCACGGCATCACCGACGACATCGGACACATGGCCGTCGATGGCAAAGTCCATATGCACGACCTGCATGCGACCATCCTCCACCAGCTCGGCCTCGATCACGAAAAGCTCACTTTCCGTCACGCCGGTCGCGACTTCCGCCTCACCGACGTGCACGGGCACGTGGTGCGGGAAGTGATCGCCTAAAGTGGTCCGCACAGTCCTCTGTGGGGCGATCCGCCAGAACTGCAAGCTCCGCACGATCCCGGACCTATCTGAGCCGTTTGACCGGAGGGGACAGGGTTGATGGCATGCAGGCTGTCTGCGCGTAGCAGGTGGCCGTGATGCTTGCGGAGCGCCGCACAGAGGACTGTGCGGACCACTTTGGATTCACTTCTTCACCAGCGATTCCAGGTAATCGAGCAGGCTGGCGAACTCCTTCACCGTGAAGTTCATCATCAGGCCGGGAGGCATCATGCTCATGGGGAGTTTTTGGCGCTCTTTGATGTCCGCCGTTTTGAACGTGAACTCCTGCGCGGCGATGTTGCGCAGTTTGACCTCTTTCGCGCCTTCCAGCGTGATGAAGCCCATTTGCTGCGTGCCGTCCTTCAGCGTGATCATCTCGCTGGCGAAGCCTTGGGCGATGGTCTTGTTCGGATCGAGGATGTTTTGGGCCAGATCGGGGCGCTTGTAGGTTTGGGCGATGTTGCCGAGGTAGGGGCCTTTTTGGGCTTCGGTCTCCTTCACGGTGTGGCAGGCCACGCAGGTGGCTTTGGTGAAGATTTGCTCACCGAGCGCCACATTGCCTTTTTCCTTCAAAACAGCCGCGAGGGCCTCCTCTGGCTTCAAGGTCATGATCTTGGGCGTTTTGTCTTCGACCTTGGTGATGCGCATGGCCTTGGCGGCGCGTTCGGCAGCACCTTTGACCTCGGCATCGGGATCATCGAGCGCGGCGAGCACCTTGGCGGCGCTGGGCATGTGCTTGGAGGCGCTGATGGCGTCGATGATGAGCTTGCGGTGCTTCGGATCGGCCCAGCCTTTGTCGAGTGCCTTCTGCGTGAGCTGGATGGACTCCGGACTGCCCGTTTTGCGGTTCGCGAGGTTCAGCAACGCGGCATTCGCATACATCGACACCGGCCACTCGCCCTTCTCGGCGATCTGCTCGACGAGCTGATGGTGATTTTCGAGCTTCGGCGCGTTCAAGAAGGCGTTGAAGGCCGCATCGAAGTCTTTGCCGGAGTCCGGGAGCTTCTTGAGCGGCTCCAGCGCAGCGAGCGTGGCAGAGACGCCGTCGGCGCTGTCGGTTTTCGACAAAGCGATGATCGCTTGAGAAAGCGCCAGCGAAGTGATGCGGGCACTCTTGCCCGCAGTCGATGCACCCTCGGCCTCCGCATTGCGGGCAGGAGTGCCCGCATCACTTACCAAACTCACCAGCAGCGGCACCGCCTCCGCGGGAATCTCCTCCGCGCCAGCCATCTGCGCCGCCAGCTCCGGCAGCACCTTCGGGTCCTTCTTCGCGAGTTCGAGGATGCGCTGCTGAGCCTCGTTGAACTGGATGCGGTTGCGATTCAGTTCCTTCACCAAAAAGGCCGCTTCCTCCGGCGAGGCCTTCGCCAACGCATCCTTCAGCGCCACG
>CAMAZK010000198.1 GCA_945863205.1 Akkermansia muciniphila | reverse complement strand
CTCGGCATGCTGAAGATGGACTTCCTCGGCCTCAAGACGCTGACGGTGATCCACGAAGCCGAGTACTGGATCAGCAAGCGCATCGCCAACTTCCGGGTGGCCGAGGCGCCGCTCGACGACATCAAGACCTTCGAGCTGATCAAGCGCGGTGAAACGGTCGCCGTCTTCCAGATGGAATCCGGCGGGATGGTCAACACCTGCAAGCAGCTCGGGCCGGACACCATCGAGGAAATCATCGCTATTCTCGCCCTGTATCGTCCGGGGCCGATGCAGTTCATTCCCGACTACATCGCCCGCAAAAAAGGCCTTCAGGAGGTCGAGTATCCACATCCGCTGCTCGAAAAGATCGCCAAAGAGACCTACGGCATTCTGGTCTATCAGGAGCAGGTCATGCAGGCCGCCAACCTTCTGGCCGGCTTCTCGCTCGGCCAAGCTGACTTGCTCCGCCGCGCCATGGGGAAGAAGGACGCCGCAGAGATGGCCCGGCAGCGCCTCATCTTTGTCGAAGGCTGCGAAAAGACGAACAACATCCCCGCCAAGCAGGGCAATGCCGTGTTCGACTTGCTCGAAAAATTCGCGCAATACGGTTTCAACAAATCGCACTCCGCCGCTTACGGGGTCGTCACCTACCGCACGGCCTATTTGAAGGCCAATTTCCCGGTCGAGTTCATGGCCGGCGTGCTCAGCTACGAAATCAGCAATCCGGACAAGATCGCGAACTTCGTCAGCGAGTGCTTCGAGATGGGCATCAAGGTGCTCCCGCCGGACATGAACAAGTCGCTGCTCAAGTTCGCGCCCGAATTTGTCGCCGAACTCCTTCCGGAGGACTCGCCTGACAGGGGGCGCGAGTTTCCGCTGCCGAATGCGATCCGCTATGGCCTCAGCGCGGTCAAAAACGTCGGCGAAGGCGCCATGGAGGCCGCCATCGCCGAGCGTGAGAAAAACGGCCCCTTCGCCAGCCTCGAAGACTTCGCCGCCCGCCTCGACAACCGCGCCGTGAACAAGAAGCTCATGGAGGCGCTCGTGAAGGCCGGCGCCTTCGATTTCACCGGTGAACTGCGCGCCAGCATGTTCGCGCGGCTCGAGCAGGTGCTCGCCTCCGCCGCTTCGATGCAGAAGGATAAAAAAGCGGGGCAGGGCGGCCTTTTTGACGACTTCGACCTCGCGCAGCCCAAACAGAAGAAGAACGAGCCCGCACAGCCCTCCATCGTCTGGACCACGGACGAAGTTCTCTCCTTTGAAAAGGAACTCCTCGGTTTCTACGTCAGCGGCCATCCGCTCGACAGCTACCGCGGGCATTTCGACTCCGTGAAGCTCACGAAGATCGCCGCGATCGAAGAAATCGACACGAAGGAGAAAGCCTGCACGATCACCATCGCGGGCATTTTGAGCCAGCTTGAAGTCCGCTACTCGAAAAAGGACAACCGGCCCTTCGCCACCTTCAAGGTGGAAGATTTCAGCGGCGTGCAGGAGATGATGTGCTGGAGCGACGACTACGAAAAGCTCAAGGACGTGCTCGCCGACGGCGCCGTGATGGCCTTCCGCGTCCGCGTCAGCAAGGATCAAAAAACCGACGGCAACCGCGTCACCTGCAACAACGCCTCCGTCCTCAATCCCAAAGCCGCGAAACCGCGCAAAGCCGGCGCGCCTGACCCTTCCGAACCGCCGCCGCCAAAGCCGCCTGCGCCGCCCAAACCCATCGTCCTGCGCCTCAACACCCGCCAGCACGACGAGACCGACCTTGAGCGCATCCACGAGGTGCTCACGCAGTTTCCGGGTGATCTCCCCGTCTTCCTCGAAATCAGTCAGAACGGCCACAAAGCCCGCCTGGAAGTCGAAGACGCCCTCCGCGTCACCCCCGGCCCGGAACTGCGCCGCGCACTCACGGTGTGGCTGTAAATCACTCCACCGGCACCGCCACCTTCTCGCCGAGAAACTTCGGCTGCGTGCCCAGGACGTTTACATCGAGCATCGCTTTCACGCAGGCCAGTTTCTCCCGCAGAAACGTCTTCACCGACAGCTTCACCGGCACATCCGCCGCGTTCAGTCCCCAGGCCTCGATTCCGAGCGCCTTCGCGAGGTAAATGGCCCGCGCATTGTGAAATCGCTGTGAAACGAAGATCACGCGCTGCTGGCCGAAGACCTCCTTCGCCCGCACCACCGAGTCCAGTGTGCGAAAGCCGGCGTAGTCGCACACGATCCTTGCCTCAGGCACGCCCAACTGCACCAGCACGCGCTTCATCTCCGTCGGTTCATCGTAGTGCTGCGTGCCGTTGTCACCGCTGACGATCAGCGCCTTCACCTTGCCAGCCTTGAACAGGGCCGCTGCGGCCTCCATCCTTGGGAGAAAGAAAAGGTTGGCCCTTCCATCCGCCACGCGTGCGGCCGTGCCCAAAACCACCGCCACAGGCGCCTCCGGCACTGATTTAACCCCACTGAAACATCTTCCTTCCGCCGTCTTCGCGATCCACCACTCGCATCCAAACACGAGCAAAAGCACAGGTATCGCCAAAAGGGCGATCTGCAGCCACCAGCGCTTCAGGGCGGTTGTTTTCATGCCGTGACAGCTCTCTTCACTTCACACAGATCGCAAGCCCGCCACGCGAACATTTTGCCAAACGCTCTTCACCGTCCCACTGTCACGCTGAATTCCATGCGCCCGAACCGCCCTGATCAACCTACCGCACGTCAAAACCGCCACGCCCGCTCTGACAATCATGTCCGGGTCTATGAAGAGGGGGACATTCCCGCCATTCTCGAAGGCAAAGAAAGTCCCCTCGTGCTGATCCTCGACTGCGTGCAGGACCCGCACAATCTCGGTGCCTGCCTGCGCACGGCGGACGCTGCCGGCGTCGTCGCGGTGATCATGCCGAAGGACAAATCCGCGCCCGTCAGCGAGACCGTCATCCGCGTGGCCTGCGGCGGCGCGGAGAATGTGCCTCTCGTTCGCGTCACCAATCTCGTCCGCGCCATGGACAAGCTGAAGGAACTCGGCGTCTGGCTCGTCGGCACCGCGGATGAAGCCACGCAGAGCCTCTACGAGCTCGATCTCAAAGGTGGCATCGGCATCGTCATGGGCGCCGAAGGCACCGGAATGCGCCGCCTCACCAGCGAGCACTGCGACTTCCTGGCCAAGATCCCGATGGCCGGAAAGGTGGACTGCCTGAACGTCTCCGTCGCCACCGGTGTTTGCCTCTTTGAGTGCGTGCGTCAGCGGATGGCAAAGTGATGCTTTTCTAGTTTCAGCTCATGCCCCGCACGTCACGACCAGCCTCCACCAGCGAGATCGCTCCGGACCTCTTTGAGGCGTCGCTCTCCTCGGCGAAGCGGCACTTTCTCGGCTGGGACAAATCGCTGGTCAGCGCGGTGGTCGGGCACGTGGCGGCGGACTGGGGCGGTGCGGGCGCTCTCGACCTCGGCTCCTGGCTCATCATCGTCCCCACGCGCAATGCCAGCCGCCGCCTGCGGGAGGCGCTGGCCGTTCATGCGGCGGAAAAAAACGCCGCCGTGCTGCCTCCGCGTGTCGTCACGCCGGACTTCCTCACCTCCCCGGAACACGCGCCGGAGCTGCATCCGGCGGGGGCGCTCGAAACGCGGCTGATCTGGGCCGCAGAACTGCTGCGAATCGACTTAAACTCGCACCGCGAAGTCTTCCCTGTCGATCCCGTCGAGCGCGGCTTCACCTGGGCGCTGAAAACGGCGGGCGACTTGCTCGAAGTGCGCGAGACGCTCAATGAGAAGGGCCTCAGCTTCGCCGACGTGGCACGGATCTTCGAAGGCACCGAGATGGAGCCGGAGCGCTGGCGCGATCTCGCCAGCATCGAGCGCCACTGCGTGCGGGCCACCCAGGATCGCGGTTTCGCCGACTGGCAGGGGACGCGCCGTCATGCCGCCGCCAACGGCATGCCTCCCGCCGGCATCCATCGGGTCGTGATGGCCGGCGTGCTTGATCCCTCCGCACTTGCGGTGGAGGCGCTGGAGCGCTGGTCCCACCATGTCGCCGTCGATGTGCTCGTTTACGCGCCGGAGGATTCGCATCGTGACGCGTTCGACGTTTGGGGCCGGCCCAGGCCGGACGCGTGGCTCACGCGCCCCATCGACATCCCGACGCCGGAGACGACGATTCATCAGGCCGGCACGCCCGCCGAGCAGGCTGAAGCTGCGGTCGAGTTGCTCGCGTCGTATGCCGATCCGGGCGCCGTGGCGGCCATCGGCGTGGCGGATACGGAAGTCTCCGCGCCCCTGGAGAAAGCGCTCGCGGCCCGGGCCATCGGCGCCTTTGACCCGGCGGGCCGTCCCATGGGCACGCACGGCGTTTTTCACCTGCTGCGCATCGTTTCACAGCTCGCCGGCACCCGTTCGTTTCAATCCGTGGCGGAATTCGTGCGCTGTCCCGACGTGGCGGACACGATTCGTGATCTCGTCGAAGCCGAAACCCAAGCCCGCCCGTCGCTGCGCCAGTTTCTCGATGATTTCGACACGCTCGCGGTCACCGCGCTGCCGGACACGCTCGATGACGCGCTGGAGTTGGCGCCGCGCGTGTTCAGCGATCCCAAAAGGCCGAGCGCCGTTCCCGCCGGCCTCGCATGGATCGCGGGTGTCCTCAAATCGCTCTCCGGCGCGGACTTCGGCGCCGCGCTCACCGGCTTCCTTGGCGATGTGTTCGCCAGACGCCGCTTCCGCACGGACAATCCGCAGGACGCCGTCTTCGCGGCCATCGCGGATCAGATCATCCAGGTGCTCGACGCCCTCGACGGACCCGCCGCGCAAAAATTCCCTGGGGGGCTCGATGCCGCACAGAAGCTGGAACTGCTGCTGCAAACACTCGGCGACGAGATCTTCTACCCGGATCGCAAAGCCAACGACATCGACCTGCAAGGCTGGCTCGAACTGCTGTGGGAGGACGCGCCGCACCTCGTCATCACCGGCATGAACGACGGCAAGGCGCCGGAGGCCATCCTCGGCCACACCTTCCTGCCGGACTCCGCACGGCGTGCGCTCGGCCTGCGCAGCAATGACACGCGTTTCGCCCGTGACGCCTGCCTCATGACCGCGCTCATCGAATCGCGCCGCCACGACGGCGGGCGTGTCGATTTCCTGTTCGGTCGGACCAATGCCGATGGTGCACCGCTGCGCCCTTCCCGCCTGCTGTTCCAATGCGCTGACACGGAGCTCCCCCTGCGCACGCTGCACTTTTTCAAGAAGGAGGCACCCTCCGCCGATCCTGTGCCGTGGCAGCTCGCCTGGAGGCTGAAGCCGCAACCTCTGCCGGAGGACGCTTCCATTTTGCAGAGGCTGAGTGTCACCAAGTTCGACAGTTACCTGCAGTGTCCGTTCCGCTTCTACCTGCGGCACGGACTGGGGATGAACGAGATCGATACCACGTGCAGCGAGCTGGATGCGGCGGGATT
This sequence comes from Akkermansia muciniphila, assembly GCA_945863205.1. Taxonomy (GTDB): domain Bacteria; phylum Verrucomicrobiota; class Verrucomicrobiia; order Verrucomicrobiales; family Verrucomicrobiaceae; genus Prosthecobacter. The sequence goes on along the minus strand of CAMAZK010000198.1, from coordinate 3,578 downwards.
CGGCAGCCTGCTGCACGGCGTGATGGAAACCTTCGCGCAGGACCCGGAGGCCGCCGCTTTGACCGATGCGGACAAGATCCGCGCCGCCTTCCACGCCATTCTCGACCGCCGCCTGCATGGGCTCTACGGACCGCGGCTCACCGTGCCCGTCACCATCCAGCGCGAGTCAGCACGGCAGCGCCTCGGCTGGTGGGCGGAGAAGGAGGCTGCGCAGCGCCGCTCCGGCTGGCAGATCATCGCCGCCGAAACCTACATCAGCCCCAAGGACGAGCCGTGGACGCTCGCGGACATGATCGTCACCGGCGTCGTGGATCGCGTGGAGCGGCATGAGCAGCTCGGCATCCGCCTGATCGACTTCAAGACGCATTCCGTTTTCGATGCGCAGTCAAAGTCCCGCCGCACCGTTGAAGACTACCACCTCCAGCCGCTCAAACGCAGTGAAGATCCGGAGCTACTCCCCGAATGGCGACTGGCCCTGCGCAGTGATGGCAAAACAGGCCGCTGGACGCGTCTGCAACTGCCGCTCTACCGGCTAGCCATGGAAAAGCGCTTCCCCGGCGAAAAGATCACCACCGCGCACGTCACGCTGAGCAAGACGAAACCGGAGATCGACCTCGACGAATGGCCCGGCCTCGACGGTGCCCTGCTCGCAGGCGCCTGCGCCTGTGCGGAGGGCGTCATCGCAGCGATTCGGAATCGCGAGTTTTGGCCGCCGGCGGAGAAGCTGCCCTACGGCGACGACTTCGGGCATCTCTTCTTCGGCGAGCCGTTGGAGGCCGTGGACGCGAGCCTGCTCACAGGAAAGGAGGCCGCATGACGCCGATCCCAAATGAAATGATCCTCGCCTCCGCAGGCTCGGGGAAGACGTGGCAGCTCACGAACCGCTTCATTGCGATCATGGGGCAGCAGTTGCTCGCCGGGCGGGATGTCACGCCTGAGCGCATCGTGGCGGTGACGTTCACCCGCAAGGCTGCGGGGGAGTTCTTTGATTCGATCCTGCAGAAGTTGGCGAAGGCCGCCTCCGATGCCGACTTTGCCGCAAACCTCGCCGGGGACGAAACCATCGACCCGGAGGCGAAGAACGACCCGCTGCGGCCGATCCTGCGCTCCCTGAAGCCGGCGGACTATCAGAAGCTGCTGCGCGTGTTCATCGCCCGCATGCCGCGTCTGTTTCTCGGCACGCTCGACAGTTTCTTCTCGGCCATTTTGCGCAGTTTCCCGGCCGAGTTCGGTCTGGCCGGTGATTTTGAGATCCTGAACGAGCATCTGACCGGAGTGGAGCGCGAGCGCGTCTATCGCCTCGTCTTTCAGCGCACGCTGCCTGGCCTGAAATCACGCGGTGAAGGGCTCCTGGCCCAGCAGGACTTTTTGGAGGCCTTTCGCCGTGCCACCTTCGGCCGGGAGGAGTCGCGCATCCGCGACATGCTCGACCAGTTCATCGAGAACCAGCACGAAATCCTGCTGCATGCCGGGAATGGCGAACTCTGGGGCAATACGAACGCCGTTTGGCCGCAGGGCTGTCATTGGCTCGAAACGCAGGTCGATCTGCCGGCGGAAACGGCGCGCCTGATGCAGCGGCTGGAGGCGGAGGACACGTCTGACAAGGCCTGGGAGTTCTGGACGCAGTTTCGTGACGAACTCGCCGATTATCACCCCGGCGGAAAGCTGACGAACCGGGTCGATTTTTTCCTCAAGAAGGCCCTGGCGCAGTGGGACGAGATCGAAGCGAAAAACTGCACGCTGACCGTGAACCGGCAGAAACAGACGCTGGAAGGCCGGACCTGCGACGCCTTCAAGGCGATCATCACGCACATCGTCGGCGGTGAGCTGCGTGTGCGGCTGGAGCGCACGCATGGCGTGTGGTCCGTGCTGAATCAGTATGAGCAGACCTGGGCGCGGCAGGTGCGGCGGCGCGGGCGGCTGACGTTTCAGGACATGGAGCTGATCCTCGCCGGACACGAATTCGCCGCCGGTTTGCCAAAGCCGATGCTCTCCCAGGTGCCCGGAGAGCAGGAGCGCCTGCGCATCGACTACCGGCTCGACGCACGCTACGACCACTGGCTGCTGGACGAATTTCAGGACACCAATCACATCCAGTGGTCCGTGATCGAGAACCTCATCGACGAGGCCGTGCAGGACACCAGCGACGAGCGCACGCTCTTCCAGGTGGGCGATGTGAAGCAGGCCATCTATGCCTGGCGCGGCGGTGACACGCGGCTTTTTGATGACATCTACGCCCGCTACAGCTCCGAAAGCGAAACGCGCATCCACAAGCGCCCGCTCAACGTCTCCTGGCGTTCCGGCCACGACGTGATCGAGATGGTGAACCACGTCTTCGGCGACGAAGCGGCGCTGATGGAGCTGCAACTGCCGGCGGACACCATCACGCGCTGGCCCTGGCAGCCGCACCAGGTCGCGGGCATTCACGATGCCATGCCCGGACATGCGCTGTTGCTGAATCCCGTCCCGGCGGATGGAGAGAAGGTGAACGACGAAGATCACTTCGCACTCACGCTGGGCATTCTGGAAGATATCCAGCCGGTTAGTCGCGGCCTGAGCTGCGCCATCCTGGTGCAGAGCAATCGAAAGGGTCGCGAGCTCGTGGACTACATCCGCTCACACTCGAAGTCGCGCATCCCTGTGATGTGTGAATCGGAAATCGCCATTGCCACCGACAACGCGCTCACGCTCGCGCTGCTGAGCATCATCCAGGTGGCCGTGCACCCCGGTGACACGATGGCATGGCAGCATCTGCAAATGACGCCCTTCCGTCAACTGTTGGAAGGCAAAACGCCGGGCCATCTGGCCAGCGAGGTGCTGCGCCTGATCTTTGACGAAGGCTTCGAGGCCGTGCTGCGCCATTGGCTGCAGGCGCTGGAGAAGACCGGCCTCGCGCTCGACGCCTTCAGCAGGAGACGCGTCGAGGACGTGGCGCTGGCCGCGCGCCTCTTCGACCAGGGCGGCAGCCGTGACGCCGACGAATTCCTCGCCTATGCCAGAAGCTACACCGTTCGCGAGCCGGACACACAAAATGCCGTGCAGGTCATGACGGTTCACAAGTCAAAAGGACTCACCTTTGACTGCGTGATCCTGCCGGATGTCGGCGGCACCAAGCTCGCCGAAGTGCGCCGCGGCATCGGTGTTAAACGCGGCCACGATCGGCACGTGGAGTGGGTTTTCGACCTGCCGCCCTCCGAGTTCGTGCAGGCGGATGAAGTCCTCGCCGCCTACCGTGGTGAGCGCGAGGCCGACGCTGCCTATGAGGAGCTGTGCAAGTTCTACGTCGCACTCACGCGGGCCAAGCACGCCAATTACATCATCGCTGCGCCGCGCGGGAAGAGTTCCACTTCGAACAACTTCATCAAGCTGCTCGACCTCACCCTCGGTGCTGACAAAAAGCCTGCGGAACGCGAGTTCGGCGGCGTGAAGGCGGAGGTCGTTTACGAGTCGAACACAAAAGCCACCGACCCGCGATGGTTTGACCGCCCCAAGAAGGCGGAAAAGCCCGTCGAAGTCGTCCAGCCGACGCCGGTCACCTCTTCCGGTCGCCAGCGGCCCGTGCGGCGCACGCCGAGCGG
>CAMAZK010000197.1 GCA_945863205.1 Akkermansia muciniphila | reverse complement strand
GCCGTTGGCGTCCTCCGTGGCACCGTTGGCGTCCTCCGTCCCGCCGTTGGCGTCCTCCGTCCCGCCGTTGGCGTCCTCCGTCCCGCCGTTGGCGTCCTCCGTCCCGCCGTTGGCGTCCTCCGTCCCGCCGTTGGCGTCCTCCGTCTCGCGGTTGGCGTCCTCCGTCTCGCCGTTGGCGTCCTCCGTGGGCCCTACTATGACACGAACCCGCTGGCGGAACCGGTGGTGCCGGAGGTGCGCGAGTACATGGTGATGGGCATGATCGACAATGAGGAGATCGGCCTGCCGAGCGACATCGTGAGCATCGTCTTTGCTGGCTGATGGGGAGGGCGGGAACTCCGGTGACGGCTTGGAGGGGGCGCAAAAAAGCCGGGCTGATTTCTCAGCCCGGCTTGGGAGTGACGAGGGGGTATCAATGCTCGTAACCGGCCTCGCCATGCTCGGCGAGGTCGAGGCCCTGGCTTTCCACCTCGGGATCGACGCGGAGGCCGACGAGGATCTTGACGATGAGGGCGATGACGACGGTGGCGGCGACGCTCCAGACGATGGTGAGGGCGACGGCCTTGAGCTGCTCACCGACGAGGCCTTCCTTGAGGCCGGCGACGACGGAGTTGGCTTTTTCGTCGGCGAAGATGCCGGTGAGGATGGCCCCGAGGGTGCCGCCGACGCCGTGGACGCCGAAGGTGTCGAGCGCGTCGTCATAGCCGAGGATGCGCTTCAGGTAGGCGACGGCGAGGAAGGGGATGATGCCTGCAAGCACACCGATGATGACGGAGGAGGTGGCGGTGACGAAGCCGGCGCCGGGGGTGATGACGACGAGACCGGCGACGATGCCGGAGCAGAAGCCGAGGATGGAGGGCTTCCCGCGGAGGATCCACTCCGAACAGGCCCAAACGAAGCCGGCGGTGCCTGCGGCGAGCGTGGTGGTGGTGAAGGCGTTCGCGGCGATGCCGTCCGCGCCGAGGGCGGAGCCGGCGTTGAAGCCGTACCAGCCGACCCAGAGCATGCCGGTGCCGATGGCGCACATGACCATGCTGTGGGGCGTCATCTGGTCCTTGCCGTAGCCTTTGCGCTTGCCGAGGATGATGCAGAGGATGAGGGCGCTCCAGCCGGAGGTCATGTGGACGACGGTGCCGCCGGCGAAGTCGATGGCTTTGATGCCTGCTTCAGGATTGAGGGGGCCGCACATGAAGCCGGAACCGGCCCAGACCATATGGGCGAAGGGGAAATAGACGGCGAACATCCAGATGGCCGTGAAGAGCAGGACGGCGATGAATTTCATGCGCTCGGCGATGGCGCCGACGATGAGGGCCGGGGTGATGATGGCGAAGGTGAGCTGGAACATGCACCACATGCTGTCGCTGATCCAATGGTAGCCCGCGCCGACGGCGGTTGGTTCGACGCCTTCGAGGAATTTGAAGCTGAGATCGCCGATGAAGGGGGCCAAAGCACCTTCACCGGCACCGAAGGAGAGGCTGTAGCCGCAGGCCCACCAGAGGATGGTGACGAGGCCGGCGATGCCCATGCACTGCGCGATGACGGAGAGGATGTTCTTTTTCCGCACGAGGCCGCCGTAGAAGAGGGCGAGTCCGGGAAGGGTCATGAAGAGCACAAGAGCGGTGCTGACCATCTGCCAGGCGTTGTGACCGGGGCCGGGGCCGGGGATCTTGGATTTCCCGGCTTCGGTGACGCGCGCGCCGTTGTTGATGTAGGCCTGGATGTCTCCCAAGTCGGCGGCGAGCTCTTCGAGGGTGGGCGTTTTGGCGGGTTCCGCAGCCGCGACGGCCGGCGGAGCGGAGGGTGCGACGTCCTGTGCGGACAGGGGGGCGGTGCCGAGGGCGGCTGAGGCGAGCAGTCCGAGCGCGAGGGTGCGCCAACGGTTCATGGAGCGAGTCATTGCGTGGTTGGGTTGGTGGTTGTTGATCCCGTCCGAAAAAAGATTCCACTTTTCTGGCCGGTTGGCACGGGAGGTAAGCAGAATGTGCGCCAAGTGGCAAAGAAAAACTCCCCGGGCGCAGGGCGCTCCGGGGAGTTCGTGTGAGACTTTAGTCAGGCTGTCAGTGACAGCTGCTGATTAATGCTTCGACGTGAAGTCGGGGTAGGCAACGTTGCCATGCTCGCCGATGTCGAGACCCTCGGTTTCCTCTTCCGGGGAGACGCGCAGTCCCAGGATGATCTTCAGGATCAGGAAGAGGACGAAGGCGAAGACGAAGGTGAAGACACCGTAGGCAACGACACCCTTGATCTGGCTCATGAGCTGAGGCATGCCCGCCTTGGCTCCGAAGATGCCGACCGCCAGGGTGCCCCAGATGCCGCACACAAGGTGGACGGAGATGGCGCCGACTGGATCGTCGATCTTGATCTTGTCGAAGAAGAGGACGGAGAGGACGACGAGGACACCGGCGATGGCTCCGATGTAGATGGAGGTCAGAGGACCCATCTGGTCGGCGCCAGCGGTGATGCCGACGAGGCCGGCGAGGATGCCGTTGAGGGCCATGGAGAGGTCAGGCTTGCGGATGAAGATCATCGAAGCGATGGCGGCGGCGACACCACCAGCGGCGGCAGCGAGGCAGGTGGTCATCAGAGTGATGGACACGAGGCCCGGATCGGCAGAGAGGACGGAACCGCCGTTGAAGCCGAACCAGCCGAGCCAGAGGAGGAACACGCCGATGGTGGCCAGAGGCATGCTGTGACCGAGGATGGGCTTGATCTTGCCGTCCGAGGTGTATTTGGCGAGACGAGGTCCGAGGAGGAGGACACCGGCGAGGGCGCCCCAGCCACCGACAGAGTGGACGAGAGTGGAACCGGCGAAGTCATAGAACGGCGTTTCGAGGCGGTTGAGCCAGCCGTTGCCCCATTTCCAGCTGCCTGCGATCGGGTAGGCGACGGCGACGAAGATGGTGGAGAACAGGAGGAAGGTGCCGAGTTTTACACGCTCTGCGACGGCGCCGGAAACGATGGTGGCGGCGGTGGCGGCGAACATGGCCTGGAAGAGGAAGTCGGTCCAGTAGGTGTAGCCGACGTTGTAAGCGGAGGTGAGCCCGGCATCATCCGTCGTCACACCGAATCCGGCGAATTTGAACCAGAACTGGGAGTCACCATCCTCAAATCCCGGATACATCAGATTGAAGCCGCAGAGCGCGTAGGTCAGAAGGCCGATGCAGGGAATGAGCGTGTTCTTGAACAGGATGTTGACCGTGTTCTTGGATTGGGTGAGGCCGGACTCCACGCAGGCGAAACCGAGATGCATGATGAAGACCAGCGCCGCGGCGATCATCATCCACAGATTGTTCGTCGTGAACAGTTCGATCGAAGGACCCGCGTCTGCCGGGGCTTCAGCTGCGGCGGGTTCCGCAGGTGCCGGAGCTTCGGCTGGAGCCGGGGCCGCTTCAGGCGCGGGTGCTGCCGCCGCAGCGGGCGCCGGGGCGGGTGCTGCAGCATCCTGGGCGCGTAAGTCGCCGAGGCTGAATGCGAGGGATGTGACTGCGGCGAGGGCTGCGAGAGCAATGCCGCTCCTGTTTCGGGTGGGTGTGTGTTTGAGCATAATTCGGTAGTTGGATGGTCTCCGACTTGCTCGTTAAGCATCGCGCGTGCCAAGTCTGTTTGGGATTTTTTCGAAGGTTCGCTTCAAGGGGCCGAAAAAGGGGCTTTTCCGAAGGGAAAACGCGTGTTTCGAAGAGGGCACAAAAAAGGCGGATGGGAGCACCATCCGCCGTAAAAAGCACAAGAAATGATTCGTGATGCCGAACTATTTCACGTAGGGGCTGGCGGCCATCTTTTTGAAGCCTTCAGTTACCTTTGCGATGGCGTCTTTCGGGCCGGCGAGCTTGATAAAGATGTTGGAGTCTTCGGTGGGCACGATGGCGGCGAGGAGGGTGTAGTTTTCGCGAGGCGTCTTGGCTCCCATGGGCGGGCCGTCGTTGTAGGTGCCGGTGGCCGTGACGAGGGTGATTTTTTTCCCGCCGGCGTCGATCTCCTCCGTCTTCGACTCGGGCTTCGAGGCGAACTGTCCCAGCCAACGGTCGATGTTGGCCTGGACGCCGCCGCCGCCGCCGGGGCCGGGGAAGTGGTAAAAGATGGCTTCGATGGGGGCCTCAAGGCCTTCAACTTTGGCAGTGAGGGTGCCGGCGCGGAACATGCCGGTGGTGGGAGCTTCAGCCCATGGGGCGTCGAATTTGAAATTCAGGCCGGCGACTTCGAGTTTACCTTCCTCGGCGTGGAGGGAGGCTGCGAGTGTGGCGGCTGCCACGAGGGTGGTGAGAATGCGTTTCATAGTGGGAGGCAGGGTGGGGCTGGATTACTGGGTGACGTGCATGACTCCGCGCATGAGGAGCCAGTGTCCGGGGAAGGTGCAGATGTAGGGGTAGTCGCCGGCCTCGGCGGGGGCTGTGAATTCGATGGTTTCGCTCTGGTTGGGCTGGACGAGCTTTGTGTGGGCCAGGATGTCGGGCTTGGCCGCATCCGGGATGTAACTCTTGGCCATGCCCTGGGGATCGGCGAGCATGGCGTTGGCGAGGGCGCCGACGGCATCGAGCTTGCCGGGCTTCAAGAGAAGGAAGTTATGAGGCTGTGGGGCGATGCTGCCTGTGTTGTTGAGTGTGAGCTTCACCTTCTGGCCGGCTTTGACGGTGAGTTCGGTCTGGTCGTAGCCGAGAGGGTTCTGGGCGTGAGGCTTGATTTCGATCGTGGCCAGATCGGCATCCTGCGCTGAGGCGGAGAGGCAGAAGGTGGCGAGAAGGGCGAGGCGGAGGCAGGTGTGCTTCATTTGGGTGTGGGGATGGGGTTTGGACTGACGGAGCGGGTAATCGGGGCGCGTGGGCACCGACTTTCAACTAGTTTTCAATACGCATGCCGCCGACCGGTCAGCTGGCACGAAAGTTTCTTCTGGCCTTCTCGTAGAAGCCCTGATGACCGAATTCCGCCAGACCTCCATCGCCACGCACTCGATCCACCGCCGAGAGGTGCTCAGAGGCCTGGGCGCGGTGATGACTCTGCCCTTTCTGGAATCGGCCGGTTTTCGGGTTTTTGCCGCCGAAGCGAAGAAGGCCGACGTGAAGCCTCTGCGCGCCGCCTGGTGCTACATCCCGAACGGGGTGAATGTGGCGGAGTGGTTTCCCAGCGGTGAAGGGGGTGATTACACGCTCTCAAAGTCGCTGAAAGAGATCGAGAAGAACCGCGGCGATTTTTCTGTAATTTCCGGCCTTATGCAGGACTGGGCGCACGCGCACGGGAATGGCGGCGGCGACCACGCCCGGGCGGTGGCCACTTTCCTGACGGGATGTCAGCCCAAAAAAACCGCCGGTGCGGACATTCAACTGGGCATCTCCGTGGACCAGATCGCGGCGCAAAAGATCGGCCACCGCACCCGGCTCGCCTCTCTGGAGCTGAGCACGGACGGGAAGCGCAGCTCGGGCAAGTGCGATTCAGGCTACTCGTGCGCCTACCAGTATAATCTGGCATGGAAGAACGAGACGATGCCGATGGCGCCTGAGATGGACCCGCGGCTGGTTTTCGAGCGGTTGTTTGGCATCGGTGCCTCCGCAGGCAACGGTGCGGAGGCCCAGCGGGAGCGGAGGATGCAGAAGAGCGTCCTGGACCGCGTGCTCGGTGAGGCAAAGTCGCTGCAGAGCCGGGTCAACGCGGCTGACCGGCGGAAGATTGACGAGTATTTTTCTTCGGTGCGTGATATCGAGCAGCGGATCGAGCGGGCGGAAAAATTTCAATCGCAGATGCCTGATGTGCAGGTGCCAGAAGGCGTGCCGGATTCCTACGAAGAGCACATCCGGGTGATGTTTGACCTGCTGGTGCTGGCTTTTCAAACGGACACGACGCGGATCGCGACGTACATGCTGGCGCATGACGGCAGCAATCGCAGTTTCCCGGAGCTCGGCGTGCCGGACGCGCATCATTACCTCTCCCACCATCAGGACGATCCGCAGAAGCTGGAGAAGATCGGGAAAATCGACCGCTTTTACCTGCGCCAGTTCGGTTACTTTCTCGACAAGATGAAGTCCGTGAAAGAGGGGGACGGGACGCTTCTGGATCACTCGATGATCGTCTTCGGAGGTGCGATCTGCGATGGCAACCGGCACAATCACAACAACCTGCCGATTCTTTTCGCCGGCGGCGGCGGCGGCACGCTGTCCCAGGGAAAACGCAGAATGCTGAAGGATGACACGCCGATGACGAATCTCTATCTTAGCATGCTGGACCGCATGGGCGTGGCGGCGGAACGCATCGGTGACAGCACGGGAAGGCTCGAACTGAGCTGAAGAGGGCTGCCTCTTACCTTCCGGCAGGCAGGGGGCGTTTCACCGTGGTGGGCAGGTCAGGGGAGGATCGGGAGATTCCAGGAGGGAAGGCCGGGGCGGAACCGTCGGCACTGACGCCGTTTTTCGAGATGCCGGGCGGCATTTCCCGCCCGGATGTCTTTTGCGGGGTGGAAATCGGCCGCGGCGCGGTGGGGAGGGAGTACCAGTGCATCTGCGGCACGGCGGACAACTCGACCCATTGCTGGGTCCCGAGTTTTTTCCACTCGAGTTCCACCACGGCCCAGACGTGGTTCTCCCAGGGCAAGCGGCTGCGCAGTTGCTGAGCGAGTTCGGATTCTTTGTCGAGGAAAACGGATGCCTGGAAGATGTTCGGTGGCGCCGGACTCACTCTGAAGGCGTACTTGCGGTCGAGATTGGGCACATCGTCCTCGAAGTAGTGATGGCGAATGATGCCGACATGGAAGCGTGCGGCTCCTTCCTGATAGTTTTGGAAGAACTTCTCCAGCAGCCGGTCTTTGAACTCGACGAAGGCGAGCCAATCGACTTTGAATCCGTCGGGCTGCTCTTCGAGCATCACCGGAACGGGATACTCCCAGGTCTTGTTTTCCAGGCTGAAGATGCAGTGCCTGCCGGAGCCCAGCTCGGGATTGGGGTCCATGCGCACAAACTCGATCCGGTCCACCATCACCGGCCCGTCGGCGGTGCGTGAGTAGTAGCGCTCCATGAGCGGCTTCATCACGTCGGCACCGAGGGTGTAGGCCAGCCTTTCCGACACCGTCGAAGCCTGCAGGAATTGCTTGAGGGCTTGCACGGCGTCTTTCGCTTCTTCAGGGGCTTGTTCCTTGATGCTCGGTTCGGCGGCTGAAGGGCGTGACGCGGGCGAAGGCTGAGGAGAAGTCGAAACAATGCTCCCGACGGCCGTTTCGGGTGGCGATGCGGGACGAACCACCTCTGCAGGTGCGGATGAATTGAGCAGCATGCCGGGGGATTCGGACGCAATGGCAGGGGCCGGTGGGCTGTTCGTGCCAGGTGCGAACTCGGTAACCACGGGGTTCGTCTTCGAAGGTGCAGGTTCGCCGGGGTCAAAGCCAGGCTGGTTTTTCGGACGCTGGGTTGACTCCGGGGAAGGGGAAGGTGCGAGGACGGGTGTCGGCTCCGTGGGGACAACCCTGGAGGCTTCAGGCGTCGTTGACGGAAGCGAGGTGGCGACTTGGGACGCTGCGTCCGGCATCACAGCTTCAAGATCCGGTTCCATGTAGGCTGTGAGGCCTGGAAACATCCCGATGACATGTTCCTTCAGGAAGAATCCGACCACGCCGAGAAAGCCCAGAAGAAAGATCGCGGCAAAAGCGAGACGGATGAAGTTGGTTCCCTTGGGAGTGCGGAGACTCGAAAGATTGCGCCCGGGCGGCATCGGCGATGCCGGAGCGCCAGGAGCTGATGCAAGTGCCGGGCTGCCGAGGTTCAAGGACGGCGGAATGCCGACGCTCGTAGGCTGCGCCATGGGTGACATGGGGGCGGCCGGAACGTTGCGTGCGAGAAGGGATGGGCCCGAAGGTGCTGCGTGAATGCCTCCATGAAGCCCTCTGGACGAACTTCCACCGCCGGGCAGAAGTGGAGCGCCCGGGATCAAGCGGGAGTGATTCGGCATCCCTGTCGTCGCCGTTTGTGCAGAGGGCGGGAGCTCGCCCGCAGCAGGGAAGGCGGGATTGGACCCCCAACTGGGGGCTTGGGCCGGGGACGCAGCGAGCGAACTGGTGAGAGGCGGTTGGCCCGGCGCACGGCGAGGCGGAAGCGAGGTGGACTGCTGAGGCTGCTGCTGTGGGAAGAGATTACCGAGCTGTGGTTGAGGAGCGCCCTGCGGCGGGAACGACGGGGCCTGCGGCTGCTGCATTGGAGGCGGCTGCGCGAAGAATCCGGGGGCGGCTGCCTGAGCTGGGGGGGGGGGCGGGGATGTGACGGTTTGTCCACAGTTAGGGCAAGGCCCCGACACACCGGCCATCTGAGCGGGTACCGTCAGGGTCGTGTGGCAATGATTGCACTGGAACTGGAGGACTTCGGGATTCATCCCTTCGGATTCAAAAAGTAACGGTGATTATGGTGAATTCGGTGTATTGTCATTCAATTCAGCTGTTTTGACAAATTGAAGTTGAATGGGGTGGGGGAATCTTGCTTTCGCTGACTCAATAACGAATCACCCCGCCCCCTCCTCCCGTGAATGCTCCACCGAGTCGGGGAATGGTTTCAGGTTCTGGAAAATACCACACGAACTTTGTCGGCCTTTTTCGCATCCTTCTGGCGCCGAACCAGACTGCGAGCAGCACGACGACCGCCATGACGACAGCGCCGCCGACAACCAAAGTAATCGAAGTGATCGAGATCGAACTGCCCGCTTTTTCTCGTTCATGCGTGACCGAGGTCAGATCCTTCTGGTCGGCGCTCTCTGTGTCTCCCCGCCCTGCCAGCGCTTTCTGGAGCCAGAAGAGCCGGGTTGACAGTTCCACAACGTAGCGGTGCAGCTGGTCCTGGGCGTCGGTCGTCTGGAGGGCTGAAGTCACACATGCCTGGAGGGTTTCACGCAGAAACGCGTCCGACGCATGGCCATGGATGCTACGTGTGAGAAACACCTGCGCCCTCCAAGGTTCCGAAAGCGGATAAACGAGGAGGCAGGATTCCCGAGCCAGAAGGCTTCCTGAGGCGATACGGTCAAAATGCAGG
>CAMAZK010000196.1 GCA_945863205.1 Akkermansia muciniphila | reverse complement strand
AAGGGGCGATGTTGTTTCTCAGCCAGCTTGAAGATCCTGATCGCTGGCCACCGGCTCTGACAGCTCAGCACATTGAGAATGTGGGCAAGGTGGAAAAAGGTCTCGTTCTTGCCAACAGCTCGATTGAACTCGGCAACTACGATACAGCGATCACCCAGTATCAGGATGTTCTCAGGACCGACCCCTACAACAGTGCTGCGCGCCGAGGGATGGAGACTGCAGAGCGCAAACGCATGGAGTACTTCAAGGCAGCCTACGATCATCAACGTGCCAAGATGCTGGCCCAGGTCGATGAGTCCTGGGAGGACAAGGTGCCGGTCAACGGGAGCACGGTGCAGTTTGACTATGGCGCTGGTCGCAGTCCTGGATCGTTCCTGACTCAGAAAATGAACAACATCATTTTCCCATCGGTCAGTTTTCAAGGTGCAACGATTGAGGAAGCGATTGAGTATCTGCGAGTCAAGAGCCGCGATCTCGACACCTCGCCGGATGCGTCTGGGGTGAAGGGTGTGAACATCATTCTCCGCACGGGTGACGCACCCAACAATGCATCAATCAGCCTGGACCTCTCAGATGTTCCGATGTCCGAGGCGCTTCGCTACGTGACAGAACTGGCTCAGATGAAATTCAAGGTCGAGGCTCACGCTGTCCTGGTCGTGCCGCTCTCTGAAGATGCTAGCCAGCAATACACTCGCAGCTACCGCGTGCCACCTGACTTTCTGACCATCGGAGGCGGGGATGCCGGGGGTGGTGGGGCTGCACCGGCTGCCGCTGCAGATCCATTCGCGGCCCAGCCCGCAGGTGGTGGTGCGAGCGGATTGATCGCTCGCAAGAACGCTAAACAAATTCTTGAAGCCCAGGGGATCACCTTCCCTGAGGGGTCGTCCGCGAGCTTCAATCCAGCTACTTCGCAGCTCGTCGTTCGAAATACCCAGCCCAACATGGACTTGGTTGAGGCCTTTGTGGATACCATCATTCAGAACGCTCCGAAGATGGTCGTGATCACATCGAAGTTCATTGAAGTCACGCAGAAGAACACCGAGGAACTGGGTTTCGATTGGCTCTTGGGGGGGGTCGGTTTCAACGGGAATAATACGTTTGTAGGCGGAGGCAGTGTCGGCAGTGGCAATGCATTCAATCCTGCCAATTTTGCATTTCAGGGGACGAACACTATTCCGGCGATTCTATCTAATACTGGCCAAGTAATATTCCCGGCTCAGGCTATTAGTTCGGCGGTAGGGGGACCGCTACCTTTGGGGCTGCCGCAGGGAACGATAGCGAATGGTGGCGGAGGTGGTCCTGTAACTTCTGGAAATCGAAGTGGGACCTTGGCTCTCACTAACAACAGCATTGATACACTTTTGACTACTGGCGCGACTACCACAAGTGCGACCGTTGCCCCGGGGATTTTCTCTGTGGCTGGTGTTTTCTCAGATCCTCAATTTCAGGGTGTCATGCGTGGGTTGAGTCAGAAAAAGGGTGTTGATCTCATGAGCGCCCCGAGCGTTACAACCAAAAGTGGAACTCGTGCTACCATGGAGGTGACAAGGGAGTTTATTTATCCGACCGAGTTTGATCCACCGCAATTGCCTCAGGGCCAGGGTGGTGGCCTCAACATTGGTGGTGGTGGTGGTGGTGGCGGCATGATCGCGACGCCGACGACACCGACCGCTTTTGAAATGAGACAGACAGGGGTTAGGCTGGAAGCCGAGCCCACTGTTGGGGCTGATGGCAATACAATCGAGTTGACTTTGGCTCCCGAAGTCGTCGAGTTCGATGGATTTATCAACTACGGCTCACCGATTTTTTCTCCTTCAAGTTCAAGTTTTCAGGCGATTGTGACTACGGTCACCACAGGTGTAGTTCCGAATATTCAGACTACTAGTCAGCAAGGCTTCATTCCGTTGGCACAGGCGGAGCAGCTGATCACGCCGAACGTGATCAATCAGCCGGTTTTCTCCGTTCGCAAAGTCACGACGGGCGTATCTATTTGGGATGGTCAAACTGTGGCCTTGGGTGGTTTGATTCGTGAGGACGTGCAGGATGTGGAAGACAAAATCCCTGTATTGGGTGATCTGCCGTTCGTTGGTCGGTTGTTCCGGACTGAAGCTGAGCAGCACTTTAAGCGTAATCTCATGATTTTCGTGACGGCTCACCTCATCGACCCTTCGGGGCAGCGTGTGAAGAGTGGTGCGCCTGATGCGCCTACTGCTGATGCGGTGCCGGGGAATCCGCTTCTCCCTGCCGTGAATCCTTGATTTAGGCCTATCGATTTGTGAAGAGCAGGTGGATTCAATGAGTCCACCTGCTTTTTTATGATTATGAAGTCGTGGGTCATCACAGGCGGTCCGGGGTGCGGTAAAAGCACCGTGGCAGGTCTTTTGAGCTGCCTGCTACCCGACAGCATGCAGATGTTTTCTGCGGATGAGGGCGTGCAGCGAGCTTTTGAGGACGGGGTGGTTCTAAAATCCATCCACGACGAGTTTGCGCCTCCGAGAGATTGCTCTGGTGATATTTCTTCAACTCGGGCCTGGCTGCGCAGACATGTTTTGCCCCATCCTGAGCTTCGCCAGCGGCTGGAGGCCATTCTTCACCCGCCGGTTTTTTCGGCGTTGGAAGGAGCTAGACAGGCTGCCAAGGACGCTGGAGTGAATCTTTTCCTTGCGGAAGTGCCCCTGCACTATGAGACTGGCTGTGCAGTTTCAGCAGACTTCGTCATCGTGGTGGCTTCCAGCCGGTCGGTGCAGGTCAGGCGAATGATGGAAACCCGGGGCCTTAGCGAACAGACCGTTCAACAGTTCCTGGATGCCCAATGGCCCATCGAAGCCAAGGTCGAAAGAGCAGACGCAGTCATCTGGAATGATGGCGGCACCGCTTCTCTTAACGCCCAAGTGCTGACGCTGGCAAGTCCACTCTTGGAAGCATGAACGAACAATCATCCGAATCTCAAGTCGCAACAGCAGTCGCGCCATCCGAAGAACCTGCGGCAGTCATCGAAGTCGGAGTGTCCTCGCCGGAGGTGCCTCCTGGCGCTGTCCCGGCGAATGCGCCCCCCACGCCCGAGCCTGCCAGGTTGGAGGGGGCCCAGCCGCCGTTTCCTCAGGAGGTTTCCGTCAATCAACTTCAGGAATCGACTTTGGCCGAGTTGCAGACTCTGGCGGAAACTGTTGGCTTTAGATTCAATACCAGCCGGACCAAACACCAGATCATTTACGATCTCTGCTCGTGGATGGCGGAACACAAGACGCGGATCGTCGTCGAGGGCATTTTGGAGGTGGGACCGGACAATTTCGGGCTCATCCGTTATCCGAAGTACAGTTTCACGCCGCTGCCTGAGGATGTCTTCGTACCACTGTTTTTGGTCAGGAAGTTCAACCTGCGTCCCAGCCAGAAGATCAAAGGGGTCGCGAAGGCGCCGAAGGATCGCGACAAGTACCTCGCCATTGACCGCATCATTGAAGTCGAGGGAATACCGATCGAACAATGGGAGCCGCCGGTCGATTTTGACAAACTGACTGCGACCTTTCCTAATCAACGCATCATTCTTGAGACGGCGCGGCCTTGTCCTGTCAGCGCCAGGATTCTCGACATCGTCGCCCCTTTGGGTAAGGGCCAGCGGGGGCTTATCTGCGCACCGCCACGCTCGGGCAAGACCGTGATCCTCAAGGACATCGCGAAGTCCATCGTGAAGAATCACAAGGAAATCACTCTGATCATCCTGCTGCTCGACGAGCGGCCGGAGGAGGTGACCGATTTTGAAGAAAGCGTCGATGGCTGTGAGATCTACAGCTCGACGTTTGACGAAGGTTCAAAGCGTCACAGCCAGGTGGCCGAAGTGGTGCGCGAACGCGCCTGCCGGCTGGTCGAGATGAAAAAGGATGTCGTCATTCTTCTCGACAGTATCACCCGCCTAGCCCGCGGATACAATTCCATGCAGGGCGGCAAGGAGGCGCGCATGTCTGGTGGCATGAGTGCGAAGGCCCTGCTGAAGCCGAAGAAGTTCTTCGGCGCGGCTCGTAACGTCGAAGAGGGCGGAAGCCTCACGATCATCGCGACGGCCCTCATCGAGACCGAGAGCCGCATGGACGAGCTGATTTTCGAGGAGTTCAAGGGCACAGGCAACATGGAGGCCACCCTGGACCGCGAGATCTCTGAGCGCCGCATCTTTCCTGCATTGCATGTGCTGAAGTCGGGCACGCGTCGTGATGAACTTCTGTATCATCCCGATGAGTTCCGGCGCATCACGCAGGTGCGAAAACAGCTTGCCGCCGTGCCTGCGGTCGAGGCGCTTGAGACGCTCATCCGCAACATCAACCGGACCAGCAACAATGCTGAGATCCTGATCATGGGGCTGAAATGAGCGCCGACGGTCAGGTTCAATCGGACTACGAGTTCATCGACACTCCCGGGCATTTGGAGCGCTGGATCGACGGTGCGCGGGAGTTCCTCGCCTCGGGTGATGACAAGCGCTGCTGCCTTGATACGGAGGCTGACAGTTTGCACCACTATCATGAGAAGCTCTGTCTTCTTCAGGTCAACTGCGCCGGTCGCTACGCTCTGGTTGACCCGCTGGCGATCTCCGATGTTTCCATCCTCCTGGAGCTTCTGGATGCTCATGAGCTGTGGTTTCACGGAGCCGACTACGATCTCACCATGTTGCGGCGCACCTACGGCTGGAATCCGCGCACCATCCGCGACACGCAGATCGCAGCGCGTCTCCTCGGCGCCCGGCAGTTCGGTCTCGCTGCGCTGGTGAAGAACAATTTCGAAATCGAACTCTGCAAGGCCTCCCAGAAGGCTGACTGGAGCCGCCGCCCGCTGCCTGCGAACATGCTTTCCTACGCGGTGGATGACGTGCGTTACTTGCTGCCTCTGGCAGATCGCCTTGTCACCGGCTTGCGCGAGAAGGGCAGGGAAGACTGGTTTCATCAGAGCTGCGTCGCTTTGCAGGAGGATGTGGCCGCCCGCGACAGTGCGCCGCGGCAGGACCCTTGGCGGGTGCAGGGCTGCGGCAGGCTGCACCCCCGTGGTCTGGCGCTTCTGAATGCGATGTGGGAATGGCGTGAAGGCATCGCAAAAGAGCGTGACCTGCCGTGCTTCAAAATCATGTCCAACAAGCAGATGGTCGCCTATGCGGAGCTCTATGAGGCCGGCCAGCCGCTGAATCCCCCGAACGGCTGGCGCCCTCGTTGGAAGAAGGAGTTTCTCGACGTCGTGTCCGCGTCGGCGGCGTCAGATCCGGCCACCTGGCCGGGGCGTCCGAAGAAGACCAAGGGGCGTCTCAACGACCAGCAGCGCGACATGATCGACAAACTCTGCGCCCATCGCGACACGGTGGCCGCCCGGTTGGAGATCGAACCTTCGCTGCTGGGCTCCCGCAGCACCATGGAGGATCTTGTCGTGGACGGTCGCGTGGACGACCACCTCATGGACTGGCAGCACTCGCTGCTCGCCACGGGAATCGAGTTGATTCAGCCGTGACGCAAATCCTCGTCGCTGAGTTCACTGCTTCGTCTTAAGCCAGTCGGGCAGGACGATGTCGGCGCTCTTCACGGGGGCGGTTTCGCCTTTCCAGACGAATCCGGCTTCCTCGAAACTGCTGCGATTTTCGCGCAGGAAGGCCAGCAGGCGGCGTCCGAGTTGCTGATGCGGTGAGTCGGTGCGCACGGCGAAGGGTTGCACCGCCTTGGACTTGTCCGCAGGCAGGGCCACCGCGTCGAAGTGCTCCATGGCACTTTGGATGTTGATCTTGTAAACCACCGCCGCATCCAGCGATCCGGTGCGCATCTGGTTCACCAGGAAGTCGCCGGTCGGCACCTGTGAGGACGCGTTCTTGCTCACGCCTTCCCACAGGTTCATCGACTTCAGCATCGAACTCGTCAGAAAGCCCAGCGTTGACTGCTCCGCATTGCACAGGCCCACTCTCAGGCCTGGACGGGCGAGATCCGCCAGTGTGCGAATGTTCTGCGGATTCCCCTTTGGCACTGCGATCACGATCTCGGCCTCCGTCAGCATCACCGCCTCCGGAAAGTGCTGGGCCACCGGCGGGACAAAGCAGACGTCGCAGGCATAGTACACGTCTGGGAATTTTGGATCACTGCTGTCCTGCATCGTCTTCATCGCCGCGCAGAGGATGCCGCAGCCGTTGTAAGTCGTCGTGATGTCGATTCCTTCACGCGTCGCGAATTTGAGCAGCACCTTCTCGATCGCCGGCCGGTTCACCCCGCCGCTGTAGAGGATCAGGTCGGGACGTGGGGTCCACTTGTCTCCCGCCGCTGCTGTGAATCCGTGTTTCGTCAGCACGGTGGCTCCTTTTTCAGGCGCCGCCAGGTAGCGTGCGAATTTCATGGCCGCCGCAGGCTGCTCACAGGAGGAAAGAACAGTCGCGGTGACAAACTCGTCGTGTTTGGCCAGTTCCGGCACCGTTACCGCCTCGATTCCGGCAAACTGGGGCACCGTCGCATCCCACAGGATGGCGGCATCCACCGCCCCCAGTGACAGATCCGCTGCGATCTCCGTCACCGTCGGCTTCATCACCGCCGCCTTCGCTGCCAGCGCGTCCCACTCAGCACCCAGCAGTTTCTTCGTTACACGGCCGATGCTTGCCGCTTCGGGATTCGGCAGCGCAAGTTTGATTCCTTCCCGCTTCACATCGGCGAGGCTGGTGATCTGCTTTGGGTTACCCTTTGCGACGGCCAGCACGGGTTTCTGCTTGGCGAGGTGAAATTCCTCATGTGTCACTCCCAGCTTCTTCGCATCGGCCAGCGATCCATCGTCGGCTGCAATGAAAAGATCGCCCTGCTTCGCGATCCTGATTTGGCTGAGCAGAGTGCCCGTGCCGCCATACTGCAGGCGCACTTCGGTGCCGGTCTCCTTTTGATAGGCCAGGGCGATTTCCTCGACCGGTTTTTTCAATCCGGCGGCGCAGAAGACAGTCAGGGGCTTTGTGTTGCTTTTGGCGGGCTTGAGGGAAATCCACGCGGCGACGGTCAGCACACCGAGACAGAGGAGAATGGCAAACTTCTTCATGGGCAAAGGGAACGCTTCAAGCCGGCCCCGTCGCGCACAATTTGTTCGACCTGTCCGAAACGAGCCTAGCGGTGCTCCTGTCGCTTCAGATGAGGCGCGAAGAATTTTTCACAGGCGGTCATGCAGACGTCAAAAAACGCCTGCTTGCAGACAAAGCCATGCGGCACGCCGGGAATGACCGTCAGAACGGTGGGGATGCCCAGTTTTCCATGTCTGCACGCGCATCATCTCCATGCGTGCTGGGACGGTCGAACAGACCTCACCGCGTCGTCGGTGAGCGCCGCCACCATGCGGCGAGGGCGCTGCCGATGATGCAGTGGCACACGGCGGAAAGGGCCGCCGGCAGGGGCGTCAGTGGATTCGTGAAGTGCGTGGCCGCCAGTTTCGCCCCCAGGCCCGAGTTTTGCATGCCGACCTCGATGGAGACGGTGCGCGCATCCCGGACACTGAGCCCGCAGACACGCGCGACCAGGTATCCCATGGCGAATCCGACGCTGTGAACGACAAAGATGGCCAGCAGCAGGCTCCCGGCGGAATCCGAGACCGCCTTCTTCTGGCCGCCGACAATGGCTCCCACGATCAGGATGATGAAAAAGATGCTCACCAGCGGTGTGGCAGGTTCGATCTTCTTCACCAAGGCGCCGAGGAAGTGATTCAGCAGCAGCCCGGCCAGCACCGGCAGAAGGACCACCGTGGCCATGTCCAACAGCATGTCACCGACCGGCACGGGCACCTGCGCCCCCGCGTAGAGATCCATCAGCAGCGGCGTGAGCCCCACTGCGGCGAAGGTGGAGCACGCCGTCATCAGCACCGAGAGCGGCAGATTTCCGCCGGCAAGATGGGTGATGACATTCGAAGCAGTGCCTCCCGGGCAGCAGGCCACGAGGATCAGGCCGACAGCCAGCGGTGGGGAAAGGTCCATCCATCCCGCCACCGCCCATCCCGCCAGCGGCATGATGACGAATTGGGCGGCCATGCCCAGCAGCGCGATCCACGGCGTCTTGAGCGCATCTCGGAAGTCGGCGAAGCGCAGAGTCAATCCCATGCCCAGCATGATGATGCCAAGCCCGAGGGGAATGTGGGTGCGAAACCACGTGAAGTGTCCAGGCGCGAGCCACGCCCATGTCAGGCCGATGGCGAGCCAGAGTGCGAAGGCGTTGTTGATACGGGCAAACATGGGTGATTCCAGGAGTCTGAGTCCGATACTGTCAAGATGCGAGACGCGAGTCGAGCAGGGAAAGCATCTCCGCTGCAGCAGGTGATGGGATCGCACCTTTCGACCAGATGGCGGCGATCTGACGCTGCATTTTGGGTTCGCGGATGGTGATCGGCTGGATGGTGGCGGGCAGATTTCCAGCCGCGAGCCGCGGGACGATGGCCAGGCCCAGACCGGCGGTGACGAGCGCCCGCACCGTTTCGAGCTCCCCGCTCTCACAGGCGATGCGCGGCTCGAATCCCGCCTTCCGGCAGGCCTCCAGCGCCGTGTCGCGGGCGCGGCCCTTGTAAAAAATGAAGGACTCGCCCGCCAGCTGCTTCAGCATCACCGCCGGTTGCTTTGCCGCCGGGTGCTTCCTGGCTGCGAGCAGCACGAACGGCTCAGAGACGATCACCTGCGTGTTGAAAGCCGTCTTGCTGGCCGGTAGTTGCAGGAAGCCGATATCGGCCTGACCTGATTCCACACTCTCGGCCACGCGCTCCGAGCTGCTTTCGATCAATTGCAGCGCCACCTTACGGTGCCGCCGGCTGAATTCACGAATCACGGCGGGCAGCAGGCAGGCGCTCACACTCGGAATCGCCGCGATCACCAGCCGCCCGCCGCGCAGGCCTGCTACATCGGAAACGACTACTTTAGCGGCCTCCGCCTGCGCCAGCAGCGCTTCCGCACGGGGCAGCAGGGCCTTTCCCGCCGCGGTTAGCTGCGTTTCCTTGCGCCCGCGAATCAGCAGCTCCGTTCCGAGTTCGGCCTCCAGGTTCT
>CAMAZK010000195.1 GCA_945863205.1 Akkermansia muciniphila | reverse complement strand
AAGCTTTCATACGTCAGCGGTGTCCATTTTACCGCCGGGCCTTGTTTCTTTTCCCACTCGCTCACAAGAGCCGCGTTCTCAGCACCGAGCAGCGCGGCCTTGTCCTCCGACTCAGCCACTGCGAGCAGCGATTGCCATCGCTTCCGCGTCTGGGCAATCTTCTTGTCCTCATCGAAGGCCACATTTCCCTCGACCACACCCGCGAAGACGGCTTGCAGCGCGTAGTAGTCCTCCTGCGTGATCGGATCAAACTTGTGCGCGTGACAACGGGCGCAGTCCGCCGTCGTGCTGGTGAAGGCACCCATCGTTTGCGTCACGAGATCATCGCGGTCGAGGTAATCAAAGTTTGTCGGAGCCGTCTGATAAGCGCTGTGATCAAAGACACCCGCACCCAGGAAACCAAGCGCCGGGATGAGTTGCGCTTCATTGGGAAACAGCGCATCCGCTGCGATCTGCTCACGAATGAAGCGCGACCACGGCTTGTCCGCACTCAGCGATGCAATGACGTAATCCCGATAGCGCCACGCATGATCGCGCGGCAGATCATGCCCGCAGCCATGCGTCTCGGCGAAGTGGATCGTGTCCAGCCAGTGCCGCGCCCAGCGCTCGCCATAGCGCGGCGACTCCAGCAAGCGATCCACCCGCTTTTCATAAGCCTTCGGGTCCGCATCCTTCACAAAGACCTCCACTTCCTCAAACGAAGGCGGCAGTCCGTGCGAATCGAAATACAGTCGCCGGATTAAAGTGCGCCGATCCGCCTCTGGCGAGGGCGTCAGTTTACGCTCTGACAGACGTGCATGAATAAAACGATCCACCGGATGCTGTACGCCCGCGACTTCCGGCATCTTCGGCATCACCAGCGGCTTCAGCGACCACCAATCCGACTCTGTGGGCCGCTTCTTCAACATCACACGCGGATCAGGCGCACCACGCCTCACCCACTCCTCCAACAGCGCAATCTCCGCTGCTGGCAGTTTTTCCTTCGGCGGCATTTGATGCTCCTCATCGCTCCAAAGCACCATTTTGATGAGCAAACTCTCCTCCGGCCTTCCCGGCACAACTGCCGGTCCCGAGTCACCGCCTTGCTCCCAACCAGAGCGCGAATCGAGCATGAGCCCGCCCTTCATCTTCTTCTCATGCGAATGGCACTCGTAGCAGCGCTGCTTCAAAAGAGGCTCGATTTTCGACGTGAAGTAGTCATCTGCGCGAATGCTTCCGCACCCAATTAAAAGGCAGAGGAATGGGTGGCTGGGGAATGGGTGGCTGGGGAATGATGAAAGAATCCATTCCCTAGCCTTAAAAAAGAACGTCTTCATGCCATCTGCCTCCTTTCAATCTGATGTTAGTTCACCTTCTTCACCGCCTTGTATTTCTCCGGCTCGCTGGCGTCATTCTTCATGTCGAGCTGCCATTGCGTGATCGCATCAGCGAGGCGTTGCACGTCCTGTGGGCGTTCGGTGGCGAGGTTATGCTTCTCCGAGGGATCAGCCGCGAGGTCGTAGAGTTCCCACTCGGCTTTTGCTTTCGGGCGAATGAGTTTCAGCGATCCTTCGCGCACAGCCAAGGCATCGCGCAGGTGAAAAAAGAGGCGTTCGTGAGGTGTGTCGGCATTGTTGGCGAGAGCGGGCAGGCAATCGCGACCATCAAGGATGCGGTCCTTTGGCGTGGCGGCGCCGGCGGTGGTCAAAAAGGCGGGCAGGAGGTCGAGGTGACTCAGCATGGCCTTGCACACGCTGCCGGGTGCGATCTTGCCGGGCCAGCGAAAGAGCGCGGGCACGCGGACGCCGCCTTCATACAGACTCGGAGCGCCATCGCGATAGATGCCCGCACTGGCGACACCGAGGCCGTGCGTGGGCCGTAAAATGGGACCCATGTCAGAGATGAAAGCCACGAGTGTGTTTTCACGCTGACCGGCGTAATCAAGCGCCTGAAGCACACGTCCGACATTATCATCCAGCGCGGTGATGACGGCGAGGTAGCGGCGCTTTTCATCCGTTTCAGCCGGATTCCAGCCGTAGGCGGCAAAAGCGCGGTCCGGGGCCTGCCAATGCGGTTTTTCGCCTTTTGGCATGTTGATGCTGCTGACGTAGTGCGGCGAGTTGAAGGGCAGATAAATGAAAAATGGCCGTTTCGCCGTGCTTTGACGCGAAATGAACTCCGCTGCGGCTTCGGCAAAGATGTCGCCGCTGTAGCCCTCCATGCGTTGCCGCTCCGTGCCGCGAAACAGATCGTATTCGCCGTGGTAGGTGTGGGCAAAGTAATGGATGTTTCCACTGCGGCAGCCGAGGAACTCATCAAAGCCGCGCTCCGTGGGCCTGCTGCTGGGCGCGAAGCCGATGTTCCACTTGCCAAAGCAGGCCGTGGCATAGCCCGCTTCCTTCAAATACTGCGGCATGATGCGCTCACGATGCGGCAGGCCGATGCCGTGCCAGTTTTCCTCGACCACAAGCTGGTGCAGCAACCCGTTTCGCAGCGGATGCCTGCCCGTGAGCACCGCGCCGCGTGAAACCGTGCAGGTGGAGGTCACGACATAAAAATCTGTGCAGCGAACGCCCTCCGCCGCGAACCGGTCGAGATGCGGCGTCTTCACCTCCGTGTTTCCATAACAGCCGAGATCGCCGAAGCCGAGATTGTCCACATACATGAAGACGATGTTCGGAGGCGCGGCCGTGATCGTGGTGGCGATCAGCAGCAGCGTGATGGCAAGTGTCGTGGCCGCATTCATGGTTTGGCTTTGAGATTTTTGTCGAAGAAGCCAAGCACCAGCGGTCGCAAATCGCGCTGCTTGGGCTGGAGGTGAAAGCTGTGCGGCGCATCCGGGATGATTTCGAGCTGATGCGCGGCTCCAGCGGCTTTCATCGCCGCTGCGAGCGCTTCGGAGTCGGCCACTGCCACGGTTTTGTCCGCCGTGCCGTGCAGGATGAGCAGCGGTGGGTCACTTTTGTCGATGTGGGAGCGTGGATCGGCCTGTTTGTAGAGTTCGGGAGCCTCGGCGCGGGTTTGGCGAAACATAGCGAGGTCTCGCTGCTCGAACCACAGCACTGGACCATAAAGATCGACGGCGCACTGCACTCGCGTGTCACCATCACCGGGAGGATCGAGTTCGCCGCCGGTGAGGCCGACCATCGCCGCGAGATGTCCGCCCGCGCTGCCGCCGATCACACCGATGTGCGCGGGATCGATCTGCAAACGCTCTGCATTCGCCCGCAGCCAGCGCACGGCCGTTTTGCAGTCGTGCAGGTTCTGCGGCCAGGTCGGGCCTGGGTGCTCGCTGTTCGCCAAAACGTAGTCGATGCTCATGCCGACATAGCCATTCAGCGCGAGTGTGGTGCCGATGTTGATCTCACGAGCCGCCCGCTTTTCACCACCGGACCATCCGCCGCCGTGAATGATCACCACTGCGGGGAATTTTTGCCCCGGCTGCGGATTCGCGGGCAAATAGAGATCTGCCTTTTCTTTGCGGCCACCTCCAAGATAATCGACATCGTGCTCGGTGCGGATGGTGTCAGCGGCGAATGCCGTTGTGGCGAAAAGGAGAGCGAGGAGGCGTTTCATATCAGCGGCGTGAGTTCAAAGAGTATCAGGAGACAAGATCTCATACTTTAGCCCGAGGCCTTGCAGGCCTTCCGCAAGCTGCGAGAGGCTCCAGCCGCGCGGGAGGACTCCCTTCGCGTCTTTTTTCAATTCGGCGAAGTTCACGATCAGCTCACCCGCGTGCGCGTCCCAGATGACGAGCTCGATGGACGGCTTCCACTTCTCAAAGAGCGACTTCACCTTGGTCGCGTGCTGAGAGAAACCGGGCACGCGCAGTTTCATCGTGGCGATGTAGGGTGTGCCGTGCAGACCGGGAGTCTCGCGCACGGCGTGTGCGATCTGATGTTCGCTGACGAGCTTGGGGTCGTAGCTCACGCGGGCGTAACCTTCAATCCCCTGCAGCACCTCCACCTCGGCGATGCCGGGTGTTTGCGACAACTGATGCTGCACCATGTAAACGCAACTCCCGCATTCGAGGCCGGAGATGGTGAAGACGGCTTTCGCAGGCGTGGACTGGTCCGCAGCGTGGAGTGACAGAGGCAGAATAACCGCCCAAAAAGCCAGGAATCTCATTTGGCCCGTTTGGTGAAGGTTTTGCTGTCGAGCACGCGACCATCATCGAGAGCTTTGAGCTCGGATTTAAGCGTGCCGGCCTCGCTGTCGAGGGTGAGCAGTTGATAGCTCGCGGCTTTGTCAGAAAAGGAGGCATGTGGATCGTGGCCGAAGGTTCCGTTGCCGCGAACGGAGCTGTTGTAGTAGGTCATGCCGTCCAACTCGGTGCGCTCAGCATGGTAGCACTCGCCAGAGATGGCGAGCGTGCCCTTCTCGATGAGGCGCTTCCATCCACCCTCGGCGTGCCGACGCACGGTGCCGCCGGTTTCGCCATACATCGTCACGACGAAGCCCGCTTTCGTGGCGTTCATCGTTTCCTCGAACCATCGGAACTGCTCTGAGCTCTTGTCGAAGGCGTTGCAAGCTTGGTTCGGCTTTCCGAAGTCGCCCGTGTGGCTCATGTCCACGCTGATGAGTCGCAGATCAAAGTCTGGGATGTCCCAGGCCCAGATCCATTCCTTGCCTGGTAGCGCGAAGAACTTCCGGTAACCCGTCGCCGCGATGTCATAGCCGGGCTCCTCCAGGCTGAGGCCATTCGGGCGGATCTTGCGATCGAGATTGCCGAGCGAAACCATGAAGGGCGTGCTTTTGAAAAGGTCCGCCTGAGTATCGATGGCCGTGCTGTGGGACTTCGTGGCTTCCTTGTCAGCCTCGGTGGCGAATTGATACTGCATGGCCGTGTCACCCGCTGAGATGAGCAGATGCGGGTCGTCCTTTTTGATCGCAGCAAAGTTCAGCTTCGCATCCGCACGAATGTTTGCCACGACGGCGATGCGCAGCAGCTTTGATGGATAACCTTTGAAGGTATTGATCTCTGAAACCTGGTCGCCGCTCTTCACACGGTAGTGATAAACCGTATCCTTCTGTACCAGCGGGATCTCCACATGATGCAGCGTGCGGCTGCCATCGACCTTCACGCTCTCGCCGAGCTGCGGCGAAGTCCCAAACTCGACCACGGAATCACCCGGCGAGGAGGTTTCCCAAGAGATGACGATCTTCGAGTTGTCTGGCGACTGATGCGTCATCCAGATGCGTTCGACTTTGGCAAAGGCAGCAGTGCTCAGAAGAGCGAACGTGAAGGCGAGGAGGGTTGGGTTCATGACATCGAGACACAGCTTTACGCGTGTGACGTCAGCATTCTTCGAGAGCGCCTCATTCTCTTCGCTTATCGCGTGGTCATCGGTCCCATTTTCACGACTCCGAGGTCCTTGCCCTTCACTTTGCGGATGGGCAGGAGTTCTTCGTGGTTCCAGCGACCGTCGGGTGCGCCGCTGATGAATCGCGTTGATTTTTGGCAGGAAGATTTAAGGGCAAGAAAATTGGATTCAGAAGGGCTTGGGAAAATTTTCCTGCCCCTGAATTTTCTTGCCAACCTCAACGCATCAACGCGTGGTCATCGGTCCCATCTTCACGACTTCGAGGTCTTTGCCCTTCACTTTGCGGATGGGCAGGAGTTCTTCGTGATTCCAGCGATCATCGGGTGCGCCGCTGATGAACCAGTCGCCGCCGTTGTCGGCGAGGATCATGCCGTGGGTTTTGAGGCCTTCGAGGATGACTTTGGCGGCTCCGGTGAATTTGGAGGTATCAAAGCTGGCTTTCAATCGCACGCGCATGCCCATGGGCGGGAGGTTTTCGTCTTTGTGCGGACTGGCGAAGTGCGTTGCGGTCGGCACGTAGGCGCGGCGGCTCTTTTTCACCGTGAAGCGCAGCGCATGCGTGAGCTTCTTGGCTCCGCAAATTTCATCGTAGCGGGCGAGGCCGGGCAAGATGGGCAAACCGGCCGCATCGGCGCTCGTCCAGCCTGCGGGACGCGGTTTCGGGTTCTTCAGATCGAAAACCGCACCGCTGCTGGCTTTCCAGTTTTTGCCGCCATCGAGCGGGAAGCTGTGAAACAGTTCGTAGAGCTTCCAGTTGTCCTTATCGAGCACGAGAACATGCCTGTCGCCCTCGGCCTGCGGACCGCCTTCGATGTGCGCATCCGGCGGGATGGGATACGGCCCCGGATCACTCTCATCGGCATATTCGAAACTCACCGGCACCTTTGGCTGATCACCGCTCACGACGTAATACGGAATGCCGCCCGGCTGCCCCTTCCACACGATACCAAAGTCCTCATGCAGCCCCGTCTCCGCGCCGATGCTGGCGATGATGGCATCGCTCAGCGGATCGACTTCGTCTTTCGAGACATCGCGATTCCACTCGTCATTCGCCGGCATGAGCAACGCGCCGCCGAGATCGGCATTCGGACCAGTTTTGAGCTGCGGATGCTGGGCGAGCGCACTCACCGTGCAGGCAAGGAGGAGCAGGGCTGTCGTTTTCATGGTTAAGCTAGGGAGCGATGGCGCCGCTGATGTTTTGGGTGCGGGGTTTGCCGTTGAAGTCGGTAGGGAGGAGGTATTTCGCATCGGCATTTTCAAAGCGAGCATCGCTGGCGGGTGTGGCGTCATGCTTGCTGCCATCTAGACTGACGCCAGGGAAGTCCTCGAAGCCTCGACCTTTGACGCAGCCGTCTTTGGGGCCATCGCCAAAGACGACGTTGCCAGTGCTGATGACGCCCGCGTTGCCATTGGCGTAGAGGAGGGCATTGGCATCGAGGGAGTAGAGGATGTTGTTGGCGAGGACCATGCCTTCGCGACCATTCCAGGAGCCGCCGCGAAAGGCGTGGGCAGTGTTGAGGATGGTGTTGTGGATGACTTGCAGGTTGAGGGTCTTGCCTTGGTGGTCGGTGCTGGCAAAGCCTGCGCCTGCACCGTTGATGAGGACGTTGTTGCGCACGATGGCCTCGCCCTGCACCTGCATGACGTTGTCGCCGCTATTGTAGCAGAGATTGCGCTCGATGATGTTCACCGGCTTGCCTGCGGTGCCATAGACGGTGATGCAGGGATAGTTGGTGTCGTGGATGTGATTCTCCGCGATCAGATTTCCCCACGAGCCCTGTTTCACCTCAATGCCGTCGCCTTGCTCGCCGCGGCAATCATGAACGTGGTTCAACGCGATGACGCTCTCGCTCATGATGTGGTCGCCGTTGTTGGCGCCGAGATACATGCCCTCGGCGACTCCGCCGCCGTGATGGAGGTGGTTGCTGGTGAGGAACAAGCGGCGCGTGTTGCCGCTGTTCGCCGTGAGGTTCGGTCCGTCGTTGTGATGGATGTGACACTGATCGATCCACACGTCCTCGCATTTCCCGAGACGCACGCCGTGGCTGCCGCCGGTGAACTCCAGGCCGCGCAGGCAAAGAAACGCCACAGGGCCGCCCTGGCCGATGTTGATGAGGTTTTGCTTCGCATCCGGTCGCGTGATGATCACCGCAGCTCCCTCGGCTGCGGTGATCCAGATGGGTGCCTCACGCGTGCCGCTGACCCGCACATCCCACATGCGCTCGACGCTGTAAGTGCCAGCGGCGATCTCCAGTTTGTCGCCCGGTTGCAAGGCCTCCACGGCCTTCACCAGTGCTGCTCCATCGCCGCCTGCATGAGGAATGACACGCTTCGGCGCGATGGTGGCCCACTCGGGCTGATAGGCTGCGCCGTGAACGATCTGAGTGAAGCAAAGAAGGCAAAGGAGGAGTCGAATCATGAGGGCTGATTCAGAACGAATGGCTTGAAGGCTTCTCCCTCAGCAAATGGCTGAGGTGCACCCACGGACAGCGCAGGCCGATTCACGGCACCTTCCCCAAACTCAACCAGCCGCGAGCATCGCGATCCTGCTCGGCGTTGGCAAAGCGGAGGGGCTTGCCATTCGCGAGCGGATGGATGACTCGCAGGGCGAGGGTGAGACCAGCCACGTCGGCTTGAGGCAAAGGCAGCGTGGCTTTCCATTCGCGGTCGGCATCGTCTGGCAAGAGCCCGGTGAGCTTCCAATCGACGGGCCAGCGATGCGTGATTTTTCCGTCGGCGTTGAGTGCGGCGAGTTCCAGTCGCCAGTCTTGATAAAAGGGGGCCACGCCTTGATTCAGGACAGTGAGATGGACGTGCAGCTTCGAGTCTTGGCGTTTCAGTTCAGCGGTGGAAACATGGAAGTCGTAGCCCATGTGGCGGATCTGATTCACCGCAGCGGCGTAGCGGGCCGGTTTGGCTTTCTCTTTGAACAAGCCGGACTCCATGAGCCATGTCACATGCGTCTGCCGTACGCATTCGGCGAAGTCCTGGGACTGCGGATGCGCGGGCTTGGCATCGAAGATCTGGCCCCATAGCTCGGGACGCACCTCGCCACCGATGGGTTGAGTGCGCCATTTGTTCAGCGCCTCGTTACCGGCTTTTTTCAAAAGCGGGATGTAGAACCAATCGTCCTTCTTACCGCGATCGAGAGTGCCCCAGGCAAAGGAGTCATCATGAAAGCCCATGTTGTAATGGGCATTCGCCGCCATTTGCTCGTTGTCTTTTCCCACGGGATAACGCAGCAGAATGGGACTCTTGTTGAAGGCCTTTTCATACGCGTCCAAAACGCGTTTCTGGGTCTTCGGCGAGGCAAACAAGTCCTCTCGTGGATAGGTGTGCCACTCGCCCCAGGAGCCCAGCAGGCCAGCAGTGATAAAGCCAATGCGTGCATCGCCATCGTAGCGTTTGCCGAGGGCTGTGATGAAGGAATCTAGTGCTGCCACCACACGCTCGTCATTGTAATCCGGCGTGTGGCAGGTGGTCTTCTCGTCCGCGTTTTTCCACGAGGTGATCTTCACGCCCTGCTCACGCAAGTATTCCGGCAGGCCGCTTGGTTTGCCTGGATACTCGATCCAAAGACGAAACACGGCTTGATTGCCGCGTGCGGCGATTTTGTCGAGCAGGGCGTCCATGGGCTGCCAGTCAAAGCTCGACGGACCGCGCATGAGTTCCGCCAGGGACAAGTAATCAAACTCCAAGCTGTGGGGAAAGTGAGCCCGATTCTCCTCATCATAGTCAGAGTAAGGCACCAAGCCCTTG
>CAMAZK010000194.1 GCA_945863205.1 Akkermansia muciniphila | reverse complement strand
TGACGAACGCCGAGACCAGTTCCTCGTGCGCTATTCCAAGATCACGAACAAGAACCTCGGACCGTTCTTCGACTTCTGGGGCATTCCAGTGAGTTCAGCCGCAAAGGCGGAGGTGAGCAAACTGGAGACCTGGATGCCGAAGGGGATGTAGGATGGGTGTGGCGATAGCCCGCCCGACTTCCTTGAGGGTGATGTGGCCCTTTCGTGCGCGTCAAGCAGACGGGCGGGCTGTCGCCACACCCATCCTACAATTTACTCCGCCAGCGACACACACACGATCTCCTCATCGTTGCGCATGAAGACGCACTGGTTCGCGAAGGCAGGATGCGACCAAACGACGGCGCGGCGCGGGTCGGTGGTGGTGGGCTTGAGGATTTTGGCACGACTGAGCTCTTCGTAGCCTTTGGGCGTGAGTTTGGCGATGATGAGATCGCCCTGTTCGTTGGCGAGGAAGAACCGGTCCTCATGTTTGACGATGAATGCATTCGCCCAGCGCACCTCGGGGCCGCCGGTGGTGGCGGCCATGGTTTCCCACACGCGTTCGCCGGTGGCGAGTTTCAGGCAGCGAAGCTGGCCGTAGCTGCAAACGCCGTAGATGTGGCCGTTTTCGATGAAGGGCGTGCTCATGAGGCTATGCAGCGTGTCAGTTTTCTTTTCGCTGAAGCTTTTGCCTTCCCATTCCAGCGTGGCGGCGGGTTTGGTGGCGTCGAGCTTGAAGCACTTCGAACTGCTGTAAAAAGAACTGAAGAGCAGCAGATCCCCGGCGAGTCGTGGTGTGGCGACGGTGAGGCCAAAGCGCACTTCCCAAGGATAGGACCAGAAAACCCTGCCGGTGGCCGGATCGAGCGAGTTCACGGCCTGCGGATGCCAGAGGATGAGCTGCTTTGTGCCGCTCGCCTCGATCATCGTCGGCGGGCCATAACCGGGCTCGCGGGCGTCAAGGGCGCGCCAGAGTTCCTTGCCGGAATCCTTGTCAAAGGCCATCGCGACACATCCCGGACCGCCGACGAGGCAGACGAGCCGATTGCCGTCCAGCAAAGGATGACCGGCAAAGCCCCATTGCGGCGTTTTGGCTCCGAAGTCGGCTTTGAAATCATGCGACCACAGCACCTTGCCGTTTTCGGCATCGAGGCAGAGCAGGTTTCCTTCCGCGCCGACGGTCCACACCTTGCCAGCGCTCACCAGCGGTGTGCAGCGCGGGCCTGTGGAGTAGCTCATGGTGTAGGTGCAGTCGTGGCGATGTTCCCAGAGTGGCGCCCCGGTCTTTGCATCAAGGCAAAGCACACGTTCGCTGCCGGGAATGATGCCGCGCGCAAAGGCGTTGCCGGGCACGCTCGAATTCACCGCCACCTGGCGATCCATCAGATACACTTTGCCGTTTGCCACTGCCGGCCCGGTGTAGCCGCCACCGATCTTCACACGCCACAGCACCCTCGGTCCGCCTTCGGGAAACATTTCGACGATGCCCTGCTCACGCCAGACGCTGTCTCGATTCGGACCGAGCCACTGCGGCCAGTCTTCGGCCAGGAGAGTGCAGGGCAGCAGGAGAAGAAGAAAGAGGGCACGCATGCGGAGACAAACACGCCCCTCTCTGATCTTGTTTCGACAATTGTTGTGCCGTTAGTCACCTCTTCACCCGCACGAGCGGCGTGGGCAGGCGCTCGCTGGTGAGCCAGATGGTGTGGCCGTCGGCGTCGTAGCAGGCACCTTCGAGCTGGGGCAGCAAATCGGGCTCGATGCGAACCGGGGGCCGCTTCATCGCCTCTCCGAGGGGCATTCCCTCCGGAAGCGTCCATTCGTAAACACTGCTGTAAGTGGAGACGAGGAGCCGCGAACCGTCCGGTGAAAAATCTGCCGAAGTCGTCATGCAGTTGTCGTGGGGACGTTTGCCGATGCGAATGAGGGCCGGAAACTGCAAGTCGGCGATTTTTTCCAAGGTCATGCTCGTATCCGGCTGCAAGAGCTCGGGGAAGGCGTAGAGAGCGCACTTTCCTTCGTCACTCTTCGTGATGACGTACAATCGCCGCGTC
The DNA here is from genome assembly GCA_945863205.1 of Akkermansia muciniphila. Lineage (GTDB taxonomy): Bacteria > Verrucomicrobiota > Verrucomicrobiia > Verrucomicrobiales > Verrucomicrobiaceae > Prosthecobacter. Next base: position 7,036 of record CAMAZK010000194.1, on the reverse strand, counting down.
CGGGGATGGCAGAGGAGGCTCTCGGCGTTCTTTTTTCCGTCCGGGTAGCGTGCGCGCCAGAGCTTTGGCACGACACCCAGTGTCTCGTCAACGGTGTCCCCGGGTGCCGAAACCTTTGGCTCGGGGATTTCATAAACCTGGATGCTGGCGCGGAGTTGAAGATTGTCGCCAATGTCGCCGATGAAGAGGGAGGACTCGCCGCCTTTCGAATTGCCGAGAGCAATGTCCTCCCAGTCAAAGTTGGCCGCCTCGCGAAGGCGCACCTTTGCGCGGGTCTTGCCCTTTTGATCAATGGCAAAGACGCAGGGCTCGCCGCCGGAGTCGTTGATGGTCCACCAGATGCCCGGAGACCTGGCGCTGAGGCAGAGACCGGAGCTTTCATTGATGCGCTTGTCTTCGAGCACCGCCACACGCTCGCTCTTGCTCGGCACGGGAAGCATGGGCCAGTCGGCCCGGCCCGCAGCCGGTGCGGCCAGGAGCGAAGCGATGAAGAAGGCGGCTCTCATGGCTCAGCCGAGCGGCGTGGCGGCCCCAGGGGTCATGCGTTTGAAGTGAAAGTCAACGCGATCGAGGAACCAACGCCAGGTGGGGCCGGGCCTCGCGCGATCGAGCAGAAAATGCGGGCAATCTTTGTTAGGCGGATTCAGCCCCTTGCGCGGCCAGTGGTAGTGCCCGACGACGTGGCTCAGAGGAATGTCATACGCGCGCATCAGGTAGGCGGTGAGGCGGGCGGTGCGGTCGATCGTCTGGCCGATGTCGTTGCCGCTGTGCTCGCACATTTCAATGCCGATGCTGTAGTTGTTTCCCGGGCCGTCGAAGTCGGCGTGCTCTCCCTGCTCGCGGCAGGGCAGGTGCTGGATGGCGATGTCCTGCTGCACGGTGAAGTGCCAGGTGAGAAAACCGATGCGATTGCCGCCCGGACGCCTCGTGGCGCGCAGGGCGCCGCGCTTTAAGGCGAGGGCGTGATTGTAGGCGTTTCCCGTGTAGTTCTGCGTGCTGTGGATGGTGATGTAGCGCGGCTTCATTGGGCGGAAGTAGCGCCTGCCCACCGTGCCGGGCGGGATGAGATCGAGCTTTACCCGCGTCTCCGCCAGAAGCTGGTCCGGCGTCACGCCCGGCGGCCCGTCCCGGAAACGCGCCTCCCAGCGGGAGATGCGCGAGCTGTCATAGGTGGCGCAGGCCACGACGAGCAGAGCCACCGTCAGAGGGAGAATCAAGACAAGGGAACGTCGCATGCGAGTGTGTAGAGTTCAGGGCCTAAAGTTCAAGGTTCAAAGTGGGGCGATCTTTGCTCAAGACATACCTACAGCCAAGACCTTCCGCATTTTTCGCGGCCAGGCGGCTCGCATGCTCCGCACATCGTTCCAGCTCCCATCCGGACATCCAGCCGTGCAAAAACACGCCGTGATACACGTCCCCGCAGCCTGTGGTATCCACCGTCGGCTCCGCCGCGAAGGCAGGCTGATGAAACGCCGTGCCATCCGCCGCCCAGACATGGCTGCCCCGGACACCGTCGGTGATGACCAGCAGACGCGCGGGCGCCCTCAGCAGCGCCGCCGCCATTCCGGTCAGCTCGGTCATGCCGCACGCCTTTTCGGCAAAGTCACGCGAAACGATGCGCACGTGGCTCGCCTCGAACAAGTCGCGGATGGATTCACGAAAGCGCCCGGCACCACCATCGAAGGAAATCTCCACGCCCAGCGCCTGTGCGGCCCGCACCGCCTCACGACAGGCCGTTTCATGCCGACCGTTCATGTGGAGCAGGCGCGCACCTTTGAGCAACTCCGGCTGAAAAGCCGGCTCCGGCGAAGGCGACGGCATGAAGACGATCTGCCGCGCTCCATCCCGCCGCCGCACCAAGACCACCGCACGCGCAGGATCGCCATCCACCAGCAAGCACTCGTGCCCCTGCGTCCTCAAAACGGCCAGCGCCGTGGCCACCGGTCCGCCGAGATCCTCCGCATGGGCGGAGGCCTCCGTCACGCATTCCGCAGCGGAAAACTCAGGCACGACAAAGAACGCGTCCCGCGTCTCCGCACCGATGCCGATCACCTTGAAAGAATCTGCCCTCATGTGGCGGCACGATTCATGTGATTTCGGGATTGTCATCTCCGGTCATGTCATTCAACATCGCCGCCTTATGTCCAAGCCCAGCACTCCCACGACCGCGTCCTCTCCATGGTGGAAAGATCTCACTGGATACCATTGGTTTGTCTTCATCATCGCATCCCTGGCGTGGTTGTTTGACTGCCTAGACCAGCAGCTTTTCCTCCTGGCCCGCAATGACGCGATGAAGGCCCTGCTGCCGGAGGGCTGGGATCCGAAGGAGTACGGCGGCTACGCCACATCCATCTTTGTCGCAGGCTGGGCCACAGGGGGCCTCATTTTCGGAGCGGTCGGCGACCGCATCGGCCGGGCCAAGACACTGACCATGACCGTGCTGATTTATTCCGTCTGCACCGGTCTTTCAGCCTTCTCAACGGGCTGGGTGGATTTCGCGATCTACCGCTTCCTCACTGGCGTCGGCGTCGGCGGTGTGTTCGGGCTGGCTGTCGCGCTGATCGCCGACACGCTTCCCGACCGGTCCCGCACCGGTGCGCTGGGCACGCTGCAGGCGCTCTCCGCGCTTGGAAACATCACCGCCGGACTCGTCAGCATGTACATGGGCAGTCTGATCAAAGCGGGCACCATCGCGCCCGGTGACGGCTGGAAGTACATGTTCATCGTGGGCGCCCTCCCAGCCTTCCTCTGCGTCTTCATCGCCGTGCGGCTGCGCGAACCTGAAAAGTGGGTCGCCGCACGCGAGGCCGGCCGGCTTTCCGGCGCAGCCTTTGGCTCCTATCGCTCCCTGCTCGGTGATCCGCGCTGGCGCCGGCCCGCCCTTCTCGGCATGCTGCTCTGCGTTTCCGGCGTCATCGGTCTCTGGGGCATCGGCTTTTTCGCTCCGGAACTCGTTGGTGACGTGATTGAGCGCTCGTTGATCTCTGAAGGCGCAGCCAAAGACCTGATCGCAAGTGAAAAGAGCCGCTGGGTCGGCATCAATTCCATTGTACAGAATACCGGTGCCTTCTTCGGCATGCTGGGCTTCACCTTCATCGCTCAGAAGTTTGGCCGGAAGCCCGCCTTCGCGCTCGGTTACATCGTCGCCATGATCGTCACCATCGCCTACTTCCAGATGTTCAACGGCCGGGGCGACATCTGGATGAGCGCCGTGATGGGCGCCTGCCAGCTCGGCCTGTTCGCCGGCTTCGCCATCTACCTGCCGGAACTCTTCCCCACGCGTCTGCGCAGCACCGGCACCAGCTTCTGCTACAACGTCGGCCGCTTCCTGGCCGCCACCGGTCCCTTCACGCTCGGCGCCCTCCAGGCCAAACTGAAGGAGGGCCTCACCGGCGCCGACCAAAAGATCGATGCCTTCCGTGACGCAGCCACCTACATGAGTTCGGCCTTCCTCATCGGCCTCGTCGCAGTCTATTTCCTGCGCGAGACCAAAGACCAGCCGATGCCGGAGGATTGAGGCGCGGGAAATGCCGTTTGCCGGAGCAGGGCAAAGCCGTTACTTTCACCCCATGCAAACCAACGCTGATTCATGCCTGGAAACGAAGCCCCAACAGGCGTCGAAGCCTCGCAAAGTCTTCCAGCCGATCAAGCCGTGGTTCGACCCCGGCGAACTCGAAGCCCTGGTATCCAGGCAGCCCTTGATGTCCTGGGAGGAGAAAGTGGCGCAGATCAACCGCAGCCTTGGACGCCCGCAGGGTTCGCCCTAGAGCGTGACAGGCAGATCGCGATCCTGTCAGACTGGGCCACGGATGAAAATCTGTGGCTACCTGCAGCCGAACTCGGACAACGCAATTCCGGCAGGATGGAGCACGCGGTCTTCGGCGACCGCGTGGCTGGAAAATTTGTTTTCAAGGCCACCAAGGGGGCAAAATTCGGTTTTTGGCCGCACGTGGATGAAAGTGTCGTCTCTAGTCGCCTCGACGAATTTCTTGTCATGCGATCCGCGACGCCAGTTCAGTATGTGTCACGGCTGCAACGGCTGGAACATCTATCTCCAGGTCTGAACTGGCTGGAGGGTTTCACCATGCTCGACAGTCATTTTTCCATCATTACCTCACAGCTTTGGTACCCGGCCCGCAACGCCTCCTGGTCAGAGATCAAACAGTGGCTGACCGTGCGCGGCTTCATTCCAGTGCGTGGCGATGTCTATGACGATCCCACGCGCTGGTATCACCCGGATCAAAATCTGGCGTTATTTGATGTCGGCGAGAGCAATGTGATCCACAGCGGCGGAGAACTCGTGCCCATCGACATCATCCCCATGCAACCGGATGGTGCGCTGCTGGACTTTTTGAGCGACTTCGCTGAAAAGAACGTCCTGAACCGCGCCACGCCATGACTCCCGCCGCACTCATCGCCCTGAAAGACCCGTCCATCCTCTCTCCGGAGGCGCATGCTCTCTGGCTGATCAAGAACGGCTCGTGGGAGGCCGCGCACAACATCGCCCAGGACATCCCCACCAAGATGGGCTCATGGCTTCATGCGCTGCTGCATGTGATCGAGGGCGATCAGTGGAACGCCGACTACTGGTTCGCAAAAGCGGGCAAGCCTTCGCACGGACCGGAGGAGATCGACAAACTTTGGGATGAGATCGCCGCAGTTGTGCTATCTTGACGGCTACGACCTTGAACAACGACCTCCACAAACCTCTGCAGCGCTTCGAAGACCTGCGCGGCATTCTCCGCTATGTGCCGCAGTTTCGGCAGCGCGTGTTCGTCATCGCCTTTGACGGCGCTCTGATGACGCAGCCCGGCTTTGCAAGCATTCTCCAGGACGTCGCCGTTCTACAGTCGCTCAACATCGAAGTCGTTCTCGTTTTCGGCGCACGCGCCCAGATCCGTGCCCTCGCGGCGGCACGGGGCGTCACGCTCACCAACGACGACGGCATGGGCCGCACCGACGCCACCGGCATCGAGATCGCCACGGACGCCATCATGCGCCAGGCCAGTGAGTTGGTGGCAAATCTGACCGCCCTGGAGATGCCCGTGGCTGTCACCAATGCTCTCGCCGTGCATCCTGCCGGCGTCATCGAAGGCGTCGATCTCGAATACACCGGCCGCATCGAGCGGGTGGACCAGGAGACGCTGCGTGCGCTGCTCAAGGCTGACATCATCCCCATCCTCCCTCCCCTCGGCTACGACGGAAAAGGCACCACCCTGCGGCTGAACTCGGACGCCGTCGCCGTGGAGGTCGCTATCGAACTCAAGGCCGCCAAAGTCATCTTCGTCGCCGAGTCCGGTCTTACCGGGCCGGATGGCTCCCGCCTGGCGCAGATCTCCCTGGCCGGTGCCCGGGAGATGTACAAGCAAAAAGCCAGCGGCCAGGACGTCAGCATGCTCTCAAAGCTGCGCTACGCCGCGCTCGCCTGCCAGGAGGGCGTGCCCCGCGTCCACATCGTCGATGGCACCCAGGACGAGGCCCTGCTCGCCGAACTCTTCTCCAACGAAGGCGTCGGAACCATGATCCATGGCGACGAGTATCAGCAGATCCGCAAGGCACAGCCCTCCGACGTGCCCGACCTCCTCTTCATGATGCAGCAGAGCGTGGATGACGCCGCGCTGCTGCCTCGCTCCCGCGACCAGATCCAGTCCACCATTGAGGACTTTTTCCTCCTCGAACTCGACGGCCACCCCATCGGCTCCGTCGCCGTCCACGCCTACGAGGAGGAAGGCGTGAAAGTCGCCGAGCTCGCCTGCCTCTTCGTCCGCCGCTCGCACAAGAACAAGGACCACGGGCGCAAGCTCGTCGCCTTTGCCGAAGAAACCGCCCGCCAGCGCGGCTGCGACATCATCTTTGCCCTCAGCACCCAGGCCTTCCGGTTCTTCGAAGAGAAGATGGGCTACATCGTCTCCGGCCCCGATGCCCTGCCCCCCAGCCGCCGCGCCAAGTACGACGCCAGCGGCCGGAACTCCAAGGTGCTGACCAAAACGTTGAAGTGATCAAGGCAGGGTGCGCCCCGCCCGCCTCATCTACCCGAACTGCACGATCACCTGCGCCGCCACGATGCGCAGGATCATCGTCAGCGGATACACCGCCGCGTACGCGATCGCCGGGGAGTCGCAGCGCGCCATCGTCGTCGCAAAGGCCAGCGCCGGAGGATCCGTCATCCCGCCGGAAAGCAGCCCGCAGACCGACATGAAGTTCAGCTTGTGCCACTTCCGGGCCAAAAAGCCCACCGCCAGCAGCGGCAGCACCGTGACCAGGACGCCCAGCACCACCCACTGCAGCCCCTGAGCCGAAAACACCGTGGCCACGAATCTCTCGCCGGAAAGCAGCCCCACGTTTGCCAGGAAAAGGATGATCCCTAGCTCCCGCAGCGCCCGGTTCGCATTGATCGGCATGTGCATCACCATCGGCCCGACGCGGCCCAGGTGGCTCAGCAGAATCGCCATCACCAGCGGCCCGCCTGCCAGGCCCAGCCGCACCGGCGCAGGCAGCCCCTCGATGCGGAAGGGGTAGAGCCCTAGCAGCACGCCCAGCAGGATGCCTGCGAAGATCGCAGCAAACTTCGTCTCCTGCAGCATGTGCACCGCATTGCCCAGCGCCTTCGTCGCCCCGTCCAAGGACACCTCGTCGCCTACCAGTTGCAGCATATCGCCGAACTGCAGCCGCAAATCCGGCAGCGCGGTGAAGATGTGGTCGCCCCGGCTCACGCGAGTCACCGTCACATTGTGTAGATGTTCCAGTCCCAGCTCCTGCACGCTGCGGCCCAGCATACGCTGATTCGTCACCACCACCCGCCGGTAGGTCACGCTGCCCGGTGCCTGCATCAGGTCCTCTCCGCTCGCGCTGCCTACCACCCGCCGGAAGCTCTCCAGGTGCGATCGGGTGCCCACGGCCATGATCTGATCCCCCACATGCAGCAGCGTGCCGCCCTGCACCGCCGCCACCTCCCCGCCACCCGCCGGACGGTGACGTGAGATGACCACGCCCGTTTCTTTCAGCCCCGGCACTTCCGCCACGATGCAGCCGTCGA
>CAMAZK010000193.1 GCA_945863205.1 Akkermansia muciniphila | reverse complement strand
CATCCTTCATCCTTCATCCTTCATCCTTCATCCTTCATCCTTCATCTGCTCTGCGTAGCTTTGGGCATTGGCCGCCAGCGAATGGCCATCATACCAGCTCCGTAGAGCGCCGCCAATCTCCCGCAGGTCCCCGTCGACGGGGAGGCCTGATGCCGTCAGGAATGGCTCGTTCAACACGTTGAGCCCGTGCCGGAGGCCGTCAGGCAGGTCGGTCGTGCTTCCCTGAGTGATCACCGGTAGCCCGTGAGCGGCGAATGCGGCGATGAGGGTGGACTTGCCAAAATGCAACGGGCTGTAGGCGGTGTAGGCCATGCGACACGATCCCAGCAGCGCCGCAACGTCCGCCGCAGCCATGAACCCATGCCTCACCAGTTCGATCCCGTGGCCGACCTCACCGGCAAACTTCGCGCCACCGATGAGATGAAGGCGTTTCATCCCAAAACGCCCCGCCCAGGAGGCAGCCTTGGCCACGACCTGCTCCAGGCTCTCACCACTGTGGATACCCCAGGCAAAAACCGCCATCGCAGCCTCCCGCTGTTCCCATTCGGGAAGCACCGGCGGCTCCCCGAAATTGGAAAACACCGGCATAGCGAGCACTCCGCGGCCCGTCTGGCGTCGCAGCCAGTCGGCGTAGGCGTCACGATTGGTCCGCAGGCCCCCGGAGGCACGCGCCACCTGGCGCAGGACGTGCTTTTGCAGCGGTTGCAGCCAGAAGGCCGAACTCGTCGGCGGACCGGAGGCATACAGCTCGTGAAACATGGTGATCATGCGTGGCGCCGCCTTCATGGCGGCGATCCGCCGCCAGCCCGCCGCCAGCCACAGCGGCACGCCGCGTTTCTGATAGCCATAGGGGGACATGTGCAGCACGACCGCATCATGCTCCCCTGCCCTGGCGGCCATGAAATTCGTCAGAGCCTGCGCCGAGAGCTGGGGCAGCCGGAACACCGGGAACTCCGTCTCGCCCTGCGGCTGCGTCCAGCCCGTTCCGGCGGACAAAAAGCCGCTCGCAATCCCATGCTCTTCCCGCAGCCGTCGGGCGATGCCCCAGGCGTAATCGCCAATGCCACAGACGGCCGGCGGCACACGCGGCAGGATTTGCAGAATCTTCATGCGCTCAGCAGCTCCCGGAAAAGTTCCCCCGCCCTGGCCCTGTAGCGCTCGGGCGTGAAGCCCGCCGCAAAGGTGGCCGCAGTGTGACCATCACGACGCAGCGTCTCCCGGTCCGCGTGGTAACTGAGTAATCGTGCCCGAATGGCCTCCGCATCGTGCGGCGGCACCCGCCAGCCTTCGTCCGGCACCGGCGCACCCGCGTTGCGGCTGGCGATCACCGGCAGACCGGAAGCCATCGCCTCCAGACTCACAAAGCCGAAGGAGTCCCCCAGCGTCGGCATCACCAGCACGTCATGCTCTCGGTAAAGGTCACGAAGCAGGTCCTTTTGCAGATAGGGCAGATGCCGGTGGCTGCGAAAGCGGCCAAAAATCCCCCGCATCTCCGGCGAAATCTCTCCCACCAGGGTCAGGGCCACCTCCGCCCCCAGCGGCTCCACGGCCTCCAGCAAATAGGGCACGCCCTTCTTCAGGCTCACCGCACCTGCATGCAGCACGCGGAGAGGCTCCCCGGAAGCGGCGAAAACGCGGTCGGACGCGGCCCGCCCCCAGAAACCCGGGTCCGCCCAGAGCGGAATCACCTCCGCACGTTTCACGGTGGGATTCAGGGCCACCAGATGCTCCCTTTGAAACTCCGAGCAGCACAGCACCAGATCCGCGTGCGCCAGTTCCTGCTTCTTTTGCCGGATGAGCGCCGGGCTGTTGGAACTGCGGGAGGCCTCCACCCCGAACCGCGCGGCAGCCCGCCGCGTCTCCGCGTCCAAAACGGAGGCGGGGATGCCCGGGCAGTCCAGCACTCGTTTCATGCCCATCTTTCCCGCCTGCCGCAGACTTTCGAGGGCGCAGGTCTCGGCACCCACAAAAACACGCGCCTGGCTGCCGCGCAGCCACCGGGCGGCAGCCCGGTCAAACCACACATTGCTCCGGCGATGCTCGGTGCTTCGCAGGGGAAGAAACCTTTTGAGCATCCGGTTCAGAAAAAGCGGCCAGGGATATTCCAGCAGCTTCTCCTGCGGCAACTCCTCCCAGCCCAGCGGACGCACGGTCCCCGCAGGTGCCAGGCGTCCCAGCCGACGGCCCCACTTCCCCTGGCCGTCCACCACCGAACAGTAAAGCCCTTCCAGTTCCCCCAGCTCATGCGCTGCAAGCGCGAGTTGGAACATCTGATGAACTCCCGAGTAGGCCAGTGCAATGCCGTTCATGCCGCGTTCAAGGCCTTGATGGCCGACTGCAATCCACCCAGGCACTGGTCAAAACTCCACTCCCCGACCAGGCGCAGACTGGCAGTGCCGCCGCTCCGCCGCTTTTCCGCATCCGACAGCCACGGACCCATTTTGAGAGCCAAATCGGCCTCATCCCCCGCCCGAAACACCTCCCCGTTTTCCCCTTCCCGAACCAGATCCGGACCGCTGCCGACTTGATCGCTCACGATCACCGGCCGACCGGCGTTCATGACCTCGTTCACCACGAGCCCCCAAGGTTCAAAGGCGGAGGGCAGGACAAACAGATCACAGAGATCGTACAAAGCCGGCAGCTCCGTCTGATTGCGAAAGCCGAGGAACCTCACGCCACCGGGAGCCTCCTCGCTGGCGATTTTTTCCAAGGAACTCCGAAGCTCGCCATCCCCGACCATGAGCAGCACCGGCATCGTAGCCGCGTTCGCAAGAACGTGGTCCCGTCCCACCTGGTTTGTAGGAGCGTTCGCCAGAACGCCCCCTCCCAATCCCCGCACCTTGGCAGGTGCGCCTACCAACTTCCCCACCGCCCGAATCAAGGTTTCCGGGCTTTTGACGGCGATGAGCTTCCCACAAAAAAGGATCACAGGGCGTCCTGGCTCGATGCCGAGCTCTGCACGCAGTCTCTCCCGATGCGGAGCGGCCTCCTGGCAGCGCTTTAGGAAGAATTCGTTGTCCACGGCATAGGGCACGCGAAAAATCTTCGACTCCGGCACCCCGTAGGCCCGATAGAGCTGGTGATTCAAGGACCCAACCGCCAGAAAGGCCGAGACCGCTCGGAACTTCCGGCTGAGGACCAGTCGGTGCGCCAGTCGCCGCAGCTTCCCGCCGCGCACGCAGCCGAGAAAGGTTTCCCCGCGCAGCATCAAGGGGATCTTCCGACCTCGGGCCTGGCGCCAGGCCGCCTGCGTGAGGGGGTGCGTCCAGCCATGCACCCACACCGCGTCGAAGCGCTGCTTCTCCAGCAAGGCGGAGATTTGCCGCTCAAAATGCGCCCGCTGCTGCTTCCGCGTGCCCTTCGGCTCCTCGGCATTCAACACGGTGCTCGGATAGCCCTCCAGCAGGGGCACGTCCCACACGAACTGTTGGCCAAAACCCGGGTCAAAGTGAGCCCGCGCGGTGGCGTCGTTACCATAGACGACATGCACATCCACCCCGCCCGCCCTCAGATGCCGGATCAGCGGCGCCTGATACTGGATCGGATGCGTGAGGAAGTAGGCGATGCGCATCACGTTTTCCCTGTGGATGCATGCGCAACTGCGCTCCGGTAGGCTGCCTCAATTTTGACTGAGGCCGATTCCCACGTATGCCCCCTGGCCACCTCACGTCCCTTGGCACTCAGCCTCTTCGCGGTTTCCGGCTCCTGCAAAAGCCGGTCCAGCGCCCTTTCCAAACCAACAGAATCCCCTACAGGGGAAAACAAGCCCGACACATCGTCAGTAATGAAATCCAACATGCCACAAACGGGTGTGGTGATGATGGCAAGCCCCATCGCCGCCGCTTCGACCATCACCAAAGGATGCCCCTCAAAATAAGACGGCAACAGCATGATCGAATGCTGGCTGTAAATTCGAATCAGACTTTCTGCATCCGGGACGTGGGGAACAATCTGAATCCGTGAGTGAAGGCTCTCCGGAAAGGACGGAAGTATCGCTTCAGCAGGGCAGTTGCACCCGGCAATCGTAAACGCGGCGTCCGGGTGCCGCACAAGAGCGGAAGTCACAGCCGGGACGATGTCATCAATGCCTTTGCGCTCGATCCAGTTGCCCATGAACAGGATCGCCTTTGGCGGTCGATCATGGACCCGCGCCCCCGCCTCCACGAACGGACCTTCAACACCGCTGTGATGACGGGTCAGTCGCGAAGCATGAATTCCCCGTTTGGTTCGGAGATAATCCACATCCTGCTGATTGGAGCAGATGACATGCGAGGCCATGTTTACGCCGGCTGCCGCCTGCCAGACCAGGGCCGTCGCAGTCATCCGGCTCTTGATCGGGAACGAAATGCCTTTCATCGCCCTGTAGTTCCGCATCGCTTCGTAGCCACGGCTGTCGATTCCGTAGGAGAAAGCGACCAGGGGCGGCAACGAAGGCTGGCGACGCCGCGCGAGTCCGTAAGGTGCCGCCAGCGGTTCGTGAATCTCCACCACGTCCCAGCTCTCGCCAGCAACGATTCGTCTTTGGATGATCTCCGCCGCCTCCCAGGCCCGCAGGTACCGCTGCAACTGGCGCGGAATACGCCAGCCAAATGCCTCGTGAAAAAGGTAGTCCACCCGATGTCCAGCCCTCTCCAGGCAGTCGCCCGTGCAGTACATAGTGCGGGACATGCCGCCATGCCGGTTATCCGGCACGTCGGCGACGCGCAAAACTCGAAGGCTACGATCCATGGCTGCCGCGCACTAACACCTGCAGGCTCTCGCAGGTCTCAACCAAGCGGAAGCCGGGATCATGCCTGATCACTTCATCGAAACAGCGAATCGCACCTTCGCAATTCACGCGCAGGCCCGGCTGGGGGTTCACGTCGTGAAACGCCGCAATACCACCCGGCCTGAGCAGCTTTTTGACAACGTCCCAGTCCTTGCACAGCCCCTCAAAACTATGGTCCCCGTCCACAAAGATGAAATCCACCTGGGCAGGAAGCTGCCCGAGTGCATCCTCCGCAGTCGCCTGAATCATTCGCACCTTCCCGAGCACCCTCTTCCGGCCCAAATGTCGCATGGCGATGGCCTGTATGGCCTGACCGTCCAGATAAGGGTCCACGCAGTAAAGCACCGCGTCACTACGAAGTGAACGTGCCAATTCGGCGGCTGTGACCCCCATAAAAGTGCCGATCTCAACAGCGACCCCGGCCTCGGCGACATGTCGGCACAGGCAGGCCCGCTCGGCGGCGCTGGTCTGCGACCTCGCAGAGGCAAGCCCGAGCCTGTGGAGAAGATTGAAAATGCGCGGACGGTTTTGGAGGCGGTCCAGAAGCTTCATGGGTTGTCGGTGTTGGACGGAGCGCGATTGGCGCTCAAGACGGAGTAATCGAACTGCGGTTCCGTAAAAAAGTGCTGACCGGGACGGCGGTTGTTGGTGGCCGCATTCACGCGGCGAAATTCGAGCAGTTCAGGAAGGCGCTGCCCCAGTTTGGCAAAAACGAGCACGTCCCACCACGCCTGAAGTCCGCGAAGCTTGATCGCATTGGCCAGCAGCCGCCCTGCCAGCGCCAAAAAGGGCAGCAGCAGAGCCGGGCCGGTGAAGGTCTTCACGGCAATCGCTGGCACATTTGAGCTTCCTTCAATGTAGCGTTTGCGCGAGACCTTCTGCCTGCCGCCATTGATCGACTGGTTGTTCGAAGCACCAACAGCGTGGCCGACTCTAGCCTCAGGGACGACGAGCGACCACCAATCGTGCTGCCAGAGTCGGACGGCCAGATCCATGTCCTCGTAATCGAGGAAGAAACTCCGGTCCCATCCACCAGTCTCATCATAAACCTGCCGATGCACCAGGCATGCGCCCGCGTTGATGCTGGTCACGACACAGGTCCTGGCAGGAAGATGCCAGCGTGAGACACGGAACGGATACGGATTGGACCGGCACCACGCGGCCTTCTCCAGCCAGTAGCCGCAGGTCACGATGTCCTTCATGTCATACGTCCACTGCACCGGCATCACGCCTCCGACACGGGCAGGTAGATCAACTTCCTCAGCGAGCAATCGGAGGCAGTCGGGCTCCAACCACATGTCCTCATTGCAAAAATACAGCAGGTCTTTCGTGGCGACCTCCGCTCCCACTGCGTAGCCGCAAACGAGGCCTGTTTCCGGCGGATGTTTGATGACCCTGACCTCAGGATGCCCCGCCAAGATCGAATCGGAAGCGTCCGAGCTGTTCCGGTCCACAACAATGATTTCGAGTTCGACCCCGCGCTGGGAGCGCAGGGTTTCGAACAAGCGGGGCAGGTACTTCGCCCCGTTAAAGTTGCTGATGATGACTGAAACCGAATGCATGGCGCTATCAACGGGGCTTCACAAAACAGCGGCAGGTAGAGTCCACACGGGTAAGCAGCGGTACAATCCCAGCCTTGGCGAAATACTCGTCCACCGCTTGGCGTGATCCCTGCCAGTGGCCGTAATCGTCGATCAGCAGCACACCTCCGGGCTCCAGCAGCGGATAAAGATGCTCGAGTTCATGCTTGGTGGAGGCATACCAGTCAGTGTCCAGCCTGAGCAGCGCAATGCGGCCGGGCAGCGTGGCCGGCACGGTGTCCTCCACCATGCCTTTGACGTAGTGGAGCAAGGCCGCAGGATAGCCGGTGGCTGACATGTTCGCCTGCACGTCTTGAATGGAAGCTTCACACCACACGCCCGTTCCCTTTTCCTCACGCGAGAGTTGAACCTCGGCCGGGATGCCGTTGTAGTCCTTGTCCTCGGCCGTCGGCGGCGACATCCCTTCGAAGGTGTCATACAAGTAAAGATCCCGTTCGGTCGAGCCCAAGTCCGTCAGGATTCTTGCAGCGAGCATCATGTTCGCTCCGCGCCAAACACCACACTCGACGATGGCCCCGGGAATCTTGGCGAGGGTGACATACCGCACCGCATCAACCATCGCAGCCATGCGGTGCTTTGTGGCCATGCTGAACGGCCTGACGTCCTCAATCAGTGCCTGAAACTTTGGATCCGCGTCGGTAGGTGCCGGATCAGCATACCCGGTTCTGACGATTTCGAAGCCCGCACTGCGCAGCGCCTGCCTGACAAGTTGCAGGGGCTTTTTCCAGATTGGCGACGATGGGAGAGCGCTCATGAAATAAGAAGGGGAAACAATTCTTCTATGCCCGCCACGAGTTCGGCAGCTTTTTGGTGATTTCGATGTTCTCGAATTTCACCGGCGTCGCCGGCCCTTGCCCCTTCACCCAGGCGGCCATGCGTTGCAGTCCCACCCTCAGGCTGATGGCGGGCGGAGGTGTGAAGATGCGCTGCACCTTGGCGTGGTCGGAGAAGGCGTGAACGACCTCGTTTCGCGCTTCGAGGTGCTTGATGTTGCATGGAACCTCAAAGGCCGCTGCGATCTCCTCTGCGAGCGTCTTCACCGAGTAGGGAGTGTCGGCACCGACGTTGAACACCTGGTTTCGGGCCGCTTCAACAAGCGGAGAGCGGGCGATGATCGGAGCCACATCGTCCACATGGGAAAAGGCCCGCGTCTGCAAGCCGTCGCCAAAGATGCTCATCGGCTCCCCCTTCAGTACCTGGTTCATGAAGATGCCGATGACGTTGCGATACTTGTCCGCGATGTTCTGGCGCTCGCCATACACGTTGTGGGGGCGGAAGACGATGAAATCGAGGCCGAACATCTCATGCGCCGCCCGCAGGTCGAGTTCGACGGCATATTTCGAAATGCCATAGGGGTCCTCCGGTTGCGGCGTCATCTCCTCGGTCATGGGCGTTTGTCCCGCTCCATACACTGCGATTGAAGAGGCAAAGACAAAGCATGACACCTCGTTCTTCACCGCCTCGTTGATCAGGTGGACCGACGCGACAAGGTTGGTCTCATAATTGAACTTGCGCACAAAGTGCGAAAGCCCCTCAGCCGCGTAGGCACCCAGGTGATAAACCACGTCGAAGCGCCGCCCCGACCAAAGCGACGAAACAAAAGCGGCATCCCGCAAATCGCCTTGGATGAACTCCGCCCCTGCCGGAACATTTTCAATGAAACCGCCCGACAGATCGTCCGTGGCGACAACTTTGAAGCCGAGGCTAAGGCAGTGATCGGCGACATGAGAGCCGATGAATCCGGCAGCACCGGTGACGAGAACAGTTTTGGCTTCAGTCATGAACTTCAATGAATGGATGCACCCTCCTTCCGCCAGAATCGACCGGTCCAGTCGATGGTTTGAAGCGGGGAGGTGATGTGATGATCTTTGCGAAAGTCGTCCACAGCGCATCGGCATCCTTCCAATGCGTAATCGTCCACGATGCAGAAGCCGCCAGGCGACAGCTTCGGATAGAGGGCGGTCAGAGCGTCCATCGTCGAGCCATACATGTCACCGTCCAACCGGAGGACGGCCAACGCGTCGATAGGCGCGATGGGAAGCGTGTCCTCGAACCAGCCCTTCAAAAACACCACTTGATCGTCGAGAAGACCGTAACGCCGGAAGTTGTTCTTCACGGTTTCGAGATCGACCGCCAGGAAGTCCAGGGTGTGATGCTGATCCCCCTTGTCCGCCGGGTGCTTCTCTTCATCGGGCGGCGGAAGACCCGCAAAGGAGTCTGCCACATAGACCTTACGACCTGTCTCACCATGGGCGAGCAGAATGCCGCGCATGAAGATGCACGCTCCGCCGCGCCAGGCACCCGTTTCGATCAAATCACCCGGAATGTTTTCGGCGAGTGCGGTTTCGACACAACTCTGGATGTTCTCCAAGCGGCGGAGGCCGATCATCGTGTCAGGATACGCCCGCCAGACCTTTCCCTCGTCGATGTCGGTTTCAGATGCGATGGCACGAATGGCGAGTGTGAAACCACCCAGATTCGAGACCATCTCAAGAATTTTGACGAATGAACGCTTCAACCAGGAGGCACTCCGATACTTGGCGGACTCCACGGGAAGCAGTGGATCATCCCACAAAGCGAAAGCCAACGTGCGCTTAAGCAAGTGGAGATAGGCTTCAACCTGGCCGGACTGTATTAAATTCATTGGTCGATTCGAGTGCTGATCAGCAAGAGGAACTGGATGCGCCTAAAACCGTCGCGTCATGGCCT
>CAMAZK010000192.1 GCA_945863205.1 Akkermansia muciniphila | reverse complement strand
CACGAGCGCATCGGCCCGCTTCTGCAGGAGTTCCAGCGCCTCCTCAGCCTGGGCCAGGCGACGGCGGCCTTCGAAGCTGAAGGGCATGGTGGCCACGACGAGAACAAGCGCCCCCGTGCTTTTGGCGATCTCCGCGATGACGGGGGCCGCGCCGCTGCCGCTGCCGCCACCCAGGCCTGCGCTGATGAAGATGATGTCGTGGCCGTCGATCGCTTCACGGATCTGTTCGCGTGAAAACAGCGCCGCCTCCCGACCGAGGTCAGGATCACCGCCTGCGCCGATGCCCTTCATGAGTTCGGCGCCGAGCTGGACTTTCACCGGCGCCATGGAGTGTCCGAGCACCCGCACGTCGGTGTGCATGCAGACGAGCGTGGCATCGACGATGCGGTCCAGCGTGATGCGATCCACGACATTGGAGCCGGCGCCGCCGACGCCGACGATGCAAATGCGCGAGGCGGCCTGATCGGCGGTCTCGCGGGACTGGGTGCGGTCGTATTCTACCATGGTCGTGGGTGGTTGAGGGTGGCGTTTGAGATGAGTTACAAAGTGACGGACGAGAGGAGCTCCTGCATGCGGCGGCCGAGGCGCTTCAGCGGAGAGAGAAAGGGTTTTTCGCTGTCGAGGATCTGCGCATAGCGAATGAGGCCGATGGGGGCCGAGTACTGCGGATTTTCGAACGTGGCGGTGATGCCGCTGACGGGTGCGGAGCCGGCGCGTGTGACCTTGATGCCAAACACCTCACGGGCTGCCGCGTCAACGCCTTTCATGAGGCTCACGCCCCCCGTCAGGAAAACGCCCGCTCCGAGCCGGCCGAGGTGGTCCTCCACCCGCACGCGGACCTGCGTGAGGATCTCCTTCGTTCGCAGGTTCATGACCTCGTTCAAAAAGGCGCGCTCGACCTCGCCGAGAACGAGGCCTGTGTCGTCCTCGATGCTGAGCATTTCGCCTTCAGGCACTTCTTCATAGAGCACGCTGCCTTCTTCCACCTTTAGCCGTTCCGCCCGGTTGTTCGGGATCTGCAGGGCCATGGCCACGTCGTTGGTGATGTGGTCGCCACCCAGCGGCACGCAGCCGGAGGCCGTGATCATGCCGTCTTCATACAGCACGTAGTCACAGGTTCCGGCGCCGAAATCGATCATCAAAGCGCCCTGCATTTTCGCTTCGCGGGTGAGCACGACTTGTGCCGCCGCAACGGGATTGAAAACCACGTCCTCCACCTCCAGCGGGATCTCGCGCACGCAGCGGATGGCGTTCTGCACCCGGCCGCGGATGCCGTGGATGATGTGATAGTCGGCCTCCAGCACCCGGCCCTCACGCCCGATCGGCTGGCGCACGGCCTCCACGCCATCGACGATGTACTGCCGCGTGACGCTGTGCAAAAAGACGTTCGACTGCGGGATGGAGACGCTGCGGGCGATCTCCTTCGACTCCTCCACGTCGTCTTCGGTGATCTCGGTTTGATCGTCAGGCAGGCGGTGGCGCCCCCGATTGTTGAGGCTTTCAATGTGGGCGCCGGTGACTCCGAGGAAGACGTTTTTGATCATCACGTCACTGCGATCCTCGGCACGGACGAGCGCGTCGTTCACGCAGGTCTGCACTTTTTCGAAATCGACGATCTCCCCCTTGCGCACGCCGCGGGAGGGCGCCTGGCCCACGCCGAGGATCTTGATGGCTCCGTCACGCTTCGCCTCACCGACGACGACACAGATTTTGTGCGTTCCGATTTCGAGACCTGCGTAGATCGTGCTCTTGGCCATAGGATTTCAGCGTGCGGTGGAGGAGGATTCAGTGACAACCAGCGCCAGTCCGGAGACATCCGGCGTCTCGTGAAACGTGACGGGCGTGTTGATGCGGGAGAGCAGATTCAGAGTGGCCACGCGCCAGGCTCGCGCCCGGGCCTCTTTCAGGACGCGGTCAAACCGCACCAGCTGCGGCTCCAGATCGTCCACGCCGAAGGTGATCCGGGTGTCCCCCTCAAAATGGGCGACGAGGGACCAGGCGTTGGGGATTTCGATGCGCTCCAGCCGGGCGTGCCCGTCCTCATCGCGCTCATGCATCGCCCGCATCAGTTTTAGCGCCATGTGGAGCTGGAGGTCGGGGGAAGGCTCCCCGGCGACCGCACGGCTGAGGCCCGGAAACTGAATCCGGGGCAGCGCCAGATACTGCCGGGTGATGACGTCGCAAGGGACCGGCGCCCCTTCGGCGTCGAGCAGGCAGCCTTTGCCGCTCAGCGGCTCGCGCAGGTCCCACTTCGCACATTCGATCCATGCCACGGGCATCCGCTGTTGGACGTCCAGGTTCAGCCTGCCGTGATAGTCGCGCTGGATGACGGCTGACTTCACCTGCGGCAGGCGCTCGATCTTTGCCCGGACCTCGCGGAGGTTCATGGTCAGCAGATTGGTGGCGGTGGTCAGTCCGGTCGCGGCCACGATCTGCTCGCGGGTCAAAACTCCGACCGTGTTCACCTTCACTTCCCTCAGCATGAACTGCGAGTTCTTCTCCAGCGCCTCATGCCAAGTCACCCAGCCGAGGCCGATGACGATCATCGCGGCGATCATCCACATCGCCGTGCGGAAGCCGTGACGGCGACGCTCCTCCGCCTCATGTTCACGAATCACCGGGGATTCCGGATGATAATCGATGACATGAGAGCTCGGGACCTTGCGCTTCGGAGCCGGGCGCTTGGGTGATGTTTTCGAGCCTTTCTTCGGGGCGGGCATAACGGGCGAAGGGCTGAACCCGCCGACAGAAGCGGGCACACGCAGGGTATTTAATGCCTCTTAAATAATGGATTGCCAGTCCGATTGCCATAATTATTCGCGAAAAAATACCGGGGTTATATTCACATTTCGCCCGGTTGTTCACACCCGATGACGCCCGCCCGGCGGCCTCGGCTCGCCAGGCTACTTCCGGACCACCCAGATGTTCCGGTAGCGGACCGGATTTCCATGGTTCTGCAGGTAGATCGGCCCCGGGGTGTCGGCCTCCTTTTGGGGAGCAGCCGCAGTGCTCCCGGGGAGTTCCTGATCGTCATGAATGGTCACTCCGTTGTGCTTCACGCTGATCCGGGCGTTCGAGGTCTTCTTTCCTGCGCCGTCAAACTTGGCCGCGGTGAACTCGACATCGTAGGTCTGCCAGGTGAGGGGCGGCAGGCACATGTTCACGCCGGGCCGGGCGATTTTGTAGAGCCCGCCACATTCGTTGTCCTTTCCTTCGAGCGCGAAGCTGTCGAGCATCTGCACCTCATAGCGCCCCTGGAGATAGAGCCCGCTGTTTCCCCTGCCCTGGCCGCGAGCCTCCGGCATGTAGGGCAGCAGGAACTCGACGTGGACCGTGCAGTCCTTGAAGGTGGCCTCACTGGTGACGCCCTCCATCAGCACACCGATGGACTCGTCCACGCGGGCCCCTGGAAAACGGTTCACCCCCTTGCCGTCAAAGAGCACCACGGCGTTCTCCGGCGGTGGGGCGCCGAGGCTTGGAGAGCTGCGGACGGTGCGGTTGAGTTCCATGACGCGCACGCCATCGGCGTTGTGGACGAGGATCGTTTCACCGTTAACCTCGGCCTGGATGGATCCGTCTGCGGCTGTGAAATGAACGGTCCTGCTCCCTGCGCCGCGCTCGCCCGGTGTGCGGGTCACCTTCTCGCGGTCGCCGTCCCAGCCGTCGCCGGGAAGGCCGCCTTGATAGCTCACGGCCTCGAATTTGCCGCCGCCCTGAGCCCAGATCTGCACCCCGAAGGTCTTTCCATCGAGATCCCCGGTGTACTCGCCCTGAATGGCGAAATCTTCATCGGTCCGGGCAGGATCCGTGTAGGCCTTCGCTTTCGGTGGTTTCGGCACGGCTGGCTGCTGGGCGTGAATGAGCGCGGGAAGGAGGAAAAGCAGGAGAATCTGACGCATGGCCCATCAACGGATCTTGGGCGGCACTTGTGACAAACAAAGACGCAAGACCCTGCTCATGCGCGGATTCAAGATCATTCGCATGCCGCGCCCCGGTGTCGGTTTCATGAGAAATGCATGGTGAACGAACTTCGCGCTTGGCGCGGGGAGCGTGGTTTGTTAGCCTCGCTTTTTCCCGTCATGAACCGCCAGCTCGTCAATCGCATCTGTTTCATCCTCCTGGGCATCCTTGCTGCCGCCTGGCTCGTGCAATCCCTGAAAGAGGCGGATGACGGCTCCAAACTGGTCATCGTGATCCTGCTGGGGCTGGTGGGAGGCATCCTGATGGTCAAGTTCGTGATCCCGTGGTTCGGAGATCTCATGGGAGAGGCCGTCTTTTCCTCCGGTGAGCGCGTGGAGCAGGATGAAATGACGAAGGCGGCGGCCTGCATCGCCCAAGGCGACTACGACGGAGCGATCAAGCACTACAACAACATGCTCGACGACAAGCCGGACGATCCGTTTCCCGTCGCGGAAATCGCCAAAGTGCAGGCCGAGCGCCTGCATGACCCGCACGCCGCGCTGCAAACGCTCGCCGATCACCTGCAGAGCAAGGACTGGCCGGTGGATGATGCCGCGTTCATCATGTTTCGCATCGCCGACGTGCATCTGACCCATCTGCATGACTTCGAAACGGCGCATGAAATGCTGCAGCAGGTGATCACGAACTTCCCGAACACACGCCACAGCGCGAATGCGAACCACAAGATCCACGAAGTGGAGCAGGCGCAGTACAAGCTGCTCATAGAACAGCGTGCGAAGGCCGCTCTGAGCGGTGAAGGTGGCGAGGGCGCCGCCGCTTAACCCCAAACCGAATGGTCCCATGCTCGCGGCGCTTCAGTCCTGGGCTCGGGCCAATCCGCTCCTACTTCTGGCGCTCTGTGCTGCGCTCGGAGTCATGGGACGTGAATTCGCAGGAACCGGGACTGGCACGCACCTGCCAGCGCTCGCCGGAGTGGGGGTTCTCACGTTAGCGCTGGTCACCGGACGCGCGTGGTTGCTCTTCCCGGCATGCGCCCTGGTCTTCGCCTTTATTCACGACACGCGCGTGGGCGAGACATTTGACCACCCCTTGCGGCGGGCCTTGAAAAAGGCCGACACGCCTCTGGCGGCGACGATGCGCGGCACGCTGCTGCCGCACTTCGACCAGGCCCACGACGGCCGCCGCCAGGCGATCTGTCAGACATCCCGCATCAGCATCCCCGGCCTGGGAGTGGAGCTTGACCAAAGCGCAGCCGTGCTCGTGCGCCTGCCGGCGAGCCGCGTGTTTTCCGCCATGGGCGAGTTCGAGCTGGAGGGAAACATCCACCTGCCGCGCTCCTCCTCGAATCCCGGCGCCTTCGACGCCGAGGACTTCGCACTGCGCAACGGACTGGTTGCACGCTTCAATGCAGAAAGCATGCAACGCACCGCAGGAGGTGCGGGCACGATTCACGGCCGCTTTCTGGAGTCCGCCGAGGCCTGCAGGCAGTGGATCAGCGCCCAGTTGACAAAAGACCTCGAGGATGATCCGCAGACCGCCGCCGTGATCCGCGCCATGGCCCTGGGCGTCTCCGCCGAAGCGGATGACGAAATCGAGGACGCCTTCCGCAACAGCGGCACACTGCATGTCTTCGCGGTCAGCGGGCTGCATGTGGGCCTTTTGGGCGTCATCGTCCTCACCTTGCTGCGTCAACTCGGCGCGCGAAGGTCGTTTTCACTGTGGCTGACGATAGCGGTCGTCTTTGCCTACGCATTCATCACGGGCTGGCGTCCATCGGCTGCACGCGCGGCTTTCATGGTGGCGGTCTTCATGACGGCGGCGCTGGCGGACCGCGAATCCTCATTGCAAAACAGCCTGGGGGTGGCGGCGCTGATCCTGCTCGGGAGGGACACGCACCAGCTCTTCATGCCGGGCTTTCAGCTTTCCTTTGGCGTGCTGTGGGTGAGCGCCGTCGGGTCGGCACCTTTGATGCAAAGACTGCTGCCGCTGACCCGGCTGGATCCCTTTCTCCCGCCGCAGTTGGCGGACTGGCGCCAGCGTGCGTGGAGCGGTGCGCGGCGCTGGTTGGCGGCCACGATGAGCGTCTCCCTCGCCGCGTGGCTCGGCAGCCTGCCCTTCATCCTGGCGCACTTTCAGGCCGTGACACCGGTGGCGGTGATCGCAAACTGCGTGCTCGTGCCGCTGTCGTTCCTGTGCCTGTCCACCACCTGCCTCAGCCTCGGGGCGGCGGCGCTGAACCTCCAGGGCGTGCAAATCGTCCTCAACAATGCCAACTGGGCCCTGGCGAAGTCGATGGTGGCCAGCGCAGCGTGGTTTTCCGGCCTTCCCGGGGCGAATTTCCACTTCCAGCCCAACGCACCGCAGGTCGGCGCACCCGTGGTGTGGCGGGTCATGGAAATGCCCTTCGGCGGCGCCGCGCACCATGTGCGGGCGGGGACTGCGGACTGGCTGTTCGACACGGGAGACGAAACCGAGTTCCGCCGCACCCTGCGCCCGTATCTGCATTCCAGCGGCATCGATGCCCTCAACGGCGTGGTGCTCAGTCACAATGACGCCGGCCACATCGGCGCGATCCAGTCTGTGATCGACGAATTTGGCCGGCCACTGATCTTCTCCAGCACCCAGGAGCCGGGGCCGCGGGATTCCCCCCTCTCGGCGATGCGGCGGCTGGAGGACGGCTCGCAGCCCGGCCTGGTGCGCAAGATCGAAGTCGGCGGGAGGGTTCCACTCGGCCCGACGGGAGATTTCAAAACGGAGGTCGTGCTGCTGCATCCCTCACGCCAGACCCTCAGCGCCCGCGGGGATGACCGCGCCATAGTTCTGATGATGCATGCGGGGCCGTGGCGGGTGCTGTGGATGAGCGATGCCGGCTGGAACACCGAAAAACAGCTCTGCGACAGCACCGCGGACCTGCGGTGCGACGTGCTGGTGCGCAGCCTGCATGCGACCGACCGGGAGATGACGGAGGAATTCCTGCTGAGCGCCGCGCCAAAGGTCATCATCAGCGGCAGTGATGCCAGCAGCACCAAAACCTCATTGCCGGAATCGCTGACCAGCTTTGCGTCGAGGCTGCACATCGAACTGTTCGAAACCTGGAGCGACGGCAGTATCGAGCTGCGCTTCCGCCCGGACCGCATTCACATCCAAGCCGCCCGCAGCGGCCGGAAGTGGGAGATCAAAGCCCCGAGTCAGGCCGCTCGCCGAGACGAGCGATGATGTCCCCGATCTTGCTGTTGCGGATGACTTCGAGCTTCACCTCGCTCTCCGGCGGCTGGGTGCGGATGATCTGCAAAAGGTCCCCCGGGGAGCGGAAGGCCATGCCTTGAAACTTTGTGACCACATCTCCCGGCTTCAGGCCGGCCTCCGCAGCGGGTGATCCCGGGCTGATGTCGGTGATGAGAGCCCCCCGCCGCGCCGTGCCCCACACCGGGTCGATCTCCACCGGCTCGCTGCTGACTTCGAGTCCGAGAAAGCCCCTCCCGGTGGAGGTGAGACCAGCCGTCTTGGCCGCGTTGGCCTTCATCGTTGCTTTGATGCCTTCGACGATCGTCCTGGCTTCGTTCGCCGGCACCGCCAGCCCCACGCCCTGCCACGCGCGCACGTTTTCGTCCCCGCGATAGATCGCCACGTTGATGCCCACGATCTCGCCGAAGATGTTCACCAGCGGCCCGCCGGAGTTTCCGGGATTGATGACGGTGTCCGTTTGCAAGTAGTCGAGCTGGCTGTCACTTAGATGCCGGTCGCGGGCGCTGATGATGCCCTGCGTCACTGTTCCGCTCAGGCCGAAGGGGTTCCCCACGGCGAAGACGATCTGCCCTACCTGCACCTCGTCCGAATTGGCAAATTTAAGCGCGGGAAAGTCGGTCCGGTGGCTCTCGATCTTCAGCAGCGCGATGTCGCGGTCCGGGTTGGCGTCGAGAATGCGCGCCGGATACTTCTTGTTGTCGTTGGTGATGATTTGCACCTCCGCCACGTCCACGATCACATGGTAGTTGGTGATGACGAATCCATCCTTGCTGATGATCGCCCCGGAGCCGAGGCCGGGGATGATTCGCGCACGTTCGCCCACCAGCCCGAAGAACGGATGCCAGCGCACTTCACCGCGGCGGACGGTCTTGGTGTTGATGCTGACCACGGAAGGCAGCACGGCCGCAGAGAGCTTCGCAAACTCTTCGTTCAGCCGGCTCAGCACGGACACGTCCTTCAGGCTGAGCTTTGCCCCGGCAGCAGGGAGTTTTTCACCGTCTGGCGACTCGCTGCGGACCAGATTCATCAGGCCATAACTGTCCCCGTCCTGCCGCCAGATTCCGAACACCAGGGCGGCGACAAGAAAGACGAACAGGGCGAACAAAAGGCGAAGGGCGTTTTCCATGGCTATCAATGATTCAGCGCCCGCGAACTTCCAACATCAAACTTCGTCCGCCTGCCACGGCGGAGCGGCTCATGCGGCTTCCTTCTTCGGGCAGAGGATGATGAGCTTGGGCCGCGAGATCGGCTGCGGATCCATGGGTTCCGCCAGCGCCCGCTCCAGCGCACCCGTGATGTCGGCGGGTTCAAAGGGCTTCGTGACGTAATCACAGGCTCCGCGACGCATCGCCATCACGATGTCCCGCGTTTCGGAGCAGGCGGAAACCATCACGAAGCGGGTCGCGGGCGAAGCCGCGCGGGCATCGCGAATGACTTCCAACCCATCCACATCGCCAAGCCGCCGGTCCACGAGCGCAATTTCCGGAGCGAGTTCTCGGATCGCCTCCAGCCCGGCACGTCCATTGTCGAAGGCCATCACCTCATGCCCCTCAGAACGGCAAAGGTTCGAAAGGAGCTTTAGGACAGGCTGATGATCTTCAATAACAACGACATTTGCCATAATGAGTCGATTTTTACCACTCGGAAAGCATTTAAGCAAGGTTCAACAAGTTCCAAATTCATCACGATCAAAGCTGAGCTTCCGTGTGCTTGAACCAGCCTTCGTCGTTCCAGATCACACGCCAAATGCCACCCGCGCAAACGCGGCCCGCAAGGCCTGGAACGATTCTCACCCCAGTGGCCTGACCCTCAGCCGCCGCAGGGTGTAAAATGGCGTCTCCGATTCCGTGATCCGTTTCGCTCCCTGCTTCCTCTTTGGACTGAATCGCTCCCGCTGCGCCTCGAAAATGCCTTCCACGAAGGCCTTGCTGCCCAAGA
>CAMAZK010000191.1 GCA_945863205.1 Akkermansia muciniphila | reverse complement strand
CGCCGCCCAGCCCGCGCTCGAAGCCGCACTGAAGGCGGCGCAGACCGAACTTGCTGCCTTCGAACCCTCCATCAAGCCCACGCGGGAAGCGGACGCCGCAGCCGCAGCCAAAGTGGCCGATCAAAAAAAGGTCATCGCCGCGAAGGAGGCCGAACTCGCCGCCGCGACCAAGGCCAGGGATGAAGCCGTCGCGGCCGCGAAAAAAGCTGCTGACGACATCGCCAAAATCATCGACGCCCGGAAGACGAAACTTGCCGAGATCGCCGCCCAGCTCAAAGCCCCCGAAGCCCAGGTCGCCGCCAAGAAGGCCAGCGTGACGAAAATCGAAGCCGCTCTCGCCGCAGCAAAGAAATCCCTGGCAGACCTCGCAGTGTTAGCCGCCGCTCAGGACAAGGCCGTCAAGGAGGCGGAAGCCTCCCTGCCGAAACTCGCTGCAGAGGTCCAGACCGCTGACAAAAAGATGGGAGAGGTCCGGAACGCCACCGCTGACGCCGGTCGCACCGTGCAGTCCGCCCGTCAGGCCCTTGCCAAGGCGCAGAAAGACCTAGCGGATGCCAAAGCCAAGAACGCCGCCACACCTGCGCTCGAAAAAGCCGCCGCTGACAGCCAAGCCGCCCTCGCCACAGCCGAGAAAAAGGCCGCAGACTCCGCCCTCCAGCTCGCCAATTCCCAGTCCGCATTCGACAGCAGCGGCACGGTTCGCGCCACGGGTGAAAAAGCGCTCGCCACGGCCAAAGCGAACGTCGGCAAGACTCAAACCGACATCAAGGCCGCCACAGCCGCCGCCGCCACAGCCGAAAAACAGCTCGCCACGGCAAAAGCTGAACTCGCCGCTGCGGACAAGGTAGCAGCCACACCCCGTGCCCAGCGCGAAGCCATTGAGAAAGAGATCGAAGCCCAGTCAAAAGCTCTGACAGCCAAACAGGCCGCCCCCGCCGCCATCGAGACGGACTACGCAGCCAAAGCAGCCCCGATCAATGCCGCCCTCGCCGCCGCCAAGGCCGCCCTGCCCGCCATCGAAAAAGCCTACGCCGACGCCCACGCTAAACTCGACGCCGAACAGAAGGTGCTCGAAGCAAAGAAAGCCGCAGTCGCCAAGGCCGGCACCGACGCCGAAGGCGGCAAAAAGAAAAAGGCCGACGCCGAAGCCGTCATCGCCGCCGCCACGAAGGAGATACCAGAGAAGGACAAGATCATCGCCGAAGCCACCGCCGAAATCGCCAAGATCCAGCCCCAGCTCGATCCCCTCCGCGCCAAGGTCAAGCAGCTCACCGAACAGTATCTGACGATGCTTCCGAAATAGTCCGCGAGTTCACGGGAATCGCTTTCTGCCAGAAATGGGAGCCACACGGCTCCCATTTTTTGTCTTCACCCTTCGCCTTGCCGCCGCACCATTCCGCGACATCAGTCGCGTTCCCTTTTTACCACCGTGAAACCCTACTACATCACCACCGCCATCGACTACACCAACGCGCCGCCGCACATCGGCCATGCGTATGAAAAAGTGCTGGCGGATGTGATGACTCGGTTTCAGCGCTTGAACGGCCGCGAGGCGTACTTCCTGACCGGAGTGGACCAGCACGGCCAGAAGGTCCAGAAAAGCGCGGAAAAGGCCGGACAGACACCCAAGGAGTTCGTGGACGGCATCACCCGCCACTTCATCGCCCTGTGGGAGAAACTGAATGTGCGCTACGACGGCTGGGCGGCCACGACGGATGACAAGCACAAGCGTGTGGTGCAGGCGATGCTGCAAAAACTTCACGACTGCGGCCAGCTCTACAAAAAAAGCTACAGCGGCCACTACAGCGTCCGCCAGGAGCAGTTTCTCACCGACAAGGAGCGCGGACCCGACGGCCAGTTCGGCGAGGAATGGGGCGAAGTCGTCGAGTTGCAGGAGGAAAACTGGTATTTCCGCCTCAGCGATCATGTCGAGTGGCTCAAGAACTACATCCGCGGCAATCCCGACTTCATCTACCCTCCGCATCGCGCCAACGACGTGCTCAATTCCCTCGAAGGTGCCGCCCAGGACCTTTGCATCAGCCGTCCCGTCGAGCGCCTCAGCTGGGGCATTCCCCTGCCCTTTGATGAGAAATTCGTGAACTACGTCTGGTTCGACGCCCTCTCGAACTACATCACCTTCGCCGGTTACATGGCTGCGGACGTCGGGAATGAAGGCCTGCCCGAATTCGACAAAATCTGGCCTGCCGACGCCGAGATCATCGGCAAAGACATCCTGGTGCCTGCACATGCCGTCTATTGGCCGATCATGCTGCACGCGCTCGGTTTCCCCGATGATCAGATCCCGAAACTCGTCGTGCACGGCTGGTGGAACGTCAAAGGTGCGAAGATGAGCAAAAGCCTCGGCAACGTGATCGACCCGAACGTGCTGGCCGACACCTTCACGCCCGACGGCCTGCGCTATTACCTCGTGCGCGACATCGCCACCGGCTACGACTCCGACTTCAGCGACGAGCGCATCATCATGAGCTACAACAAGGAGCTCGCCGGCGGCCTCGGCAATCTGCTCAACCGCAGCATCAACATGGCGCAGAAGTATCGCAGCGGCGTGCTGACGCCCGGCGATTACGATGACGAGATCAATCAAGCCCTGCGCCAGACGGTTGCGGACGCCACGCCACTCTACATCGAAAAGATGAACGGCTGGGACATCCACGAAGGCATCGCCGCCGCTTGGAAGATCATCCGGCACGCGAATGAATTTGTCGATGCCACGAAGCCCTTCGCACTCGCCAAGGACCCGGAGCAGGCCGCACGGCTCGACAGCGTGCTCTACCACCTCGCTGAGGCATTCACGCATGCCAGCGTGCTGCTGAATCCGGTCATGCCGACCGCGATGGCCGCTGCCCGTGCCCAAATCGGCTGGACCATGCCGGAGGGCTTCCAGCTCTCCGATTTGAAGTGGGGGCTTCTGTCAGCCGGACATCAGCTCGGCACACCGGTGCCACTCTTCCCCCGGCTTGAGATCGCCGACGCGGGCTGACACGCCAGCAGCGCCTCACTCCTCGAACTCCGTGTAGTGCCTGCGACGCGGCGGCTCGGTGATCGCGGCCTTTTGCTTCCAGAGCGCGGCGGCCTGAAGGTCCTTCTCGCAGCCGATTCCGTCCTGGTAGCACTTCGCCAGATTCTTCATCGCCTCCTGCACGCCCGCCTCGGCAGCGGCCAGGAGCGCGGAGAAGCCGGTCTTGCGCTCGCGGGTGGTGTTCCCGTGATTGAGCAGCACCATGGAGGCCAGGTGCTTCGCAGGTGGATGCCGGTCCGCCACGCGTGAGAGCGTGTCATACACGTCCTGCCAGAGCGACGGGTCCACCTCCGCCTTCCGCCAGAGCAGGTGCGCGGCCAGGTAGGCCTCCAGCGGATGCTTTGACCGGCTCATCAGCACGAGCACCAGCGCGCCTGCTTTGTCGAAGTCCTGCACCACGCCGCGTCCCTGAAAGAGCGCCTCCGCATAGTAAAAGCGTGCATCACCGCGCTTGCCGGACTCAAAGGCCTTCTGATAGAGCGCCGCACCGCGTCTCTCATCACGCGAGTAGCCGTAACCGGCCATCAGCAGATGCCCCTCCAGCAGCATGGCGGAGACTGAGCCCATCTCCGCCAACTGATGCACCGGCGCGGCCCACGACGCGTCCAGCCACTGTCCCTGAGCGAAAAACTCCCGCGCCATCCGGTCGCACAGCTTGTCTGCAAAGGGCCGCCAAAATTTCTCCTGCGGAAAGGTCATCGCCGCATTGAGAATCAGCGTGAGCAGGGGCTTGAAATCCTGCGTCTCCTCCAGCCCGCGCAGACGGTCCAGGATCTCCATGCGTGTTTCCTCGACCTGCTCCTCCATGGTGAATGCGGGTGTCAGCAGCCGCAGGGATGAGGAACTGACGAACTGGTCCGCAGCGGGCAGCAGCTCCTTGATCTCGATCTTGTCCGTCACGCTGACGATGCGCCAGCCGCCCTCTCCCCGCCGCACCTCGCAGGTCAGCGCCCCCGTGCCGCGGGCGATGCGCTGCCCGCGCTGCACTTCGAACAGGAACGGTTGTGTCACGCGCATTTCCTCGAAGCTCTGAAGCGTGGATGTCGCCCCGTCCGCGACGCTGATCCGTCGCAGCGGCCAGAGCGAGCGCAGCCGCTCCTCCATGCGCAGCACCGCCTCCATCGCCGGCTGCTCCAGCGCAAAGTACCGCCTGGGCGCCGCCGCCACATGATCCAGCACCACGGCTACGGACACCTCGTTCCACGAACGGACAAAAGCCGCCACGCAGTCCATGGCGTCATGCTCCGCCGCCAGTTTCGCCGCAGCGCGGGCGTCCCCATCCTCCCGCGCCTGCTTGTAGGATGCCAGCGCCGCCTGCAGATCCATCCCGACGCCGAGTCCCTGCTCCAGGCGCTCTCCCAGAGGCATCCACGCGGTCGGCTCGCCGAGCCGTGTCGCGAACTCCAGATGGTCGAACGCCTCCGCCGCGCGACGCTCCGGATTCAGCTGCGAATCAACGACAGCCACGAGGTCAGCCGACGCCCTGCGGCTGCCGTTTTCCGCCAGCCGTCGCAACACACCCGCTGGATCTCCGCTGAAATCGCCGGCCTCCATCTGCGCCAGCGCCAGCTCGCAAGTCACGTCTGCCTCGTTCAATTCCGCCATCGGCAGCAAGACCATCGCGGCATGCAGGGGCAGCCCCGCACTGCGCAGGGAAACGCCGGCCCGCAGGTAATCCTCGTCTGCGAGCTCCCGCTCGATCTCGACGACCGGTTCCGGCGGCGGAAGCTTCTCGGGCTCGGGCATGGCATCCAAAAAATGCTGCCAGGAGAGAATGGCACCGACCATCAACACGCAAAAGACCAGGCCTGCAAAGAGCACACGCGAGGACGGACCATCGCTTCCGCTTCCGGCCTTTTCCTCAGCCTCGATGGCATCCGGCGGCGGATCGGACGGGCCCGGGGCGGTCACCGGCGTTTCAGGTGCCTGGCTCCCAGGGCTTTGCTGAAGGCGGACTTCGCCCACGCCTTCCGGCACGCGCAGCCGGATCGCGGGCGGCTGCAGCAGGTAGCCGCGCCGGCTCACTCGCGCCGAAGCGGAGCTCTCCGCGCTTGTCTCAGTCGGAACTGGCGCTTCGTCCTCCATCACCAGATCCAGCGTGATCGTCTCTCCGCCGATACCGAACAAAAAAGGCACCTCCACCTCGAGTTCTGGCGCTTCGACACCGTTCACGGAGAACTTCGCCGCCTGATCGAGTCTTTTGATTCGGAACCGCCGTTCCCCTGTCCGCGTCAGCGTGCAATGCCGGGGTAGAATCTCCGCACCGTCCAGCGCGATCTCGCAGTCCACATCCGCGCCCACATCCAGGCATGCACCGGGCGGGCAGGCCAGTTCATGCAGCCCTTCCGCCGTTTGTAGAGTGAGGACCATTGGCACCATCACTGCGGAGTATGATGATCATGCCGCAGCCGTCGAGTGAGCTTTCCGTTAAAGAATCTCGGACTTCCTTATTGTCCGGCCCCCAGCTCCTTGTAGTAGCGCTTCACGAGGTCGCGGAACTCGGCGGGCACAGGGTCACGATCCACGGGCGCGAGATTTTTGCCCGCATCCTTTTTTGAAAGCTCCTCAGCCACGCGGTCACGCAGTTCGATGAGCGGCTGCGTGATGCGCTGATTCAGAACTGCGACCTGCGGAGCTTCGTTGCTGCGCTTGAGATTGACGCGCAGTTCGCGTGCGCGGTCGAGCACCTTGGCCGCCTCGTTTCGCAGTTCGGGATTGTTGAGAAGCTCCTCCACATTGCGCAGCCGGTCGCTCCACTGGTCATAGCCTCCACCAGTGAACACGCCCTTATCAGGCTCTTCCTTCGAATCTTCGAAAAACAGCGCCTCAGGCACCGCACCCCCGACGATCTGCGGGCGGGAGCGGTCGTTGTCGGAATCGCGATCCGCCGTGCGTCCGCCGGGATCGAAGTTGTTGTCGTCGCGCCCTTCGTTGGTGGAGCGCGAACGCCCTCGTCCGCTTTGACTTGGCTTGTCAGCGTCCGCCGTTTGCTGCTGCCCTTCGCCCCGTCCCTGACCTGGCTGCTGCCCCTGACCTTGGCCCGTGCCTTGTTCACCCGGCTTCTGGCCTTGCCCTTGTTGACCTTCACCGGGCTGCTGTCCGGCTTCCGCCATCTGCGGGTCTTTTCCTTCGCCCTGCCCCTGGCCTTCCTCGCCGGGCTTTTGTCCCTGGCCTTCGCCTGTTTCATCCGGTTGCTGGCCGTCTTTGCCCTCTCCGGGTTGCTTGCCGTTTTGAGCGGTCTTCGCATCTTGGGGCTGGCCTTGGCCCTGTCCCTTTTCGCCGGGCTTTTTGCCTGCTTCAGCCATTTTGGGGTCTTGCGGCTCGCCCTGGCCCTTGCCCTGCGCATCTCCGTCCTTGCCGGGTTCCTGGCCCTTTTCGGCAGTCTTGGCGTCTTGAGCTTCGCCTTCACCCTTTTCGCCGGGTTTCTGGCCGTTCGCATCGGACTTGTCGGACGGATCAGACTTATCGGACTTCTTCGAAGTCTGCTGCCCGCCGCCCTCCTGCTCCTGTGCCTCCTTGATCAGCTTATCCAGCTCGTTCTTCGCCACGCGCAGCGCTTCGCTTTCGCTGCCTAGCACGCTCTCCGCCGCCTTTTCGACGCCCTTTTGCAGTTCCTCCACGGCATTCGCGGCCTGGCGCTCCGCCTCCTTCGCATCGGCGGCGCTGCCGTAGCGGAGCTGGTCGCGGGTTTCCTGAAGGTTTTCCTCCAATCCGCTGGTCTGCGCTTTGCGGACGGCGTCGTAGAGGTTCCGGTGCAGCAGCGGCTCGCTCTGCTCGGCCTGCCCGCTGAGTTCACGCATGTTGTTGAGCAGTTTCTCAACGTTCTCTTGCTGCTCGGCCACCTGACGCGCTTGGGCGGCGTTTTGTAGGCTCTGGGCTATGTCGCTGTCGGCGGAGGCCTTCTGGTTCTCCAGCGCCTCACTGATCTTCTTCTGGGTCTCCGCAGCTTCCTTTGCCTGCTGGCGGAGCTGCTTCACTTCTTCGGCGAATTTCTTGCTCGTCTTCTCGCGGAAATCTTCCTGCATCTTCTCCAGCTCACGCTGCGCACGCGTCGCGGAGTTTGCCGCATCGGCGATCTTCTCCTCTTTGAGCTGCTCGACGGCCTCGTTGACCTTTTCGCGCGTCTGTTCGAGCTGCTCCTTGGCCTCGGCCATGTTCTCGGCGTTCTCAGGCTTCTCCATGCGCTCATTGAGATCATCGAGATCGCGCAGAAGCTGTTCCTGCTCGGCTTGGAGACGCTTGAGCTGGTTGTCGAGTTCCTCCTTCTCCTCGTCCGTCTTCGCCTCCGCGATCTGGTTCTGCAGTTCCTTCATCTTCTCCGCCAGCGCCTCCTGCCTGCGGGCGAGTTCCTTGAGCCGGTTCAAAACTTGCAGGTTCTCCTGCTGCTCGGCGCTCTGCGCCTCCGTGGCGACCTTCTCCTCCTCGTAGCGCTTTTCCTGCTGCTTGAGCTCCAGGTCCATGAGCTGATTCTTATTCGCCTCCTGGCCCGCGCCGGGCTGTGGCGGGCTGTTTTGCCGCATCACCTGATGCTCGCGGCTCTGCGCACGATGCAGCCACTCAAGAGCGGTCTGCTCAAACGTCAGCGCCTGATTGATCGGCGAACGCTTTTTCTCCGCTGAGGCCTGCTGAAGCGGCGGCTGCGCATCCTTCAGCGCTTTCCACGCCTCGGTCAGCGCCTGTTTGACCTCGGCATCCTCGGCCTCTTCCATGCCTTCCTTGACCTGCTCCAGTGCAATTCCGACCGATTGATCAACGACATCCACATCGGGAGCCGCGGACTCCATCGTGCGTCCGGCATTGGTGTCACGAATGATCCGCCATGTGGCGTTGACGATCTGTTTGACGAGGTCCACGAGCTTGTCGCTCTTGGGCTTCGGCTCGCCGGGCTCGCTCGGCGGCGCTTCCATCTCCCGAAAGATGTCTTCAAAGTGACGCACGTCGGCAAAGAACATGTCGCTCATCGCACGACGCACCTCGCCCTTCGGACCGGTGTCCTCTGCCCAGAGGTAGTAGCTCACCAACTGCCGCGGCTGCGCGTTTTCCTTCTCCAGCGTAAGTTCGGCATGCACATCCTGCTTCTGCTTCGGCTCCGTGACCGGATGCTTGAAGATGATCTCCTTGCTGTTGCCGTTGATGCTGAAAACCGCTCCCGATTTCGTGACGCCCAGGTCATCTGAAATCTTCGCCTCGACGGGAAGCTCCTGAATGCTGGACACCTGGAGGTCCCGCTTCGGGAAGATGACCTCGATCTTGGCGAGCCCGTTGGATTGCACCGTCACCTTGAACCACGGCGGATTCTTGTTCGCACGATCCGCTTCATCCACGAGGTGCAGACGATACTTCTGCGACTTCTCAGCCGTAAGCAGGCCTTCGAGCACCGTCGGGTCTTCGCTGGAAGCCGTCAGCGGGATGATGGTCTTGTCCTCGCCGAAGAGTTCGGCGGCGGTGAGATGCGGAGAGAACGGATCGGAGTTCGAAGTCACCTCGGCGATCAGCGGTTTGTTCACCTTGATCGTCCACGCGATCCTTGAGCCTTCGAGCGCGGTGACTTTCTGCGTGTTCTTTGTCTCCTTGGCGGGAAGCTTGGTGTATTCCGGTGGCGTCACGATGACGTCGGCACGAACCAGCGCGGGAAAGTCGAACACGGTGATCGTGTGCTCCTTCGACTTCTGATTCGCAAACTCGACGTGGTATTTCGTGTCCGCATCCACCTTGCTGATGAGGCCGCCATAGACCTGCTCGTCCACCGTCAAACGCATCGGCAGACGATCGCGAACCTTCCCGTCCGGCTCGCTGACAATGAGCATGGCATCGGCAGGCACGGGCCCGTTGAAACGCGCCTCGATGATGAGCCGTGAACCGCGCTCGACCTCGGCGTCTCCGGGAGTAAGAGCCACTTCAAAGGCCGTCGGAGCCTTGGGTTTGGGATCGAACTGCTGATGCGTGATCCGTGATGCGTGAGACGGATTTTGGAGTCGTAGCGCCACATCGGTGACGACCAATGCGATCAGAGCCAGCCACGCGGCAGCAAGCGCACGCGTGTAGGGCTTGTTGGCGACCGTGAC
>CAMAZK010000190.1 GCA_945863205.1 Akkermansia muciniphila | reverse complement strand
AGGTGATGCGTGAGAGGTGATGCGTGAGAGGTGATGCGTGAGAGGTGATGCGTGAGAGGTGAAGTGGCTCTGGGACGCGGATCACGCATCACCTCTCGCCAGTTCTTGCACCTGCGCTCGTCCATGCCATCCTCGTGAGCTCATGTCCGACCTCTCCACCGATGAACTGCGCCGCTACGCGCGGCACCTGGCGATCCCCGAATTCGGGATCGACGGGCAGCGCAAGCTAAAGGCGGCGCGGGTGCTGTGCATCGGGGCAGGGGGCTTGGGCTCGCCGATCACGATGTATCTGGCTGCGGCTGGTATCGGCGGACTGGGGCTGGTGGACCCGGACGTGGTGGAGATCACCAATTTGCAGCGGCAGATTCTCTTCGGGCAGAGGGATCTCGGCCGGAAGAAGCTGGAGGCGGCCCGCGAGCGCCTGCTGGACATCAATCCGCATCTCGATGTGCAGGTTTACCCGGAGCTGTTCACGGCGGCGAACGCCATGCGCATCGCCGCCGACTACGACGTGATCATCGACGGCACGGACAATTTCCCCACGCGCTACCTGAGCAACGATGTGGCCGTGTGGCTGAAGAAGCCGAACGTGTATGGCAGCATCCTGCGCTTCGACGGGCAGGTGGGCGTCTTTGCGCCGCATCTGGGTGCGCCGTGCTACCGCTGCATGTGCCCGCAGCCGCCGCCTCCGGGGATGGTGCCGTCATGTGCTGAAGGTGGTGTGCTGGGCGTGCTGCCCGGCCTCATCGGCACGATGCAGGCGCTGGAGGCGATCAAGCTCATCACCGGGATCGGCCAGCCACTGCTGGGCAAACTGCTGCATGTCGATACGCTGAGCATGCGCTTCCGCACGCTGACGCTGCGGCGTGACCCCGACTGCCCGGTGTGCGGTGCCTCGCCCACGATCAAGGAACCCATCGACTACGAGGGCTTCTGTGGCGTATCCCAAGCTTCGATGAATGCTCCTGAAATGCCCGCCATGACCGTCCAAGAACTCAAAGAACTCCGCGATGCCGGAGACGATCATTTCCTCCTCGACGTGCGCGAGCCGCACGAGCAGGCCATCTGCTGCATCGAGGGAGCTTTCCTGATCCCGCTAGGCGAGTTGGAGCACCGGATCGATGAAATCCCGCTGGGGCGGCGCATTCTCGTCCACTGCAAAGGCGGTGTGCGCAGTGCGAAGGCCGTGGGAAAGCTGCGAGAGCATGGCTTTGACGATGTCTGGAACATCACCGGCGGCATCCTGGCCTGGGCGCGTGAGATTGACCCTTCCATCCCTGAATACTGATGCCGACTGACACCTCCTGGCTTGATGATTTCCTCCCTCTGATGCGCTGTCCGGACACGCATCAGCCGCTGCGGCATGCCACGCAGGAGGAATGTGTGAAGTGGGGCGTCTCAGCGGCTTTGACGACGGAGGACGGAAGCCAGCAGTTCACCATCGATGATGGAATCCCCATCCTGCTGCCCCGGATCTCCCGTTGAGGGCATTTTTTGCAGGGCGGCGGCGAGGACCTCCTCCGCGTGGGTGATGGGCATGGAATAATGGCCGTCGATCTCGGACCAGACGGTGCTGGCGGCGGGAATGAGGGAGGCGATGCGCTCGGTGTAAGTCCAGGCGATGTTGCGGTCCTGCTTGCCGTGCCAGAAGCGGATGGGGAAGTTGATGTGGCTGACCTCGAAGCCCCATTCGCTGAGGTAGATGTCCGCATCCGCGATGACGCTGCGTGGGCCACGATCCAGCGCGGCGAGGGTGGCATCCCGCACCACTTCGTAATTGCCCGGAAGCATGAGCACCCGGCGGTCCTCCACACCAAGCAGTTTCATCAGCCAGCGCAGCGGTGCCTTCTGTGGTGATCCCTTCGCTGCCCAACCGCCGAGCCTGAGAACGCTGCCCAACACGGTGGGAAAGCTGTGCCGCAGGCGGATCATGAAGCGGTAGAGCCAGAACATGTCCCGATCACCGAGGAACTTCAGCGGCGGCGCTCCGCAGATGATGGATGCGGACAGCAGGCGCTTGGGAAGCTTCAGCGCTGTGATCAGCACGTAGGGGCCGCCACCGCTCCAGCCGAGGACGTGGTAATTGTCAGCGCCGACATGAGCGGCCAGTTGTTCGAGGGTGGCGGGCCAGTCGGCCAGTCCGCGCCCCGGCTGAAAATCGGAGAGGCCGATGCCGGGACGGTCGGGGCAGATCAGGCGGATGCGGAGCTTCCGGGCGTGTTCATCGAAAAGGGAGCCCTGGATGCGCGACGAGGGCCAGCCATGGAAGTAGAACATCACTTCCCCGGCCGGATCACCATACTCCGCATAGCCTAGCTGAAGGCCATTTTTGAGCGTGAAGGTGTGGTCGGGCATGGGGGCGCGGAGTCTCGGCCTTCAGAGGGTGTCTTCAAGCGCCTTCTCACCCAGCCATGGGCTGCTGTGCGGCACACGGGCTCTGCGCAGTCCGAACTGCTTCACCGCTTTCTCCTTTAGATGCGCGACGGCTTCGTCCACCGAGTCGGTCCACTTGATCAGGTCCAGGTCTTCCGGGCTGATGGTGGCGCCCTTGAGCATGTGATCCATGAACTGTCTCATCTCCGGCCAGAAATCCTGGCCCATGATCACGATGGGGAAGCCGCGCAGTTTGCCTGTCTGGATGAGCGTCAGGGCCTCGAACATCTCGTCCATGGTGCCGAAGCCGCCCGGCATGATGATGAAGCCGTAGCTGTATTTGATCAGCAGCGTCTTGCGGACAAAAAAGTGCTCGATGGTGACCCAGCGGTCGAGGTAGGGATTGTGGCTCTGCTCAAAGGGCAGGCGGATGTTGCAGCCGACGCTACGTCCTTTGACATCCTTGGCTCCGCGATTCGCCGCTTCCATGATGCCCGGGCCGCCGCCGGTCATGACGGTGAACCCCATTTTCGAAATCGCCGCCCCCATGGCCTGCGCCATCTTGTAATACGGGTGGTCTTCGGCGAAACGGGCGGAGCCGAAGACGGTGATGCAAGGGCCGACGAAGTGCAGCGCCCGGAAGCCGGCCATGAAATCCTTTGCCACGCTCCAAAGCAGTTGCAGATCGCGGAGTCGGCGATTTGGGCCGCTCAGGAGTGCCCGGTCCTCCAACTGCCGGCAGTACTGCTCGTCGGCGCGGATGGCTTCAGCGGAGGCGCTCGTCGCCGTGCTGCCGGTGATGCTGATGCAGTCTTCCGGGGTTTCGGTGTCGGAGAGTGGTGAGGGAGGCATGAAAGGGAGGGGAGGACTTGGTTGGGCTTCAGGCCGGTTTTGTTCAGTGCATTGGCAGAAATTCTCGGCAGCCCCCATTCAAAAGGGCGCCCGCAGACTCCGGAAGGAGCGCTGCGGGCGCAGAAAACAGTTCAAGGGTCAGGTTCAGGCGGCCTGGGTCTGCGCTTCCTCGTCCTGATAGTCGGAGCCGTCGCCGCGGGTGTTCGGCTTGGCACCACTGAGCTGCAGCGGGCGGCCCATGAAGTCTTTGTTGCTCAGTTCGGAGACGGCACGGCGTGCCTCATCCACGCTCGACATGGTCACGAAGGCGAAACCCTTGGAGCGCTGGGTGCGGCTGTTGACCACGACCTCGGCGTTGCGGACGCTGCCGACACCGTTGAAGAGCTCAAAGAGGTCGCTCTCCGTGGCGTCGTAGGAAAGATTGCCGACGTAGAGGCGATCCGTGGTGATGTCGGTCGGATTGACCGCTGCGGGTGGCTCACGGCGCTGGCGTGGCTCACGCTGCGGGCGTGGGGCGGACTCGTCCCGCTCATCCTGGGCACGGGGACGCGGGCGGGATTTGGGCTTTGGCTTGCCGAGCAGTCCGAAGCTGATGACGCTCAGGAATTTCTGCATGCCACTGGGTTCGGCAGGGCGGCCTTCACGGCTCGGACGCGGGCCGTCCGGGCGGGGGCCGCGATTGCGGTTGCGGTTTCTGTTGCGGTTGCGATTGCGGTTACGATTCGGGTCGTCGGACATGGTGTTCGGTATGGGTGTTGCGCGTGTTCAAGCAGTTCCGGGGCGCTGAGGGAGGCGGCGGGCGGGAACGGGCGTCTTGCCTCTTCCACGACTCCGCGGCACATGGCGGACCGCACAAGCGGCCAGCCACAGCGCCACGACGGGCTGCTGCAGTTTTCAGAGCGGGGCCTCGTTGGCCCGCTAGTCGGCTCGAAGGACGTCTCCACGGCCACTCGGGGCACGTGGAAGGTCACTCTTTGGCGGTCCGTCCCTTGGATCGTCTCCTTCAGCGCGGTCTGGGTTCTGAGTTGGCGCATCCGGTTTTTTCGGTCGAGGGGGACGGGATTCGGAGCATTGGGGGCGCTCTAAAAACAGCGTGCGGATGATAAACAGGGCGTCAAAGCGGTCAACTGCGAATAGCGGATACGCGGCTTGCTCTCAGCGCCTCCAGCGGCATCATGTCGCCATGGTCAAACCCCTCATCTACGTCAAAACCGGCTGCCCCTGGTGTGAAGAAGTCCTCGAGTATCTCGATGCCCGCAGCATCGCCTTTGAAAAGATCGTGGTCAGCGGCAACCGCGAGGCCATGCAGGCCATGGTGGACCTTAGCGGCCAGTCCAAGGCCCCGACCATGGACTGGGACGGTGAGGTGCTGGCCGACTTCGGCGTGGATGAACTCGTGCCCTTCCTGCGGGAAAAGGGACTCGCTCTCTGAACTTGATCCGCGCTGATTCCTCACTCAAAGCTCTCCCGTCATGACCTCCCCCGATTCTTCCCGCCCCTATCGCGCCTGCCTGATCCCCGTCCTCCTGGTGCTGGCCGCCGCCGCTTTCCGCTGGGCCAAACTCCAGGGACTCGTGACGGTCGATTCGTTTGAGAATTTCTCCCCGTGGATGGCGCTGGCCTTCACCGGCACGCTCGTTTTCCCGCAGCGCATGGCCTGGATGCTGATCCCGCTGTTGCTCCTCGGTATCGACCTCGCCGCCACTGGGGTGTCCGGCGTGCTGCACTGGGAGGCGCTGGTGGTTTATGCCTCCTTTGCCGCCGCTGCGTTGTTCGCCGGTCGTCTTCGTGGCCGCATCGGTTTGCTCGGAGCTTTGATGGGTGTCATCGGTTGCGGCATTGGCTTCTACTTGGTCACGAACACCGTTTCGTGGTTCGCCGATCCCGGTTATGTGAAAAACCTCTCCGGCTGGGTGCAGGCCCTGACCACCGGACTGCCGGGCTTCACGCCGACCTATCTTTTCCTGCGAAATTCGTTGGTGAGCGATCTCGGCTTCAGCCTGCTGCTCCTGGCCGCCTACAACACCGAGGCCTCCGTGCGTCGCCAGAAGTCCATCCCGCTGCTCCGCTCCGCCGCCGCATGAGGTCGCTGTTGCTGCTGATCGCCTTTTTCGCCACCGGCGTGTCGGCCGAGACGCTGCACGTTTACACCTGGGCGGACTACGTGAGTCCGGACCTTGTCAGGAAGTTCGAAAAGCAGCAGGGCTGCAAGGTGGTCATCGACACCTTCGACTCGAACGAAAGCATGTTCGCGAAGTTCAAGGCTGGGGCCACCGGCTACGACCTCGTGTTTCCCACCGCTTACATGATCCCGGTCATGCACGCCCAGGGCATGCTGGCCGATCTCGACCACGCGAAGCTGCCGAACCTCAAAAACATCGACACTGCCGTCCTCACCAAGGTGAAGGATCAAAAAATGGTGCACAGCGTGCCCTACACCTTCGCCTACGCCGCCATCGCGATTCGGAAGGACAAGATCAAAGACGCCGAGGCCTCTTGGGCCATGTTTGACCGCTCCGCCCTCGCCGGTCGCGTCACCCTGCTTGACGACATGCGCGAGAGCATCGGTGCCGCGCTCAAGTCCCTCGGTCACAGCATCAACACCCGCGATGAGGCCCAGCTCGCCGCCGCCCGCGACGTGCTCATTCGTTGGAAAAAGAACATCGCCCGCTTCGACAACGAAGGCTACAAGGCCGGGATCGACTCCGCCGAGTTCCACCTCGTCCACGGCTACAGCGGCGACCTTTTTCAGGTGCAGATGGAAAACCCCAAGGTCGAAATCCTCATCCCCCGCGAAGGCGTGACCATCGGCTGCGACGAAATGGTCATCCCCAAGACCGCGAAGCAGTCCGATCTCGCCCACGCCTTCATCAATTTCCTTCTCGATCCCGACATCGCCGCCGAAAACATGGAGTGGATGGGCTACTACTGCCCCAACAGGCCCGCGCTCGAAAAAGTCAGCGCCGAATTCCTCCAAAATCCCGCCATCACCATCCCCGCCGACCTGCAGGCCAAGTGCGAGGTCATCGAAGACCTCGGCCCCGACCTCGCGAAGTACAGCAAGGTCTGGGACGAGGTGAAAGCCGCGCGGTAAAGCATGGAGCGGCGACGATTCGTCGCCATTCACCCTTCATGCATGTCTCAAAACGGAAGGCCGCTCATGTTCACGAAGAAAGTGCTCCAGCCCACTGAAGCATGGGAGGGCGGGATAGGGGACAACGGAACGGTCTTGTTCTGCTGGCCTGCCGCCGGATGGTTCGAATCACAGATCCCGCTTATTGTTGCACCGGAGATGGCAGTCGTCGAAAATCGATAACTCGTCCGGTGGTGGGGCTCTCAGATCTTCTGTTCCATGAGACCGCACACGCAGCTCGTGGCCTGTCACAGTGTAACGCCTTCGGGCTAGTTTGGTGCATGTCCCAATCCAACCCATCCCTCTTCAAGCGTTTGCTGGCGGCCATCGCCGTCGTCCTTCTGTTCGGAGCTGCCCTGGCCGGAATCCTGTGGCTGTGGCTTCCGCGCCAGGAGCCGAAACCAAGGCCGTCACAGGCCCCGCAGCCGGAGCACTCTCGTCAGGACTATTCCAAGGAATCCGTCATGCGTGACCAGTGCCGGAAGCTCATCAGTGCGTTGCGTGACTTCCGGTCGCGCAGAGGTTCGCTGCCCCTGCCTGAGGGAGTGGTGGCAGACGAAAAGAAGCCGATGCCCATCAACCAGTCCATCTACCTGGCGCTGACGGGTGAAGACGCCGCGCTTAATCCGTCGCAGGTGAACTATCTCAAGCCCTGGGGCCTGGCTCCGACCACGCTCGAAGACATCCAGAAGGAACGTTTTCGTGTGTGTTTTGATGTGGATGGCGATTCAAAAGTTCCCGACCCTGAACACCCGGACGCTTTCATCGAGCAGGATGTGATCGTCTGGCATGCCGGCGAAGACGGAGATCCCGACACCTGGGGGGACAACGTGCGCGGCTGGACGGCGCAGTAACGCCCGGCGCCTCCCGTGCCATCCTTATCGCGTGGCGGTGCTTTCCCGACGCCAAGTTGTCCTGGGGAAACGGCGGGCAGGCAACATGAACAGGAAAACTGGTGGCAATTGGCTGACCAAGGGAACCAAGACGAAGGGTGAATGCATTCAGTCACGCAGTTGGACCTGCCGCTTCCCTTTTTCCGGTTCCTCATCCTGCGGGCGCCTTGACAGATGCATCTCGCTCGCTGGAAAACGAAAATGGCACGCAGCATTCGCATTCAATTTGTCGGTGTTTATCACCACGCGATGACGCCCACGAGTGCTGAAAGCCGGCAGTCTCGCAGGAGTGGTTGACGGATGGAACCGGTGGCGAATGTGAGCCAGGCGTTGAGGCATGTTGACGGGAGGCCTGTGATCAGGAAGGTGCCTGAGGCGCTGAAAAACTTTTTGGAGGAGGCCGTGCCACCAACTCATAAATGCGAACTTTTTGTCAGCCAGTTGCATTGCCCCCGTTTTCCCCCAACTTGCTGACCACCACCTGAGACCCCACGAGACCTATGCCAGGGCCGTTTTTCGGAAGGCGCTTTGGACGCCGTTGTTCAGCGTTAAACTCATCCGCTGGGTAGCAGCCCAGCTCTCGCTGGCTGTCCCTTGGAAACTCGCATGTGCCGCACTGGCTGCTCTTTACGCGAGTTTATGACGACCATGCTCTGGATACCGTTGTTTTTCGGTAGCTTTTTTCGCCATCTTTTTTTGTTTCGTCACAAAAAAGGCTTTTTCCCTAGCAGAACAGAAACTATGAAAGCCCATACCTCCATGAATAACGAAACGCTGCCTTCTCCTACCAATCTGCCCGCAGACAAAGTGCCCGCAGACAAAGCACTGCACATCCTCGATGACGACCTCGATTTTGGCGACGAAAAGCTCGGTACGCGGCAGGAGGATGCAAAGAATCTTATTGTCTGCAGCGGCGGCTGCGAATAAAACACTGCACCGCCAGATAGCGATCCTAGAGCCTTCCCACCAAGGCCTGCACGACCCGGCCCCTCAAAGAAATTTTCTAGCAGGCAGACCAATAATTT
Organism: Akkermansia muciniphila; assembly: GCA_945863205.1. Lineage (GTDB taxonomy): Bacteria > Verrucomicrobiota > Verrucomicrobiia > Verrucomicrobiales > Verrucomicrobiaceae > Prosthecobacter. Next base: position 853 of record CAMAZK010000190.1, on the reverse strand, counting down.
GGGAGAAACGGGGTCCGGGTGCAACTGCTTGACAAAAGTGCGGCATTCATGAGTTCGTGGCTTCGGCTTCCTCCGGAATGTGTTTCAGTTCATCCTGCACCTTCTTGAGCGCAGACTTCCCGTCCAGATACCTGATCTGTTGGCTCACATTCGTCGCGGATTGCATCCCCAGTTTCCCCGCAGGCAGCGCCATCAGTGGGGTGAATCGTTTCACCTTGGAGTGACTGCCGGGTTTCAGGAGTCCCGTTTCCTCCCGGCGCTTCGCGCCCTTTGGCCGTCATCGGACCGGAATTGCAAGTCCTCCTGCTTGTATTGGCCGCTGCCACGGTCCTGCATCCTGCAGGCGCCTTGACTTGGTGATTCTAACGTCGCGGCAGCAATCCGCACAGTCGCCGCCGCAGCATGTCGAGGGCGTTTTGCAAGGTGAGGAGCTTGAAGCGGTCGCGGGTGCCGGGGGAAAAGCGTTTCACTGTACAGGTCTCGGCGTTTTTCGATGCCAGGGCGATCCATACCGTGCCCACTGGCTTTTCAGGCGTGCCGCCGCTCGGGCTGGCGATGCCGGTGACGGAAATCGTGTGTTCCCCGCTGCTGTTTTTGAGCGCGCCCTCGGCCATGGTGCGGGCGACGGCCTTGCTGACGAAGCCGTGCTTGAGTCCATGGTGTCTGAGGAGAGTTTCTTTCGCGTCCGTGACTCAAGGGGTCTTTTCAAGGGCTGAGCGGCCAAGTTCCCTGGCGCAAGCCCCATCCGGCGGCGGGATTGGGATCTTGTGCGCAATCCACCGGTTTGGGTCAGCCACGGAAAATACCTTTTCCGTCGCGGAACTTCCATGTTCCGTCATGGAAGATACCTTTT
>CAMAZK010000189.1 GCA_945863205.1 Akkermansia muciniphila | reverse complement strand
CTTTCTCCCGCCGCAGCGATGACGCGCCGTGTGGGCAGGCCGAATTTTTTGACGAGGAGAAACACCAGGATCTGCAGCGCCACGAATGCGCCGAAGCCGATGTAGGTCCGGCGGCGGGCGAAGAGCTTCATCAGCTCGCCATACCATTGCTGAAGGAAGAGCATCATGATTTCGAGGAGAGGCCCATGTAGAGTTCTTCCAGCGTGCGGCGGTGCGGCTGCCAGGTGTGGACCTGCACCTGCCCCTTCACCAGCGCGGTGACGAGCTCGTGCGGCTCCATGTTCAACGGCACTTCGACGATGCCGGATTTGTCCATCGTGGCGCCAGCGCGGTTCATCACCTCACGCGCGAGTCCGATATCGCTCGTTTCGAGCTGGAACACGCGGCGTGTCTTTTCCTGCGAAGGCACGGCACCCTCGAAGACCTTCCGTCCGTCCTTCAGGATCACGCAGCGGTCGCACATCTGCTCGACTTCGGCGAGGAGGTGGGAGTTCAGCATGATGGTCATGCCGTCGTGCTTGCGCAGATGCAGGATGAGCTCGCGGAATTCGCGGATGCCTTCGGGATCGAGGCCGTCGGTCGGTTCGTCGAGGAGGAGAATCTTCGGCTGCGGCAGGAGGGCCTGCGCGAGGGCGAGGCGCTGGCGCATGCCGTGGCTGTAGGTGGCCGTTTTCTGCCGAATGGCGCGGGTGAGATTGACCCTTTGTACGACGCGTTTGACCTCGGCCTCGTCCCACCAGCCGGAGAGGGAGCAGATGGCCCGCAGATTCTGCCAGCCGCTGAGGTAGTCGTAGAACACGGCGGCCTCATAAATCGCGCCGATCTGCCGCAGGGCTCCGCCGCGGTCCTGCTGCACGCTGCGTCCGCCGATGCGGACCTCGCCCTGGTCTGGACGCACCATGCCGAGCGTAATGCCCATGATGGTGCTCTTGCCTGCGCCGTTGTGACCGAGGAGGCCGAGGATTTCGCCTTCCTTGACCTCGAAGCTCACATCGTCCAGCGCGAGGCGGCCCGTGGGCCAGCGCTTGGAGAGATGTCGGACGTCGAGGAGGGCCATGGCGGGCGAATTGTGGCGTGGGTGCGCAGCCTTGCCAGTTTTTAGTCATTCTGCGGCAAACAAGTCTCCAAAATGGTGTTTGCCTCCGCCGCTGCGAGACTGCAATACTCCGGCCTTTCCCGCCCCCCGCTCATTATGCAGTTTCATTACCCCACATCCCTGAATCTCGGCAACGAACACAGCGAAGGCTTTCACCAAGAACTGCTGCGTGGCCTGACCCACAAGCTGAACAACCTGCTGGCGGTGATCCAGGGCTTCAGCAGCCTCATTTTGATGACGGAGGATCTCGACCCGGGCGTGAGCGAAAACATGCAGCACATCCGCGAGGCTTCCGTCGGCGTCACGAACCTCAGCGAGCGCATCCGCTCCGCTGGCGGCTGTGCGAAGCTGAGCCCTCAGGCTCTGAACCTGACCGAGTACCTCGGCGTCATCGAGGGCGCGGTCATGGAGCCCTTCCAGAAAGAGGGCGTACAGCTCGAGGCAGACGTGCAACAGGGGCTGCCGCCGATCCTCGTCGATCCCACGAAGTTCAAGGACATCCTGGTGGAACTGCTGAGAAACGCTGCGGAAGAGGCCTCGAAGAGCGGCGGCAGGTGTGCGCTGAAGATCTGTGGTCCAGGGGCAATCACACCTGCCGAACAGAAGCGCGTGGACATCCTCGTCAGCAACACGGGCTCCCAGATTCCGGTCGAGAAAATCCAGGAGGTCTTCCGGCCTTTCCATGGCTCGAAAGACAGCAATCATCTGGGCCTCGGGCTCACGATCGCCGCCATGCTGAGCCATCAGATGGGCATCCAGTTGGCCATCGCTTCGGAGAACAACACCACGACACTGTGGCTGAGCTGCCCGACGGCCTGAAGACCGGCCGGGGACGACTTTTGAGTTTCGGGACATGAATTCGATGCAACGGTGGTGCGTCTGCTGTTGTCTGAACCCGCGATCATCGTCCGGAGGTCTTCTCATGAAACGCATCGTCCTTCTCCTCTCCCTGCTGCTTGCCCTGCCCGGCCTGATGGCTGCCGATGGCAGGCGAACCATCACAACACAGAGCGGCAAGACCTTCCAGAACTGCAAGGTCGTGCGAGTTCACCCAGACGGAGTGTCCTTCACTCATCAGAATGGCGCGGCCAAGATCGCCTTCACAGATCTGCCGGAGAGCCTGCGAAGGGAATTCCGCTACGACCCCAAAAAGGCGGCTGAGCACCAGCGCAACCAGGCCGAACTCAGGAAACAGCAGGCGGAAAGAGCGAGACTGCGAGAGATCGCGATGGATGAAAGACTCATGGAGGCCCAGATGGCGGAGGCGAGCTATCTCGCGGCGGCAAAGGCTCTCCATCGCCCCGCAGGCGGCGCTGCGGGGATGTCCCTGGCACTGCCGGGAGAGGCTCTCCCACAGGCCGCCCAGCCGGTGCCAAGTTGGCTTGGCGCACCGATCACCGGCACACCGCTGGGGGGACGCGACTACACGCGGTCTGCGTATTCCTACTGGGGAAATTATCCTGCCGGCTTTGGCGGTGGCGGTTTTTATCCGAATGCCGGTCTTGCCTATCCGTGGGGCGGCGGTTTTGGCTGCGGCTACGCACCTGCGGGCGCTTATGTGAGCCCCACGATCTTCCGTTCATGGAATGTGGGTGGCGGCGTGCGCGTGGGGGTCGGGATCTCACCGTTTGGCAGCGTCCTTCGAACCTTTCCTTGACCTGCATGCTTCGGTTTTCCGAAGCATAAAATGCTGGCAAATCTGCGATCTTCGCGGTCAACTGCGACTCAGCGATGAAAACGATTCTTTGCGCCATCATCACGCTGACCTGCGGCATCGCCCGGGCTGCACCGACCCAGGAACTGGAGGTGATCCACACGCTGCATGGCAAAAGCTACCGGCAGTGCAAGATCATGCAACGCGATGCCGACGGCGTGGCTTTTTCGCACCTCAAAGGCATCGCCCGCGTGCTTTTCAGTGATCTGCCGGAGAGCTTGCGGATCGAACTCGGCTACGATTCCGGTGCTGCCGCCGATCTGCAGAGGTCGCGAGATCTGGCCCGAAAAGAGAAAGCTGAGAAGCAGCAGAAGCTGCGGGAACGAGCCGCTGAACTGCGGCATGAGGCCCAACTGGCGGAGATCAAGCGCCAGGCGCAGCAGGTGATCGTGATGCAGTCCGCCGCAGGTTCCTATTTTTCAGGGCCCGTCCCTGCGGTGGGCTTTGCTGCGCCCGGCTGGGGCGGCGGGTTCTTCCACCCGCGGCACGGACCGGTTCCCCGGGCTGGCGGCTGGGACAATGTGGGCATCGCCACGATCGGCGCCGGCAGCGGCGGGATCTATGTGCCGCAGAGTGGAGGATTTTACTTCACGGGCGTGCCGCAGATCCACTACAGCCCCACGCTGGGCTACTACAATCCGGGCGGCTTTGCGGCTCCAGCGGTGCCGTCCCGCGGAACCTTTGGCGTGGTGCCCGGGCTGGCCGCGCCAGCTCCACCTGCGGTGGTTCCTGGTGTGGGTAGAAGTGGCGGCGCTTCGCTGGCTGCTCCGAGGTAAACGACAAAACGGGCGGACTTGAGACCAAGTCCGCCCGTCGAGATTGGATTGTGTGCCTTTGATCTTAGATCAGACCGGCCGCCTTAAGCGTCGTGTAGGCACCGTTCTTGTTGACGGTCTTCAAGGCGCGGGCGGTGAGCTTCACTTCCACGAATTTGTTCAGTTCGGCCACCCAGATGCGCTTGGAGCGGAGGTTCGGCATGATGACGCGTTTCACACGCTTCGTGATGTGCCGTCCGATACCGCCTTCTTTTTTGGCTTTACCGCTGCGGTGGATGTGGTGGCCGCGCGTAGCGCCAACTCCGGTGATTTCACAAACTTTTGCCATAAGATAAAGGGGTTCGGGGGAAGGGGGCCGCGATACTAGCCGAGGACTTGGAGGCGTCAACCAAAAGTCCCTCCTTTCATCATCTCCGTGCCGGACGCCCCACCATCAGGCAGGTCGTTTCCGGGTTCATGAGGTAGCCGATGCCAAAATTCAGCGGCTTAACCGGGTGCCGGCCGGAGGAGTAGGCCGCCGTGAGATCCGGCTGTTGGCATCCGGAAAAGATGCTCAGGGTCCCGCGATGGTTGCCATACAGGTTCAGCTCCCAGCCTTGACGGTTGAATTCGCGATAAGGAATGCCGGACGGATCCTGCACGATCACGCTGCTGTGCCGCAAAATGAAGTCACGAATGCTGGAGAACCCGTTCTCGTGCATCAGGTAGGAGGCGCTCTTCATGAAGGCGGGAATCCTCCCCAGTCGTGAAACGTAGTTCAGCAGCGGGCCGGCACCGCCGCCGTTCGATAGATCCTGACGGAAATAAAACACCCGCTTCGAGCCGCCGAAGCCGTTCCGGCAGCGGATCATGAGCCCTGTATTGCCGGATGAGCCGGCCAGCGTGACGTTTCCCGCGCCGTCGAGCCTGACGGTGTCCACCGATTCGATGGAATGCCCCGTGCGGGCCATGAAGGCCAGGATGATCGGCAGCACGCCGCGAAAACGCGTGGCCACGAGGTCGTTCTTCATCTCGGTGGTGATGAAGTAGCTGCTAGTCATGATCGTGGAGACCGAGTTGTGCAGGCCGTAGAGCCCGCGCTCGATTTCCGCCTGTGAGAGGCTTTCCAGCCGGGGCAGCGGCTCGGCCGGTTCGAGCCCGACCAGCACGTAAGTTTCCGCGCTCGGACAGATGGCGCTGGCGAACAGGAAATCCGGTCCACTGAACGGGTAAAACAGAGCGTTGGCCCCCTGCACATCGCCAATTTCCGACGCCGCCCAAGTCTGCAGCGGCGCGCGATGCGCGTTCTGGTGCGTGGCCCAGAGGTGGTCCATACGGATTTTGTGTGATGCCCAGGCGGAAGAGCCGCGCACGTTGGACAAACCACCGCCGTCCATGCCAGCGAAGAGCCGGGCGATGTTGTTGATGGAGGACGATTGCGTCGGCACATTCATCGAGACTGCGCCGTTGTAGAGCGGGATCTGTCCCGCGCTCTCCGCCCTGCGCACGCTGCTCCCGCTTAAAGCACCCAAGACGCCGGTCCACTCGTCGAGACGCTTGGCTCCTGCGTAGTTTCGAAATGCCTCATCGGGAAGAGCGCAGCCTGAGATGCCTGCCGCGACCGCCAGGCCGCCAAACCACCGGCAAAGAGTAAGAAGAGCATGATTTCGCGCAGATGTCATAACAGCGCGAGGTTATCAGGCCTCCTACGAACGCCAAGAAAGTCTTCGGTGAAAACTTCGGCTTTATTTTCAGTGGATTACAGTCGCTCTAAAAATTCAGAGCGATTGTTGCGCAATGCTGAACATTCAACGCATCCAGCTACTCAAGTTCCCTTGGGCTCGTGCATCGCGATGCAGTGCAATGCACCGCCTTCGGTGACGAGGTCTTTGGCCATCATCGAGATGATTTCACGGCCTGGGAAGCACTCGGCGATCTTGTCTTCAGCGGCGGCGTCTTTCTTCTTGTTTCCAAAAAGAGGAACGAGGACGGCATTGTTCAGGATCAGGAAGTTCGCGTAGCTGGCGGGCAGTCGGGAAAGGCGCCAGTCCTTCATTTCGATGGCCTGGGGCATCTCGATCTCGATGATCTCCATTTTACCGCCGTCGGGAGCCTTCAGATCGTCCAGACGCTCGCGGATCTCTTTGAGCACCTTGTGGTTCGGGTCGGAATCACGCGGTTCGACCATGCAGATCAGAGCGTCATCGCGGATGAAGCGCACGATGTCGTCGATGTGGCCGTCGGTGTCGTCGCCTTCGATGCCCTTTTTGAACCAGACGACATCCGTGACGCCGAGCATGGCCTTCAATTCCTTTTCCACCTCGGCTTTGTTGCCGGGCTTGCCGCCATGGCGATTGGGATTGAGCAGGACGGACTCGGTCGTGAGCAGCATGCCCTTGCCGTTGGTCTCGATGGCGCCGCCTTCGAGGATCATGTCCGACTTGAAGCGCTCCATTTTCAGCACATTCGCGGCCTTTTCAGGAATGCCGTTGTCGAGATCCCACGGCGGGAACTTGCCGCCCCAGGCGTTGAATTCCCAGTCGGTGACGGCCACCTTGCCGGTTTCGTTGTGCTTGATGAAGATCGGGCCGTGGTCGCGGCACCACACGTCGTTGGTGTTGTGCTCGTAGATGTCCACCTGGCTGAGATCGCCCTCGTTGTCGGCGATGCTCAGGCGGATGTTCATGTGGCTGAGCATCGGTGCGTTGATGCGCACGCGCTCGTAGCGTGAAATCGTGGACGCGATCTCGCCGAACTTGTCCTGCAGTTTGTGGAAAGTCTTCGGGCAGCTCTCCTTGTTGGAAGGCCAGGACAGCCAGATTGCCTCCTGCGGCTCGAATTCGGCGGGCAGACGGTAGTTTTTGGGATAGGAGGCTTTACTCATCGATGTAGCGTTTGGTCAGGGGAGCGTAGGTGTCAATGCGGCGATCACGGAAAAACGGCCAGATGCGTCGGAAGTCTTCCACCGCTTGCAAATTGCATTCCACAACCACGATTTCATCCTCCGTGGCGGATGCCTTTGCAACGATTTCTCCATACGGATTCGCAACAAAGCTCTGTCCCCAGAATTCGCTCCCGTGCTCCGTGCCCACCCGGTTCACCGCCGCCACGTAGCACCCGTTCGCCACGGCATGGCCGCGCTGGACGGTTTCCCAGGCGCAGTGCTGGGCGGCGCCCAGTTCGGCTTTTTCACTGGGTAGCCAGCCGATGGCCGTGGGATAAAACAGGATCTCCGCGCCCATGAGCGCCGTGAGCCGAGCCGCCTCCGGATACCACTGGTCCCAGCAGATCAGCACACCGATGCGGCCGAATTTCGTGTCCCATACGCGGTAGCCCAGATCGCCGGGCGTGAAGTAAAACTTCTCCTCGAAGCCCGGGTCCTGCGGGATGTGCATCTTCCGATACTTGCCCAAAACGGTGCCGTCCGCGTCGATCACGGCGGCAGTGTTGTGATACAGGCCCGGCCCCCGCTTCTCGAAGAGAGGCACGATGATCACCACGCCGAGTTCCTTGGCCAAAGGCGCCAGCGCGTCCGTCGTCGGACCCGGCACGGCCTCCGCCAGATTGAAGAGTTCCGTGTCCTGGGTGATGCAGAAGTAGGGCGTGTTGAAAAGCTCCTGCAGGCACACGATTTGAGCACCGCTTGCTGCCGCATCGCGGATCAGGCGGATGTGCTCACGCAGACTCTCGTCCTTGCTGGAAAAGGCCCGGCTTTGAACCAGACCGAGGGTGACTTTCGACATAGGGCGCGATGGTTCACCGCATGGAGGGGAATGCAAGGAGGCTGTGAGCACAAAAAAGCCCGGCAGCTTTCTCTCCGCTACCACCACCGCGTCGTCGATGGCAAGGAAGCCATGGCCTTCCTCACCCGCCCGAAGGACTGCATCGAGAGTTCCGCCCGGATGCTCGTCGGCGCGTCATGGGACCAAGGATTGATGGCTTCCAGCCACCACGGGGACGGCAAGATGCCGTCCCTCCTTGATCACCCCAGCGCGTCGAGCATCACCTTCAGCTTCGCGAGCTTCTCCTCCCAGTCGGTCTTTCGCTGCTGGTGCTCGTCGAGCACCTTTTGCGGGACTTTGGAGGTGAAGTTCGTGTCGGCGAGTTTCGCGGTGACCTTTTCGAGCTCGGATTCGACTTTGGCGACTTCTTTGCCGACGCGGGCCTTTTCGGCGTCCACATCGATCAAACCGTCGAGAGGCAGGAAAAGCTCGCCGAGGGGCGTCAAAGCCGCAGGCGTGCCTTTTTTCGGCTGGAAGGCCGCATCGACCTCCAAGGGCTCCGCATTGAGAAGGATGCGCAAAACCTCGATTTCATGCGCAGGCAGCTCGGAGGCCGGTTTGAGCACAAAACGCACCTTCTTGTTGATGTTGAAGGTGCTCTTCAAACCACGACCAAGCTCCACGGCCTTGTACTTGTCGTTCGCGGCCTGTTCGTCCTCGGGAAGGATGCCGAAGTGGGCGAGTTCGTCTTCATCGAGCGGCTTCGGCCACGGCGCGAACATGATGCTCTTGCCGCCCTGTTTTCCAGGCAGGTCGTCATTGAAACCCATGCCGTGCCACAGCTCCTCGGTGATGAAGGGCATGAAGGGATGGAAGAGACGCAGCGTGTGGCCGAGCACGAAGTCGATGACGGCGAGGGTGTTCGCTTTTCGCTTCTCGTCGCTGCCTTGCAGCACGGCTTTCGAGGCTTCGACATACCAGTCGCAATACTCGCTCCAGAAGAAGCGGTAGAGCGTCGAGGTGGCGTCGCTGAAGCGGTATTCTTCCAAAGCGGTGCTGACCTCGGCGATGGCGGTGTTGAGACGCAGGAGGATCCATTTGTCGTCGCTGCTGAGCAGCGCGGCATCAATCTCGGCTTCCGTGCTGTACACCGCCTCTCCGAGGCGGCTCTCGGAACCTTCGCCTCGGAGAGGCGAGGTACTTTGCATCTGGCGGAAGCGGGCGGCGTTCCAGAGCTTGGTGCAGAAGTTGCGGCCGAGCTCGACGTTCTTTTCGTCGAAGCAGATGTCCTGACCCAGCGGGGCGCTGCGCATGATGCCGAAGCGCAACGCGTCCGCACTGTAGCTGGCGATCAGCTCCAGCGGATCGGGCGAATTGCCGAGCGACTTGGACATTTTGCGGCCCTGCTTGTCGCGGATGATGCCGGTGAAATAGACGTTCTTGAACGGCAGCTCGCCCATCCACTCGAAGCCCGCCATGATCATGCGAGCGACCCAGAAAAAGATGATGTCCGGCCCCGTGACGAGATCGGTGGTGGGGTAAAAGGCCTTCAACGTGGAGGTCTTCTCCGGCCATCCCATCGTGGCGAAGGGCCACAGCCAGGAGCTGAACCAGGTGTCGAGGACGTCGGGGTCTTGTTCCCAGTTTTCGGGATCGGCGGGAGGTTCGGTGCCGCAGTAGATGTCGGACGAGTCAGACGCGTCGGACTTGTCGGCCCCCTTGCGATACCACACCGGAATCCGATGCCCCCACCACACTTGGCGGCTGATGCACCAATCCTGCAGGCCGGTCATCCAGTGATCATAGACCTTGGCCCAGCGGTCGGGATGAAATTTCAGCTCGCCGTTGGCCACGACAGCCTGGCTTTCCTTCACGCTCGGGTATTTGAGGAACCACTGCTCGCTCAAGCGGCTCTCGATAGGCACGTC
>CAMAZK010000188.1 GCA_945863205.1 Akkermansia muciniphila | reverse complement strand
GTTCTGCAGGATATGGCGCTTGCCTTGTTTACGGCGCAGCACCTTACCCGTGGCAGTTATTTTGAACCGCTTGGAATAAGCTTTCCTCGTCTTGGCGATACCGGCATTTTTGGACATAGGGGCGGCGATGGTAGAGGAGAAGCCCGGTTCGGCAAGGGCTTTTTAACAGGGAATGCGGAAGATGTGAAACCACTGCAAATATCCGCTCGCAAAAGTGGGAATCAGGAAAATTCAAAATATCAAAAATTAAAGTTGTCTTAATTATTCGTGGTTGCTAAGAGAGTCCGAGCCGAGCGAATTCTCCATGACGACTTCTCCCACCTCCAACGCCTCCCCCAGCTCGGTCGCCGAGCTGGAACAAGGCCTGGAGCAGCTGAAAGTGGCCAATTATTACCTGCGGGTGGCTCTGGATCAGGTCTCTGATGGGTTGGTGATTGTGGAAAGCGAGGCCAGCGACGCGAAGTGCGGTCCCAAGGTCCTTTTCAGCAATGCTGCGGCAGCCATGCTGGCTGGGGCGGACCCTGAAACCGGTCTGCGCGGGCTGGGCTTGAACGACCTTGTGGCGGGAGACCGGGATGCGGCGATCCTTTTCCAAAGCCTCCGGCAATCCATCGAAAACGGCGGCTGCCATGAATGCGAGTGCCACCTGCAAAGCCTGCGCACTCAGGCGCCCGTCGCCTGCACGTGGCGGGTGCGCGCGGTCTTCAACAGCATGCGGAAGCTGCTGAATTTCACCATTCTTATCCGTCCATCGGAGCGCAAGGAGCCCGAAAAGACTGAGCCCAAACCTGCAGCGACGGACGATCTCGATGCGCAGTCGGTCCAGCTCCGCAAAGAGAACCTCGCCGCGCTCGCGCAGGGGATCGCCCATGATGTGAACAATCTGCTCGGGCCTGTCACAGTGCGCCTTTCGGCGCTGATTCAGCAGGTGCAGGAGCAGCCTGAACTGGCTCAGGAACTGCAGGCGGTGTTCGCAGGGCTGAAACGGGCGAAGACTTTCACCTCGCAGGTCGTCACCGCATCCAAGGCGGTGCCGCGCAAGCACGAGCCCACTGACCTCGCGCCGCTGATGCGTGACACGGTCGAGTTCGCCGGCGCCGGTTCGAACGTCCACCTCTGCGTGCGCCACGATGATCAACTGCGGCTGGCGCTGGTCGATCCGGTAAAGCTCAGCCAGGTGCTGCAGAATCTGGTGATGAACGGCATCCAGGCGATGCCGCATGGTGGTTACATGGACGTGGAGGCGCACAATCACATGATCGGCGCGGCGGGAGACGGGGCGCTGAAGCCCGGGCCGCATCTGCGCCTCATCGTGCGTGACCGCGGCTGCGGCATCCCGAAAGAGAATTTCGACCGCCTGTTCCGCGAGTCCTTCACCACAAAGCCGGACGGCAACGGCATCGGCCTGACGACCTGCAAACGTTTCGTGGATGAAATGGGCGGGGAGATCCGGGTCGATTCCACGCCGAACGTCGGCACCGAGTTCAGCGTGTATCTGCCTGCCGCCGAAGGCTCCGCCACCACGCAGGTGCAAAAGCCTGCCGACACCGCCCCCGTGCCGCTGAAGCATGGCAAGGGCAAAGTGCTCATCGTGGATGACGAAGACGACCTTCGTAAAGTCGCGCAGATGATCCTGACCCGCTGCGGTTATGAGGTAGTGCAGTGTGACAACGGCCAAGACGCCGTGAAGATCTACCAGAGTCTCTTCCGCTCGGGCACGCCGCCCGACGTGGTGCTCATGGATCTGACGCTGCGCGGCGGCATGAACGGGACCGAGACCGCTGCGGAGATCCTTCACCTTGATCCTGACGCCCGCATCGTCTGCACCAGCGGCAGCGTGACGCAGGAGGTGCAGATGATCTTCCTGGAGCGCGGCTTTGTCGGCGTGCTGCCGAAGCCCTATGAGGCCGGAGAGCTGACGCAGACGGTGCATCAGGTCGCCACGATGATGCGGCGGAGCTGACATCGGGTGCGAAGTCGGGCCGACTGCGGGCGTTGGTAGGCGCTGATGAAAACACGCCGCCATTTTCTTTTCGCCGGACTCGGGACCGCTGCTGCCGCGACTTTCACGGAGACGCTTCGTGCCGCACCTGATCTGACAAAGGACACCATCATCGGCCACGGTGCGCACCGCTACCGGGTGAACAAGGACTGGGTGCCTGCAGGTCAGGGGAGGCATCATCCCATCCTGAACTGCCACGAGATGGTGCAGGTCAAAGACGGCCGCCTCTTCATGATCGGCGATCACTGGGACCACCAGATGCTGGTTTTCAGACCTGACGGCACCATCACCGAGTCGTGGGGCACCGTTTGGCCGGGCGGCCACGGTCTGTCGCTTTCGAGTGAAAACGGTGAGGAGTTTCTCTTCGTCACCGACAGCGGCTTGTGGAAGGTCGGGGGCGTCAGCTACCGCCAAACCGGACGTGTCACCAAGATCGACCTCACCGGCCGGGAGATCTTCTCCATCAGTCATCCCATGAGTGTCGGCGCGTATGAGCCGGACATGGTTTTCAATCCCACGGAGACCGCCGTCGCTCCGAACGGTGACATCTACGTCGTCGATGGCTACGGCTCGCAGTTCGTGCTGCGTTACGACGCACGCGGGAGATTCATCCAGCGCTTTGGCGGTAAGGATGACGTTCCCGCCGAGCAGCGGCTGAACAACGCCCACGGCATCGCCATCGACACCCGGCAGGGCGCGGAAAAAGCCACCGTCATCGTCACCTCACGCGCGGACCAGTGCTTCCGCCGCTTCACGCTCGACGGCAAATACATCGAAACCCTGCCCGTGCCTGGCGCAATGGTCTGCCGTCCCGTCATCGCCGGACAGGAGCTCTACGCTGGCGTCTGCTGGTCAAAGATGCCTGCCATCAACAAGCTCCCAGCGAATCCCAGCGGCTTCACCGTTATCCTCGACGCCGCAGGCCGGGTCGTCAGCGCTCCCGGCGGCACCGAGCCGGTCTATGACGAAGGCAAACTGCAGCCGCTCATGCAGGCGGAGCGCGTTTTTGACCACGGTCACGATGTCTGCGTTCTGGACAATGGCGACCTCGTCGTCTGCCAGTGGAACGCCTTCCAGACCTACCCGATCAAGCTCGAAAAAGTGGCGTGATCCTCACGCACCACTCTTGAAGGCACCGCGCAGCATGCCGAGCCCGCCCACGACGAAAAGCAGCGGGAACCAGATCGAATACAGAGCGGCGCGGGAGGCGTGTTCCAGCACGGACGTGTCCGGCGCCGCCGGATCGACGAAGCATTTTTGAACCGAGCCGGGCGGATACTTCTGCTGCTTGGCCCGGGCGTTCTCCAGATGCTGCGTCGGCGCTGCTTCGACCTGCCGGATGCGCGTCCCGACGTACTTCACGCCGCCGTTTTCATACTCGTAGCGCAGCGCCACGCGATGCGCGGGCGGCGAGTTCGGCGTGGGGCGCTCGCTGACCACGCGGGATGACACGATGCGGCAGGGGAGCTCCGTCCAGGCGCGTGTGACCTGCGCTTTTTCAAACGAGAGCCACATGCGCCACGCAAAGAAGGAGCCTGCGATCACGAGGGTCACGCCCATAGCGACCAGCCACCAGCGGCCGGGATTTGAGGAAGGTGTTGGCTCTCGTGTCATTCGATTCTGAGGCGCGGTTTGACTCGGCTTCACGCGTGTTACATACAAGAGTGCGCCCGTGGCGCAAACTCCCGCATGTCTGAATTCGCACCCATCGCCATACGCCCGCCCCGCTGGCTTCTGAAGCCTGCCGTGGAGGGTGCCTCCGAGCTGGCGGCGGACATGGGGCTTTCCCCCCTGATGGTGCAGCTCCTCATGCAGCGCGGCATCACCACCGTGGAGCAGGCGCGTGATTTCCTGGTGCCAAAGCTGGCCTCGCTGGGAGATCCCACCGTCCTGCCGGAGATGGGTGCCGCCGTGGAGCGCATCCTGCGGGCCGTGGACGAGAAGCAGAAGGTCATCCTCTACGGCGACTATGATGTCGATGGCGTGACTTCGATGGCGCTGATGCACCTCATTTTGAAGGCCTACGGGCTCGAGACGCATCTTTTCCTGCCCACCCGCATGGAAGAGGGCTACGGACTCAGCCGCGACGGCATCGCCAAATGCTACGAGCAGTTTGGAAAGCCTGACCTGCTCATCGCCCTGGACTGCGGCACCACGTCCCTGGGCGAGGTGGCGAAGCTGCGCGAGGACGGCGTGGATTGCGTCATCGTGGACCATCACGAGCTCTCGCCCTTGGGCCGCCCGGACTGCCTTGCGCTGGTGAATCCGAAACTCGGAGACGACCATCACTACTTCTGCACCGCCGGCCTCGTCTTCAAAGTCTCCCACGCGCTGCTCAAAGCCCGCATGATCGACGGCTACGATCTGAAGGAGACGCTCGATCTCGTCGCCCTCGGCACCGTGGCGGACCTGGTGCCGCTCATTCACGAAAACCGCCTGCTGGTCCGCCGCGGCCTGGAGGCGCTGGCGCAGACCACGCGCCACGGCCTCAAAGCCCTCAAAGAGATCGCGGGTGTCGATGGCCTCGTGCAGACGCATCACATCGGCTTCCGGCTCGGGCCGCGTTTGAATGCCGCCGGTCGGCTCGACACCGCTGCCACCGCCCTGCAGCTTCTGCTCGCTGACGATCCTGGAGAAGGCGCCATGCTGGCGTCACTGCTCGAAGCCCACAACAAAGACCGGCAGGAGGTCGAGCAGCAGGTGCACGCCGAGGCCGAAGTCATGCTCTCCGGCATCGGCGACATCGAAAGCACCTCCGCCATCGTCTTCGGCTCGCGGAACTGGCATCCCGGCGTCATCGGCATCGTCGCCTCGCGCCTGTCGCGGCTCTGCCACCGTCCCACCATCCTCGTCGCCTTCGATGAAAACGGCATCGGCAAGGGCAGTGGCCGCAGCATTCCCGGATTCTCCCTCGTGCAGGCCATCGAGACCTGTGGCGAGCATCTGCTCGGCGGCGGCGGTCACGCCATGGCCGCTGGCATCTCCGTGGAGGAGGCCAAGCTCGACGCCTTCCGCGAAGCCTTCCAGGCCGCCGCCCGCGAGGCCCTAAGCAATGAGGCCATGACCGCCGTCCTGGAGCTCGATGCCGAAGTGCGCCTGCGCGATCTTTCCCTCAGCTTTTTCGAGAGCTACAAGCTGCTCGAGCCCTTCGGTCAGAAGAACGTCGAGCCGCTCTTCCTCTGTCGCGGCGTGAAGCCGAAGCTCCCCGGTCGCACCATGAAGGAAAAGCACCTGCGCATCATGCTCACCCAGGACGGCGCCTCCATGGAGGCCCGCTGGTTCAATGCGCCCATCGGCAGGCTGCCCCCCGCGCCGTGGGACGTCGCCATGCGCATCCAGCGCGGCTGGTTCCGCGGTCAGGAGCAGTGGCAGATCACCCTCGAAGCCGTCCGCACTTCGGAGTGACGGGGGCTCGTCTCAGGCGAAATCATGGGACTTCACGCTGACGCGGCGGGTTTCGTCGTAGCGGTAGGGCTCGATGCTGCGGGCGAGAACTGTGGTCACGCCTTCGCTGCGCTGGAGCTGGCCGCTGATTTTCAAAAAGGGCTCCTGCGTGATGACGAGACGGTGTTTCTCGAAGAGATCGCTGGGCACGAAGGCGTTGGCGATGCCGGTTTCGTCTTCGAGGCTGATGAAGCAGTGGCCGTTCGCCGTGCCGGGACGCTGGCGGCAGATGACCATGCCGATGAGGGTGATGCGGCGGCCATGCGGCAGTGCGTTCAGGGCGGTTGCGGTGGTGGCCTTCGGGATCTGCGGTCGCATCAGGCCCATAGGATGCGGGCCGACGGTGAGCGTGGTGGTGTGGTAGTCGGATTCGAGCCGTTCACCCGCTGACATGGGCTCCAGGGGCGCTGCATGGGATGTCTCGTGGCCGCTGAAGAGGTCGTCATGCAGCGGCGCTTCGACCTCCCACAGGGCGCTGCGGCGGTGATGACCGAGCGCGTTGAGCGCCCCGGCCTGCGCGAGGACGCGGCGCTCGTCTTTGGCGAGGGCGCAGCGTTTGAGGAAGTCGTGGGTGTCTTTCCACGGCGCCTTTTCCTTCTGCACGGCGATCTGCGCCAGCGCACCCCGGCTCACGCCGCGGAGCTGGTTCAAGCCGAGGCGCAGCGTGCTGTCGTCGATGACGGTGCATTCGACTTCAGAAGCGACGACGCAAGCCGGCAGGATACGCAGGCCGTGCTGCTTCGCATCGCGCACGAGCGTGGCGCTGGAGTAAAAGCCCATGGGCTGGCAATTCAGCAGCGCGGCGTAGAATTCGGCTGCGCGATGCACTTTCAGCCACACGCTGGCGTAGGCGATCAGCGCGAAGCTGATGGCGTGGCTCTCCGGGAAGCCGTAGAGCGCGAAGCTGCGGATGCTTTTGACGATGCGGTCCTGAATGAGGGGATCGACGCCCTTGCGCGTCATTGCGGCGGTGAGTTTGTCGAGCGCCTTCGTCATGCGCTCCTCGCTGCGGTGAAAGCTCATGGCGCGGCGCAGCTCCTCCGCCTCGCTGCCGGTGAAGTCGGCGATGATCATGGCCATCTTGAGCACCTGCTCCTGAAACAGCGGCACGCCGAGCGTGCGGGCCAGCACGGGCTCGAAGTCGGGGTGGATGAAGTCGATGGGCTCCCTGCCGCTGCGGCGGTTGAGATACGGATGCACCATTTTCCCGACGATGGGACCGGGGCGGATGATGGCGACCTCGACGACGACATCGTAAAAGCACGTCGGCTTCATGCGCGGCAGCGTGGCCATCTGGGCGCGGCTTTCGATCTGGAAGACGCCCACGGTGTCAGCTTTTTGCATCAGCTCGAAGCAGGCGGGGTCGTCTTTGGGAATGTGCGCGAGATCGACGGGCCTGCCGCGTGCGGCGCTCACGGCGATGGTTTTTTCAAGCGCTGCCATCATGCCGAGGCCGAGCAGATCGACCTTGATGATGCCGAGGTCTTCGCAGTCGTCCTTGTCCCACTGCACGACGACGCGCCCGGGCATGCTGGCGGGCTCCAGCGGCACGATTTTGTCCAATCCGGCGGTGCAGAGCACCATGCCGCCGCTGTGCTGGCCGAGATGGCGCGGCAGACCGTAGGCGAGTCGATACAGCCGGATGAATGCGTGCAGGCGCGGGTGCTGCCGCGGCAGGCCTGCGCGGCGGATCTGCTCTTCGAGCTTCAGCGTGTGCGGGAAGTCGCCATGGCCGTAGAGATCGCTGAAGCGTTCGATGACGTCCCGGGGGAGGTCGAGCACCTTGCCCATCTCGCGCATGGCGCTGCGGCCGCGGTAGGTGATGACGTTCGCGGTCATCGCCGCACCGTGCGGTGCGAAGCGGCGATACACCTCTTGAATGACGCGCTCGCGCTGCTCACCGCTGGGCAGGTCCAGATCGATGTCCGGCCATGAGCTGCGGCCTTCGCTCAAAAAGCGCTCAAAGAGGAGGCTTTGCGCGATGGGATCGACATTCGTGATGCCGAGGCTGTAACACACGGCGCTGTTCGCCGCGCTGCCGCGCCCCTGCACGAGGATGCCGTTCTGCTTGGCCCAGCGGACGATGTCCCAAACGACGAGGAAGTAGCCGCTGAAGCCGAGCTTGGAGATGAGCGCGAGTTCGTGGTCGAGCTGGCGGCGTACCTCCGGTGTGATGACGCGGTAGCGCTCGCGTGCGCCGATGTCGGTGCGCTCGCGCAAAAAACTGTCCTGCGAGTGTCCGGGCGGCGCGGGATACTGCGGGAACTCGTAGCCGAGATTTTCGAGGCCGAATTCGACGCTGCCGACGATGCGCTGCGTGCTGGCGAGCGCGTGTGGGAGGTCGGCGAAGAGTTCACGCATCTGCACGTCGTTTTTCAGGCAGCGCTCGGCATTCGGAGAGAGCAGGAGGCCCGCCTCGTCGAGTAGGGTGTGATGGCGCAGCGCGGTGAAGGCGTCTTGAAGGATGCGACCTTCGGGTTTGGCGTAGAGCGGTGCGTTTGAGGCCAGGAGGGGCAGTTTGGCGGCCTGCGCGAGGTCGCAGAGGCGGCGCACGCGGATGTTCTCACGCGGGACGCGGTGGCGTGAGATTTCGACAAAGACGTGATCGGGGCCGAAGAGGCGTTTGAGGCGTTCCAAGGCCTCCAGAGGCTCGTTTTGGCATAAAATGCCGTCTTCGTCGCCGGTGAGCACGGTGAGGCCTTCAGCGAGGTTTTTGAGCGCCGACCATGCCACGCGCCCTTCGCCCTTTGCAGCGCCCAAATGAGCCTGCGTGAGCATCTGGCAGAGATTCTGGTAGCCGCGTCGCGTGCGCACGATGACGGGCAGAACGCAGTCGCATTCCATCGTGAGTTCACAGCCGACGATGGCCCGTAGGCCGAGTTCTTTGGCCTTGTGATGGGCGCGTGCGGATCCGTAAACGCCATCGCGATCGGTCAGCGCGATGTGCGTCATGCCGAGCTCCGCGGCACGCGTGACCATCTCCTCCGGCGATGAAGCACCGCGAAGAAAGGAGAAGGCGCTGCGGGCGTGGAGTTCGGTGAACATGGGCGTGCGAGGGCGTTCCAGCGCTCCTTCAGAGCGCGGTGATCAGGCGTGTTGGAGCGTGGCGCGGTGATCCAGGGTTTGGGCTGCGCCCGGCACCCTGGGCTGAGTCCTTGGCTCCTTTGGAGCCGGGTGATGGGTGGGGCGGCTGGTCCTCCAGCCGCCGCGTGGGGCCGAAACGTCCGCGCGGTATGCCTACGCTGCCTCGAAGCCCAAATGCCCGCTCGCGGCGCTTGGAGGACCAAGCGCCCAACCTTGCAACTCGACTGAAATATACGGCTGGGCTGAGTCCACGGCTCCTTCGGTGAGCATAGGCGGATGGAGGTGTTCCTGCACTCCTTTGGAGTGCGGTGGTTGGGGCGTGATTGTGACCCAGGGTTGGCACCCTGGGTTGAGTCCTTGGCTCCGTTGGAGCCCGGGGCGGTGGAGTTTGCTGAGCATGGGCGGGAGGAAGTGCTCCTGGGCTCTGTTGGTGCCGGGTGATTGTGAGTCGTTGGGGGCGTGATCGTGCCAAATCATGCCGGGCCTGAAGGGCCCGAGGATTCAGCCCAGGGCGCAAGCCCTGGGTTGCGGGAAATCCACGACGTGTTTGTTTGATGGGCGCTCTGAAGGAGCGCAGGAACGGTTTCTTTTCATCACCATGCCTCAATCGCTCGCCAAGATTTACGTGCACCTCATCTTCAGCACGAAGAACCGCGAACGCATGGTGCCGGACGATCTTCGGCCTGATCTCCATGCTTATCTCGGTGGCGTGTTGCGTGATCTCGGATGCACGCCGGTGGAGATCAACACGGAGCCGGATCATGCCCATCTGCTTGTCTTGCTCTCC
>CAMAZK010000187.1 GCA_945863205.1 Akkermansia muciniphila | reverse complement strand
GTACGACACCTGCCTCCGTCTCGCCGACCGTCACTGTGCCCCCCATTTTTCAGGCCCGGGGGGTGCGCAAAGTCTATCACACTGGGGAACTGGATGTGGTGGCGTTGCAGGGGGTGGACCTCGACTTTCATCCCGGCGAACTCGTCGTGCTGCTCGGTGCCTCCGGCAGCGGCAAATCCACGCTGCTGAACATTCTGGGCGGCCTCGACGTGCCCACCGCCGGATCACTGCGCTACAAGGGTTGGGATCTCTCTGGCGGCGGCGAGCGCACCCTGACCCAGTTCCGCCGCAACTGCGTCGGCTTCGTGTTCCAGTTTTACAACCTCATCCCCAGCCTCACCGCACGCGAAAATGTCGCCCTCATCACCGAGATCGCCCCCGATCCGATGCAGCCTGAAGACGCGCTGGACCGCGTCGGCCTCAGCCACCGGCTGGATCACTTCTCCTCCCAGCTCAGCGGTGGCGAGCAGCAACGCGTGGCCATCGCTCGTGCGATCGCGAAAAAGCCCGAGGTGCTGCTTTGTGACGAGCCCACCGGCGCTCTCGACGTGACCACCGGCATCACGGTGCTGGAGGCCATCGAGCGCATCAATCGCGAGCTCGGAACCCTGACCGTGGTGATCACCCACAATGCCGCGATGGCCGCCATGGCCGATCGCGTGCTGCATCTCTCCGACGGCTGCATCGTCAAAGAGACCCGCAACAAGCAGCGCGTGGATGTGAAGACGCTGCAGTGGTGATTCAGGCCCGCGCTGGAGTCACCGAGCAGCTTCGCATCCCGCGTAGGATGCGGTGCGTGCACTGCTCGAAGTGCGCCATGATTTCCTCCGCGCTCGTGCCTTGCGGCAGCTTGTCATCCGCCATCACGGGTTTGTCACTGAGGGCATCGAGGAACACCAGCACGTCGGTCAGATGATGAAACAACTGTGCCTCCTGTACCGCCTCCGGCAGCATGACAAAGGTCAGATTGATCAGCCAGTGGCCGTCCTTTTGCAGAACGAAGCGCTGGGGGCGGAAATCGACGCTGCCGGGCGCATAGCCCTCCTGCCGCACAAGATACGGCCCATGCCCCTGCGGCCCCCAGCCGAGGTTCATCACCTCGCAGCGTGCCGGATCGTTGCTGAGTGCAGGCATCAGGTGAAGAGGATGTGCGTGCCCACGCCAGCGGACTCCGCGTAGAAATCGCCCACGGTCAGCACGCCATCGACGCGGTCCATGAGGTCCTCCTTCTTCAACTTGAACATGTCCATCGCCAGCTTGCAGGCGAAGATCTTGCCGCCGGAGTCGGAGATGAGTTCCAGGAACTCGCGCACCGGCGGAATGTCGAGCTTTTCCATTTCCTTGTTCATGAGATGGGTCGCAAAGGCCGACACGCCCGGAATCGCGCCCATCACGGTCGGAAACGGCATCGTCATCGGCAGGCCGAGCATCGGCATCGCCATGTTCAGCGCCGCATTGCCCACGGTGGAAACCTTCAGACTGTCGAGGGTCTTGTTCGCCAGCGCGTTCAGGCCGAAGAAGGTGAAAAACAGCGAGGCCTCGATGCCCTCCATGCGTGCGCCGTTGGCCATGATCAGTGCGGGGTAAATTCCATCGAGCGACCCTTTGGTCACGATGATGGACATCTTTTTAACGGGTTGTTTGTCGTCGGTCATAGTTTTGTTCTCAGTTCTCGGTTCGCTGTTCTCGGTTGGATTGCTCGCGGGGGCTGCTCGAACCGGGAACCGGGAACAGCGAACCGCGAACGGTATCAAATGCAGCCCACTGGCTTCGGAATGCCGGCGATCTTCGAGGACTTCTTCAGCGGGCCGCCGGGGAAGAGATCGTAGAGTTCCTTCGTCGTCACCACGCCGCTCTTGCCCATGCTGCGGATGGTCAGCGCCGCGCCTTTCGCCTGCTGCTCACGCAAATAGCGCACGACCTTCATGTGGCCTTCTCCGAGCGCCCCGATGCCTTCCTCCACCGCGATGGCGGCGGCGATCTGTTCATTCCATTGCGACGGGTCGGTGAGGTAGCCTTCCTCATTCACGTCGATTTCGGTTCCTGCGATGTTCTTTTTCATGGTGGTTGGTCTGGGTTGTTTAGAACGGTGGCAAATGACGAAGCCCGAATGGCGAATGACGAATTAGATTCGGCAGTTGGGGGTTCGATCATTCATTCGGCATTCCTCATTCTGATTTCGTCATTCCGCGAAAGCGGCCGGCTTTTTCTTCTGCCTGCTGATGCCAAGCAGCGGCCAGCCGCGGAGAAGCACGTTCCAGTAGATGTAGCGGAAGGCCAGCTTGCCGAGGTGATTGAGGCGGCTTTCTTCCAGGAGCTTCATCGGGCCGAAAGAGAACGGGAAGTTCCCTTCATGCGGCTCATACTCGTAGTTGAAGTCAATCAGCAGCGCCTTGCCGTTGCCGGACTCGATGAAGCAGTTCGAGTGGCCGTCGAACTCCTCCTTCAGCGGCTCGCCTTCGATGTGACGGATGATGTTGTCCGTCAGCGTCTCGCTTTCGAAATGAGCCACGGAGCCCGCTTTGGACGCGGGAAGATTCGTCGCATCGCCAATCACAAACACATCAGGATACTCGATCGACTGCAGCGTGTGTTTATGCGTCGGAATGAAGTCCAGATCGTCGCCGAGAGCGGAGCGGCGAACGGATTCGTCGCCCATGTTGGTCGGCGTCGTGACAAGCAGGTCGTAGGGCACCTCGCGCCCGTCGAAGCACACGAGCTTGTCATTTTCCTGATCGACCTTCTCCGCGACGAACTCGGTGACGAGTTCGATTCCCTTGTCGCCCAGCAGGTGGCCGAGCTTTTTCGAGGATTTCGGCTTCGTGAAGGCTCCGGACAGCGGCGTGACGTAGGTCAGCGTGACCTTGTCGCGAATGCCCTGCTCGCGGAAGAACGTGTCCGCGAGAAAGGTGAACTCCAGCGGTGCCACCGGGCACTTGATCGGCATCTCGTTGATGTGCACCACCACGCGCCCGCCTTTGAAGGTCTTGAGCTTTTCGCGCAGCGCCCGTGCGCCGTCCAGCGTGTAGAAATCATGCACGTTCATGCGCCACTTCGGTCCCAGCATGCCCTCCGTCTCCTCCGGCGCTGTGCGGCAGCCGGTGGCGACGATTAGGATGTCGTATTTCAGCTCCTGCCCGTCCTTCAGCGTCACCGCATGCTGCTCGGGCACGATCTTTTCGACCTCGTTCTGCATGAATTCGACTCCGCCGGGCATAAAATCCCGCGTCTGCCGGATGATGTCGCTCTCGTCATACTTGCCGAAAGGCAGAAAGAGAAAGCCCGGCTGGTAGAGGTGCTTGTCCGAGCGGTCCACCACCGTCATGCGCCACTCGGTAGCGGGCAGTTTGCGCCGCAGATGGTTGGCCATCATGGTGCCTGCGGTGCCGCCGCCGAGGATCAGTAAATGCTTGCTCATGGTGCGTGAAAGGTTGTTCTGGCCAAACTGCTATATGAGTGTATGCGTATATGCAAGTTTTAACTCCACCCCAATCTTGTCATCCATGAGCCATTCCCTCGAATCCGACGACCGCGGCATCATCCTGCCCTGTCCTGCCTGCGGCACCGCCAATCGCATCGCCTACGCCAAAGTCAGCCAGCAAGGCCGCTGCGGCAGTTGCAAGGCCGATCTGCCCCACGTCACCGCCCCAGTCGAAGTCGCCAGCCCTTCTGCCTTCGCCGCGCTCATCTCGCAAAGCCCGCTTCCCGTCGTCATCGACTTCTGGGCTCCCTGGTGCGGCCCCTGCCAGATGATGGCCCCCGAATTCGCCAAAGCCGCCGCCCAGGCCGCCGGCGAGGCCGTCTTCATCAAAGTGAACACCGACGAGCAACAGCAAATCGCCAGCCAGTTCCGCATCCAAGGCATCCCCGCCTTCGCGCTGATCAAAGACGGCAAACTCGCCTCCCAGACCTCCGGCTTCCAGCCTGCGGCGCGTTTGCTTGCGTGGATGCGGCAGAGTTGAGCCCCTGCAAGGAACGGCGCTATTCAAGCGCCGGGGGCGGTTGAGCGCTGCCGGGTGCTCTGGCTGGGTGGCTAGAAAAACTCGCGCAAAGTGAGTGATTCGTTGCAAACTCTCCGCACAGCCCCAGCGAAATGAGCCAATCCAGCGCCAAACTTACCGTCCTCGTTTCTTCGACCGTTTATGGTATCGAAGAGTTGCTGGATCGCATTTACACGCTGCTCACCCGCTACGGCTACGAAGTATGGATGTCCCACAAAGGAACGGTGCCCGTTCGTTCCGACCGCACCGCATTTGAGAATTGCCTCGCAGCTGTGGACAAGTGCGATCTTTTCCTTGGCATCATCACTCCATATTACGGAAGCGGGCAGAACCCAAAGAAGCCCGAAGAACTGTCCATTACCCATCAGGAAATGCTCCGGGCCATCGAACTGAAAAAACCTCGCTGGATACTTGCTCACGATCATGTCGTGTTCGCTCGCAGCCTTCTCTCCAACTTGGGTTTCAAAGGCAAGCAAGGCCGCAAGGGGCTGACGCTGAAAAAGAAGCCCATTTTAGACGATCTTCGAGTTCTCGACCTCTACGAGGACGCTACCATCGACCAGGACGATATTGATTTGGCGGACCGGGACGGCAATTGGGTTCAGAAGTTCCGCAACACCGAGGATGGTTCACTTTTCGTCGGTTCACAGTTCTATCGCTATCAGGAGGTGGAGCTGTTCATTGAAGAGAACTTCGCCAGTGGTTCGCCAGTGCCCCAAGGAGGTGAGGCATGACAGCCGCAACGATTCAGGAAATGCTTTCTCTTGGAGAGGGGCAGCGCATCGAGTTCAAAGCCTCGGCAAAGAACGTAGATTCCATTGGCAGCGTAGTCTGCGGATTCCTCAACACCAGCGGCGGCTACCTCATTTGCGGGATTCAGGAGCCGGGAAAAGTCATCGGATTGGACGCCTCAGAGAGTGCCGTTTCCATGCTTGAGAAGCGGCTTCACGACGGCATTTCCCCCAAGTCTCTCATTTCCGTTCAGGTTCAGGTTTTGGAAAAGAAACCGGTTCTCGTCATCGAGGTGCCTGCCGGAAAAGACGTGCCTTATGCCTTTCGCAACATGATCTACATCCGGGAGGGTGAGTCCACCCGGCAGGCGGACGCTGAAACGATCCGGGATATTGTCCTGCGGAGGCAGATCGAGCCCGAGCGTTGGGAGCGCCGGTTCTCATTTGCTGATCTGGAGGCTGATGTGGAACTCAAAGAAGTCCGCTCCGCTGTGGCAGATGCCCTGAAAGTCAGGCGCGCTTTCTTCCGCGCCGCCTCTGCGCCGCTCATGGTGCTTGAGGACTTCGCCTCTGCCAAGTACGGGCGCCTGACTAACGGAGGCGACGTGCTCTTTGCCCGCAACCCCGCCGTCCGCCTGCCCCAGAGCCGCATCCGGGCCATGCGCTACAACTCCGACAAGGCCGGCGACACTTTTAGCGACATGAAATCCTTTGAGGGGCCGCTCCACAGCATCTTCGAGGAGGCTTACACCTTCATTGTCCGCAACACGCCCAGCGTTTCCCGCTTCATCAAAGGCAATCCCAAGCGACAGGACACCCCCCTTTATCCAGAAGATGCAGTTCGCGAGGCACTCATCAACGCACTTTCCCACCGTGACTACAGCGCCGCCTCCGGTGGCGTGAGTATCCATGTCTTTCCGCGTCGGCTGGAGATCTGGAACTCCGGCCCGCTGCCCGATGGCGTCACCGAGGAGAATTTGCCGAAGGGCCATATCTCGGTGCTCCGCAATCCCGACATCGCTCACGCCCTCTACCTGCGGGGGTTGATGGAAAAGGCGGGCCGCGGCAGCGTTCTCATGGTGCAGCAGTGCCGCGAGGCTGGTCTGCCTGACCCTGTTTGGAAATCCGACCCTAAACTCGGCGTTACCGTTACCTTCCGTGCCCCGGAAGTGACCCCGGAAGTGACCCCGGAAGTGACCCTGGAAGTGACCCCGGAAGTCGAGAAGTTCCTCCAGTGTCTGAATGGGGAGATGCTACGGCGTGAGCTGCAGGCTGCGATGGACCTCAAGGACGACGAACATTTCCGCAAAGCCTACCTGCTGCCCGCTATGGCGTCCGGTTTCGTCGAGATGACCATCCCGGACAAGCCGAAGAGCAGCAAACAGCGCTATCGCCTTACAGCCTTCGGTAAGGCTGTCCGGGCTTCGATGTAGTTGCATCAGTGGTGCCGGTTTTCTCCGACATCACAAGCCGTCGCAGGCCAAAGTCCGCCCGCAGCTTTAGCCACCGCAAAAAGCCCCATCCCGACCGGTGTCAGGATGGGGCTGGGGGTTTGGCTCTTCGCTTACTTGGCGAGATCGAAACGATCCAGATCCATGACCTTGGTCCAGGCGGCGACGAAGTCGGTGACGAACTTGTCCTTGGCATCGGCGCTGGCATAGACCTCGGCGATGGCGCGGAGCTGGGAGTTCGAGCCGAAGACGAGATCGACGGAGGTGGCGGTCCATTTCACATCGCCGGATTCACGGTCGCGACCTTCGTAGAAATGCTCGCAGTGGGGCGAGACCTTCCAGTCCGTTTCCATGCTTAGCAGGTTCACGAAGAAGTCGTTGGTCAGGGCTCCGCGGTCCTTGGTGAGGACACCCAGGTCAGGATGACCCACGTTCGTGCCGAGCACGCGCATGCCGCCGATGAGAACGGTCATCTCCGGTGCCGTGAGCGTGAGCAACTGGGCGCGGTCCACGAGGTTCTCCGGCGCGGGGCGGTCGAGTTCGTGGCCGAGGTAGTTGCGGAAGCCGTCGTGCTTCGGTTCGAGGTAGGCGATGGATTCGGCATCGGTCATCTCTTGCGTGGCATCGGTGCGACCCGGTGTGAAGGGCACCTGCATGTCATGTCCGGCTTTCTTGGCGGCGGTCTCGACGGCGGCGGAGCCACCGAGCACGATGAGATCGGCGAGCGAGACCTTCTTACCGCCTTTCTGGGCGCTGTTGAACTGCGCCTGGATCTTTTCGAGCGTGGCGAGCACTTTCGCGAGTTGTTCAGGCTGGTTCACTTCCCAATCCTTCTGCGGTGCGAGGCGGATGCGGGCACCATTCGCGCCGCCGCGCTTGTCGCTGCCACGGAAGGTGGAGGCTGATGCCCAGGCGGTGGAGACAAGCTGCGGGACGGACAAACCGGAATCCAGGATCTTGCTCTTCAGTTGAGCGATGTCCTGTTCGCCGATCAGTTCATGATCCACATTTGGTACCGGGTCTTGCCAGATCTGTGGCTGGGGCACTTCCGGTCCCAGCAGTCGCGAAACGGGGCCCATGTCGCGGTGAGTGAGCTTGTACCAAGCCTTGGCAAAGGCGGTCTCGAACTCTTTCGGGTTCGCCAGGAAGCGGCGCGAGACTTTCTCATACTCCGGGTCCATGCGCAGTGCGATGTCCGTGGTGAACATCATCGGCGCGTGGCTCTTCGTTTTGTCGTGCGCATCCGGCACCGTGCCCTGACCGGCTCCGTCTTTGGGCGTCCACTGCTGAGCGCCTGCGGGGCTCTTGGTGAGGACCCAGTCGTAGGCGTAGAGGTTGGAGAGATACATGTGCGACCAGCGGGTCGGGGCGCTGGTCCAGGCGCCTTCGAGACCGCTGGTGATGGTGTCTTCGGCATTGCCTTTGCCGAACTTGTTCTTCCAGCCGAGTCCCTGTTCTTCCAGCGGCGCGGCTTCAGGCTCTGGACCGACGTTCTTCGCGTCTCCGGCGCCGTGCGCTTTGCCAAAGGTGTGACCGCCGGCGATGAGCGCGACAGTTTCCTCATCATTCATCGCCATGCGGGCAAAGGTGGTGCGGATGTCCTTCGCGGCGGCCAGCGGGTCGGGATTGCCGTTGGGGCCTTCAGGATTCACGTAAATCAGCCCCATTTGCACGGCGGCTAGCGGGTTTTCCAGATCGCGCTCACCCTTGTAGCGCTTGTCGCCGAGCCACTCGCCCTCAGGTCCCCAGTAGATGTCTTCCTGCGGCTCCCACACGTCCTCGCGGCCACCGGCAAAGCCGAGCGTCTTGAAGCCCATGGACTCGAGCGCCACGTTCCCCGTGAAGACCATCAGATCGGCCCACGAGATCTTGTTGCCGTACTTCTGCTTGATCGGCCAGAGCAGGCGGCGCGCTTTGTCGAGGCTGGCATTGTCCGGCCAGCTGTTCAGCGGGGCAAAGCGTTGCGTGCCGTAGCCCGCACCGCCACGCCCGTCCGTCACGCGATACGTTCCCGCGCTGTGCCATGCCATGCGGATGAAGAGCGGACCGTAGTTCCCGTAGTCGGCCGGCCACCACTTCTGGGACGTGGTCATGAGTTCCTCCAGATCCTTCCGCAGGGCTTCGAGATCGAGCTTCTTGAATTCCTCGGCGTAGCTGAATGCTCCGCCCATCGGGTTACCCTTCACGGAATTCTGGTGAAGAATTTTGAGGTTGAGTTGGTTTGGCCACCAGTCGCCGGTGGTCATGGATCCTGCGGCGGTGTGGCGGCCGGGGCTGGCCGGTGCGCCCATCACGGGGCATTTGCTGATGTCATTCATGGGTTTGTCGGGTTGGGGTTCGGCGGCCTTGTACTGAGCTGCTGCGAATGCCACCGGCATCAGCATCAGGGCGGCCAGCAGGGCCGTGGGTTGGGATGTTTTCATGGAGTCAGGTTGGTTCGTGGTTCCTGGTCGCGGCACCGTCTTGGTTCCGTGTGCTTCCATCAGTGCCGGACGAATGGCGATGCATCCAATGCATTGCATGAATGCTTGCGATGCGTGCGGTGCATCGCTAGCCTGCGGCATGAGGAACGATCTGAAACTCGAAGCTCTGGAGCAGTTCGTCTGCGTGGCGCGGACGAAAAACTTCACCCGTGCGGCGACGGAGCTGCATCTCTCCCAGTCCGCACTGAGCCGCGCGATCCAGAAGCTGGAGGAGCAGCTCGGTCAGCCGCTCTTTGAGCGCAAGCCCCGTGAAATCGTCCTCACCGACCTCGGCGAACTCCTTCTGGAGCGTGCCAAAGTGATCCTGAAACTCGTGGAGGACACCTTCGCGGAACTTTCCGAAGCCGGTCGCCGTGGGCGCATCCGGCTCGGCACGATCCCCACCATCGCTCCCTACTATCTGCCTGTTCTGCTGGGCAGTTTCGCCGAGAAGAACCCGGACATCTCGGTCATCGTGCAGGAGGACACGACGGAGAACCTCATCAAACGCTGCAGTCACGGCGAGATCGACATCGCCATCCTGGCCCTGCCCGTCATCGCCAAATACCTCGAAGTCGAGCCGCTGTTCGATGAGGAACTGCTGCTCGTCGTGCCCACCAGCCATCCGCTCGCCACCGCGAAGAACGTCGCGATCGCCTCCGTGGAAAGTTACCCCT
>CAMAZK010000186.1 GCA_945863205.1 Akkermansia muciniphila | reverse complement strand
ACGGAATTCCTGCATCTGGAGAATCCTAACGCGACGGAGGACCAACTGGCGGAGTCCTACACCCGTGTGCTGCAGACGCTGACGCCGAAGCGCGTTGTCTTCCGCACGCTGGACATGGGCGGGGACAAGGTGGACGAGCGGGCGGCGCTGGAGCCTGAGCCGAATCCGTTCCTCGGCTGGCGCGGCATCCGGCTTTCCCTGGGGCGGCCTGATTTGTTCAAGAGGCAGCTGCGGGCGCTGCTGCGGGCCGGGGCACATGGCCGCGCCGGGATCATGTTTCCGATGGTTTCCGGGCTTCAGGAGGTGTTGGAGGCGAAGGAGATCCTCAATCAGTGCTCCGAAGAGCTCTCCGCCGAAGGCGTGGACGTGCCTGATGAGATCGAGGTGGGGGCGATGATCGAGATCCCGAGCGCGGCGCTATCGGCGGATCTCATCGCGGCGGAGGTGGACTTCCTCAGCATCGGTACGAACGATTTGATTCAATACACGATCGCGGTGGACCGCTTGAACGACCGTGTCTCCGGACTCTACCAGCCGACGCATCCCGCAGTGCTGCGGCTGATCGGAATGTCGGTGGAGGCGGGGCACGCTGCGGGCATCCGTGTGGGTATGTGCGGGGAAATGGCGTCGAACCTGGTGCTGACACCGCTGATGATCGGTCTGGGGCTGAACGAACTGAGCGTGGCCTCGACGCAGGTGGCGCGGCTGAAGCACGCGGTGCGGCGGTTGGCGGTGTCGGAGTGCCAGGATCTGGCGGCTGCGGCCCGAAAATGCGCCAGCCCGGCCGAGATTCTCAATCTCAGCCGGGCTGTTGCGGAGCGTCGTTATCCGGAGCTGTTTGCCTGAAGGGTCAGGCGGCTTGGCGCAGGCGTGACTTGCGCACGGTTTTTTCGGGCTTTGGCATGACGGTGGGGCGGAAGGCGTCTCCGAAGAGGTACTGCCGTGCGCTGTCCACCTGGCCCATGACACGGCGGTTCCATTTGGTGAATTCCTTGCCCAGATTTTCTTCGGCATCGTCGTCATGCAGGGCCTCGGCCAGGCTCATGTGCTGGGTGCTGAGCTCCAGATGGAAGAGAATCTCTGGAATGTGCAGTTCGACGGCTTCGAACATGTCCATGACGCGGGCGGCATAGCTGCTGTCCCAGACCTTGTCGTCCTCGTCGTAGCAACTGGTGACGAGGTGGGCGATGAGGTACTCGGCATTGTCGGAATAGACTTCCGCGGCCTCGATGACCGAGTCGAAGCTCTCGCGGTCAGCAGTGACCGGGAGGACCACGGAAACGGCGACTCCGGCGTCGCTGAGGATTTTTTCCATTTCACTGCCCTGATAAAATTTGTTGAAGAACTCGCCCAGCCCCGTGCTGATGTCGAGAATGCTCAGAGGGGAGGCATCGACATGCTCGAAGAAGGCGTCCGGAGTGAGGGAGCCGACATCGAGGGAGATGGCGCCGCTGGCCTCAGCAGCCTCATCTTCGGTGAGGGAGAGGAGCTGGTGGGGCACTCCGAACTGCTGGAGGTAACGGTGAAAGCAGAGCGCCAAAGTGCTCTTGCCTGTGCCGGGGTAGTCGTTTTGGATGAGGATGAGCTTCTTCATAGTGTTTTGCGAATTGCATGTTCATTCTGCAAATTATGGAAAGTATTGCAAGCTTAAATATTTCATATTTCCATAATTTCAATAACTTGCCTGCGACGCTGCCGCTCAGGAATGGTAACTGGGGAACGCTTTGACTCACTGTTCAGAAGCACCGATTGCGTGAATCACAGCGCCTGAGAGTTTCGAAAGGCAAGTGCGGGAACCTTTGCGCACAGCTCGTGCTCCGGGCTGGCAACGATCGAGGGAATCGCCAAACCGGCATGCCAAACGTTGGGCTGCATTTTTCACCCTCTTGAGCGACAGGTCACGTCGCATCAGCCTGTGCCAGTCTCCAAGAAAGCGTGAGAAATGCGGACTAAACTTCCAACTGGATGCCCAGTTCGATGACTTGGCGGGGCGGCAGGTCGAAGTAGCCGGTGGCGGGTCTGGAGAGGCGGGAGAGCATCACGTAGAGCCGTTTCCGCCATCCCGCCATTTTTCCGGGACCGTTGGTCAGGAGGATTTCACGGCTCTGGTAGAAGGTCACGGCGGCGCGTTTGACCTTGGTTTTTTCGGCGAGGACAGAGCAGAGGTCGCTGAAGACGTCGGGTGATTCGGCGAAGCCGTAACGCAGGACGACGCGGTAGAATTCGTCGTGGTATTCGCTGATTTCGTTCCGCGATTCATCGTCCACGTAAGGGACTTCTTCGAACTTCACGGTCAGCAGGACGACCTGCTTGTGCAGGGCTTTATTGTGCTTCAGATGGTGCAGCAGCGCCAGGGGGAGGCCGTCAGCGCTGGCGGACATGAAGACGGCGGTGCCGGGGACGCGGATGATGCGGTCTTTTTTGATCTCATCGACGAGGTGCTGAACGGGGAGGCGCCCGCGCTGCATGGCCTGAAAGAGCACGGCGCGCCCATCGGTCCAGGTTTTCATGACGATCCAGATGCCGGCCGCCACGGCGAGCGGGAACCAGGCGCCTTCGGAGAACTTGCTGAGGCTGCCCGCGACGTAGCCGAACTCGATGGTGGCGAACACGATGACCGGCAGCAGCGACTTCCAATGCGCCCAGCCCCAGACACGTCTGGAGACGAAGTAGAAAAGAATGCTGGTCAGCAGCATTTCCAAGGAAACCGACAGGCCGTAGGCGGAGGCCAGATTGCTGGAGGTTTCGAAGCCGATGACCAGGGCGATGCAGGCCGCCATCAGGATGAAATTGACCTGGGGCATGTAGATCTGGCCGCGAACGTCCGGATTGGTGTGGATGATCTTCAGCCGCGGCAGGTAGCCGAGTTGCACGGCCTGCTGGGTGAGCGAATACACGCCGGTGATCATGGCCTGGGAGGCGATGATCGTGGCGGCGGTGGCCAGCACGATCATGGGGGCCAGCAGGGACTGCGGTACGAGTTTGAAGAAGGGGTGCTCAATGGCGGTGGGATCGCTGAGGACGAGCGCTCCCTGGCCGAGGTAGTTCAGTGTGAGGGCGGGATAGACGAGGTTGAACCAGGCACGTTTGAGCGGTTTCGGCCCAAAGTGGCCGATGTCTGCGTACAGCGCCTCGCAGCCAGTCACGGCGAGCAGGACCATGCCCATGATGACGATGCCATGGTAGCCGTGATGGATGAGGTAGAGGATGCCCCAGTGCGGGGACAGGGCCTGGACGACCTCCGGATGCTCTAGGAAGCGGTAAAGCCCGAATCCGGCGAGGGCGAAGAACCACAGCACCATGATCGGGCCGAAAGCGACGCCGATTTTCGCGGTGCCGTGCTTCTGGACCATGAAGAGGCCGAGGAGGATGGTCACGGAGACATAAATGACGACCTGCTGCGAAAGGCCTTCACTCAACTGTTTCACGCCCTCAACGGCGGAGAGCACGGAAATGGCCGGGGTGATCATGCCGTCACCGTAGAGCAGGGCGGCGCCGAAAAGCACGACGAGCACGGTGAAGGCGGCACCCCTGGGCTTCAGGGCATCCTTGCGGGAACGAAGCAGGGAGAGCAGCGCGAACATTCCGCCTTCTCCCTTGGCCGTAGCGTGACTGAGAAAGGTGAGGTATTTGACCGCCACCATGATGGTGAGCGACCAGAACATCAGCGAGATGGGGCCGTAAACCATCTCGACGCCGTCCCGCCCGGGCGTGTACCCGGCGTGGGTGAGGCACTCCCGCAGCGCATACAGCGGACTGGTGCCGATGTCCCCAAAGACCACTCCCAAAGCCACGAGGGCGAGGGTCCAACTGTTGGAATTCTTGTGTTCTGACATGAGTTTCTCCGGCTCAAATACCCGAAGGACCGCTGTTGTGGGGATGAAGTGCTCTTATCGAGTTTGGCCGGGCATGCAAGGGACAGTTCCGAAGGGCACCCGCCATGACCGATGGCAAGAGCAGGGAAATCCGCGGCGTACTGAGATTATCGTGAACCGCTTCGCTGCAGATCCAACTTTTTCCCGCAACCGCCGATCCATACTACGGGAGTCGTGCGCCGGGTTTGGCTATCTGGCGCTTCAGGGGCTTCTGGGGGGCGAATCCGCGCACGCGGGTGTCATCGATCCCCTGGCGGCGAAAAGCCCGCATTTCCCGGCGAGGGCGAAACGAGTGATTTTCCTGCTGATGAAGGGCGGCCCGTCTCAGGTGGATACCTTTGATCCGAAGCCGCTGCTGGACCGGGATCACGGCAAGCCGCCGCCTTTTGACCTGCCGCGCGTGAAATTCGCCCAGACGGGTAATCTGCTCAAATCGCCTTGGAAATTCCGCCAGTATGGCCAGAGCGGACTGCCGGTGAGTGATTTGTTCCCGCATGTGGCGAAGCATGCCGACGACCTGTGCGTGATCCGCTCCATGCATGGCACCAATCCGGCGCACGGTGGCGCGTTGCTGAAACTGCACACGGGCAGCGATACCTTTGTGCGCCCGAGCATGGGATCGTGGATCAGCTATGGCCTGGGCACTGAGAATTCCGACCTGCCGGCCTTCATCACGATTTGTCCGACTCTGGCGCACGGCGGCGTCAATAACTGGGGGGCGGCCTTTCTGCCTGCGCACTGCCAAGGCACGCCGCTGGGGAACGCGAGCGTGTCTGCGGAGGAGGCGGTGGTGAAGCACATCCGGAGCAAGTCGCTGACGCCGGATCTCCAGCGTGCGCAGCTCGATTTCGTCTCCGGCATGAACCGGGCGCACCTGGCCGACGGGGCGGAAGCGGCGCTGGAGGCGCGGATCAACTCCTTCGAGCTTGCGTTTCGGATGCAGTCCACGCTGCCGGAACTGCAGGACATTTCAGGAGAGACGGAGGCGACCCGTAGGCTCTACGGGCTCGACGACCCGCTGACGGCGAACTTTGGCCGGCAGTGCCTCATGGCGCGGCGCTTTGCCGAACGCGGCGTGCGCTTCATCCAGGTGACTCACAGCGACGGTTTTGTGCAGTGGGACCAGCACAGCGATCTGCTGAAGGGCCACTCGGAGAACGCGGCGGAGGTGGACAAGCCCATCGCCGGGCTGCTGGCGGACCTCAAATCACGCGGACTGCTCGATGATACGCTGGTGGTGTGGGGCGGGGAGTTCGGGCGCACGCCGGTGGCGCAGGGCGCGGACGGGCGTGATCACAACCCGCATGGATTCACGATGTGGCTGGCGGGCGGCGGCAGCAAGCCGGGCACGGCCTACGGGGCGACGGACGACTACGGCTACTACGCGGCGGTGGACAAGGTCCACATCCACGATTTGCACGCGACGATCCTGCACCTGTTGGGGCTGGATCATCTAAAGCTCACCTACCGCTATGCGGGACGTGATTTTCGTCTCACGGATGTCGCGGGCGAGGTGGTGCGGGGCGTCCTCGCCTGAGGCGGCATCACTGGATGAAGAAGAACTGCCGGGTGTTCAGCACGGTCCAGAGGACGTCACCGCGGTCGGTCGCGTCCGCATTATCGGCGACCGGCTTTAGCAGCTCCATCTCCGCAGGTGTGGCTTTGCGGCTCAGCAGGCTCAGGTACACGGTGTTGATGACCGACTCGGGACCGCTCTTCCGGGCTTTCTCCATCGCGCGGGCGATGACGGTGAAGCGGCTCATGAGATTGGAAAAGACCCGCCCGTTGAGCAGCATGAGGGCCTGGGAAACGCTGGCTTCGTCATTGGCATTTTCCACCAGTTCGCGGTCGCTCTGACCGAACTCGCGAAGGAAGTGGCCGTTCGGAGCGGGGCTGCGGAGGTCGGCGGCGCGGATCATGTAGGTGTCACGATATTTTTCCCAAGCAGCGAGCTCGGCGCGGTCCTTCGAGGTCTTCACATCGTACTTGGCGGCATCCGCCTTGAGACGTTCCTTGGCCACGGCGGAAAGCTTGCTCCGGCGCTGTCTGGCAAGCATGTCGAGAGCGTCCTCCATACCGAACTCCTTGCCTTCCGGTCTGGCCTTAACCGCCGCAGCGACTTCTTTGGCAAAGTCAGCGTCCTGGATGAAGTCACCCAGTTTATCCGCCTTGGCGAGTTGGGCAAAGCGCTCGAATCCGGCATCATAGACAATGGCGTCCACGGCTGCATCGATGCGTTTGCGCTGGCTCTGGATGGCGCTCTTGGCCTCGCGGATGGCGTTTTCATCTTTGGACTTTGAAGCGGCTTCCATCTTTTCCTGAGCGGCCCGCACTTCGGCGGTCAGTTCCTTCTGCTTCAGCGCGACTTTGACGGTGTAGGCCTGGAGTTCCTTGGGTTCGAGGCTGTTGAGAGCGCGATCGAGCCATTCGATGCGGCGGATTGAGACCTCTGCGGCCACTTTGGTTTCGATGCTCGGCTGATCGGCGCCGGGTTTGTAGAGCGCGACCATGCTGTCCCAGATCTGCTCGGAACTCATGCGGCGGAGCAGGGGACCGGGGAAGTGATAGACTTCTCCGAGTTGGACATCCTTGGTATAGGCCTCGCGCTGATAGGCGGCGGAATTCAGGATGGCGGAAAGGTAGGCCTTCATGTCGTAATCCACGGACTTCATGGTTTCCTCCAAGAAGGTCATGAGCGCCGGATTGCTGGGCACGGTGCTGTCGGTGATTTCATCGACGGGCTCGATCAGGCCATGGCCCATCAGCTTGCGCCAGAGGCGGTTGGCGATGACGGTGGTGAAGCGGGGGTTGTCCTTGCTTGCCATCCATTTGGCGTAGGCGTCCACGGGGTTGGCGCCTTCTTTGGTGATGTTGCCGTCCTTGCTGAAGGATGCGGGGATGAAGGGGGTGATGAGCTGCTTCGGCTTGGCGTCGCTGTATTGGTAATCGCCCGGGAGCCGAAGCGGCTTGCGGTCGGAGGAGTCGAGCACCGTGTTGTAGCGCAGCGGGCGGAGAATTTCGGTCATGGCGCGGCTGATGTCCCGGCGCTCCACGCCTTCAGGCATGTCGAACTTTGAAATGGGGGCGCCGTAGCCTTTTTTCCCCTTTTTTGAGGCCTTCGTGCCGCCGCCGTAGATCGCATCGGCGAGCAGGGGATTGGTCAGACCGTTGCTGCCCGTCATGCCGTAGGTGTGGGCGGCCATCTGGTAGTAGTCCATCTGGGTCCATTTATCGAAAGGATGATCGTGGCACTGGGCGCAGACCATGCTGGTGCCGAGGAAGACCTGCGTGGTAACCGCCATGTTGTCGAGCGGCATGTTGTAGTCGCGGATGTAAAAGCCGACCGCTCCGTTCTCATAGGTTTTGCCGTCGGCGGTCACGACTTCGCGCACGAACTGGTCGTAGGGCTTGTTTTCGCGCAGCGAGTCCTTCAGCCAGCGTGAGTAGGCGTAAAAGGCAGGAAGACTCTGGCCGCCACCGACCATCTGTGTTTTGAGCCGCAGGATGTCCGCCCAGTAGTTGTAGAAATTCTGCACGTAGCCCTCACTGGCGATCAATGCGTCGATGAGCTTGGCTCGTTTGTCAGGCGCATTGTCGGCCAGAAACTCAGTGGTTTCTTTCAGGGTCGGAATGCGCCCCACGACGTCCAGATAGACGCGACGGACGAACACCTCGTCGCTGGCCTGCTTGTTGGGCGTGTTTTTTTCCTTCGCGAGCTGGGCATCGACCAGTGCATCAATTTTAGCGGCCGTGGCCTTGAGATCGATGCTGGCGGCGGAGATCGAAGCGGGCAGGGCGAGTGCCAATAGCAGGATGCTGAGCGAAGACGCTTTTTTCATAGTGGGGGCGAAACCTTTTTGGGGGAAGTGGACGGGCGAAACGATCTGATGATGAGGCTCTTTCACGCCAACGAGGCGTTTTTTCTTCGGTTGGTGCGCTTTTGGGGATTTTAGTTTTGACAATTGGAGCCGTTTCCCGACAGAATCGCGCTTTCCTATGAAATTGCTCCTCGCTCTATCCCTGCCCGTCCTGGTCGTCTCGTGCAACTGTACCCGCAGCGGCACCGAAGCCCCCATCAATCCACTTTACACGGATGAGCGGCCGTCCGCCACGCTGCCATGCTGCGGTGCCAAGGAAACCAACAAAGGGCTGTCCTACGTGAGCCGCGGGGTTCGTCAGGCATCCAAGAGCACGGTGGACGTGGTCGATGACACCGCCGACTATGGCGGCATCGTCGTGGATCGTCAGGCGCGTGATTACACCGACATCGCCTTCGACGCTGCTCGCCGCAGCGATGATGTCGTCCTCCGTGAGGCCACCCGTTACACCAACTACGGGATGGACACGATCGATCAGGGCGCTGACTTCACCGCCCGTGCGATCACCCGCTATCCAGACTTGGTCACCAGCACCTATGTGCGCGGCACGAACTCGACCCGCAAGGTTTACCAGAGCACCATGAGCACCTACGGCAGGACGGTGGATCGCACCCTCTGGTCCACGTTGAACATCTTTGCCCCGAAAGTGGCCAAGAATTACATGGTGGGCAGTGTCAACGATTCGGACGAGTGCTTCCCGTTCCGCGGCTCGTCCTACAAGTGCAGCATGCCGCAGCTCCCTGTCGAGCCTGTGGCTGAGACCGCCGGGAAGAATCCTTACACGGTGTCGAAGTAATTTCATATTCCCGGGCGGGAGCGGCATGCCGCTCCCGCCTTTTTTTTTGCCCATGGCCTGGAAGGTTCTTTTTTTCGATGCGGCGGGTACGCTGATTCAACCGGCGGAGCCGGTGGGGCTGACCTATTCAAAGATCGCCGGGTATCACGGTGTCAAGGCGGGAGGCGAGGAGCTGACGCAGGCATTTCGGACCGCGTGGAAGGCCCTGCCGCCGCCAGAACACCCTCCGGGCATGCCTCCAGCGGATGATGATCGGGGCTGGTGGAGGCGATTGGTCGCGCAGACGTTTGAAATCGCTTTGGGCCGGCCTCTGGCGGAGACGGTGATCGCTCCGCTGTTTGATGAATTGTATGGCCATTATTCGTCCCGCGACGCTTGGGAGGTTTTTGCGGATGTTGTGCCGGCCTTGCAGGAACTCGAGAAGGATCACCGCTTGATCGTGCTATCGAATTTTGACCGTCGCCTGCATGCCATCCTGGAGGGGCATGACCTTCTCCGCTACTTCGGGCGCGTGATCATTTCCAGCGAAGTAGGAGCATCAAAACCTGACCTGCGCATGTTCAAGGAGGCCCTCGCTGTGGCGGGCTGTGCGGCGGTTGATTGCCTGCATATCGGCGATGATTTGAGGTGCGATGGTGAAGGTGCACAGGAGACCGGCATGGGCTTTTTCCATGTTCAGCGACCGGGAAGGGGGCTGGACGCTCTTGTTCAGAAAGTCCGCACCGGGGCACATTCAGGCTTGCGCATGTCGTTGAGATGATTAAATACCCGCCCCTCCATCGGGACGCGCAGGTAGCTCAGTGGTAGAGCAGTTGGCTTTT
>CAMAZK010000185.1 GCA_945863205.1 Akkermansia muciniphila | reverse complement strand
CACGCGCCCGCCGCACCTTGTCGGCGTAAATGGCGTCTGCCATGGGCTTGATGTCCGCGTCGTTCATGGTCCGACCATAACGCGCTCCGCGCCGCCTTCCAAGTCAGATTCCGGCCATTTCAAAGCCGCTGGTGGAGAACGGGAGGAATCGACGAGCCGAATCATTGAGCCTTCTGCCTGCGTATGAGCTTCCTCGCTCATGAAACGCTCCATCCTTGCCCTCACCCTCCTTCTCACCGCCACCGCGCAGGCCGATGTGTCGCTGCCTGCGACGTTTTCGGATCACATGATTCTCCAGGCCGATGCGGCGGTGCCGGTTTGGGGCTGGGCGGCTGCGGGGGAGGACGTGAGTGTTTCGATCGCGGGCCAGACGAAGTCGGTGAAGTCCGACGACAAGGGCGAGTGGCGGGTGAAGCTCGATCCGCTGAAGTCGGGCGAGAGCACCACGATGACGGTGAAGGGCAAAAACACGATCACGATCCAGGATGTGCTCGTGGGCGAGGTGTGGCTGTGCTCGGGGCAGTCGAACATGGCGTGGACGGTCGGCAGGTTGCGTGCCTTCAAGGACGAGCAAGCCTCCGCGAATGCGCCGCAGCTCCGTATGTTTGTGGAATCGTCCGGCGGCGCGGGGGCGAGCAATCTGAAGCCGCGTGGCGAGTGGAAGCTGACCACGCCGGAGAATCTCGCCAACTTCAGCGCCACGGCGTATTTCTTTGGTCGACATCTGCATCGCGAGCTGAAGCAGCCGGTGGGCTTGCTCGTGTCCGCCGTGGGCGGCACGCCGATCCAAAACTGGATCAGCCCGAAGTCGCAGCGCACGCATCCGGAGATGGCGAAGCCCTTCACGGCGATGGATGCGTCGATGAAAACCTGGACGCCGGAGCGTGCGAAGGAGCTTTATGCGCAGCAGCTCAAGAACTGGCAAAAACTGGCCGCCAAGGCCGAGGCGGAGAAGAAGCCCTTGCCGCCGAGACCGGCGCTCAATCTTGATCCGCGCTCGCGGGCTCCTGGGAACCTCTTCAATGGCAAAATCGCGCCGCTGGCCGGTTACGCGATCAAGGGCGCGATCTGGTATCAGGGCGAGTCGAACGCCTTCACCATCGAGGGCGGCAAGTTTTACGCCGAGCAGCTCCCGATGCTCGTCAAAGACTGGCGCGAGCACTGGGCGCAGGGCGATTT
The DNA here is from genome assembly GCA_945863205.1 of Akkermansia muciniphila. Classification (GTDB taxonomy): domain Bacteria; phylum Verrucomicrobiota; class Verrucomicrobiia; order Verrucomicrobiales; family Verrucomicrobiaceae; genus Prosthecobacter. The sequence goes on along the minus strand of CAMAZK010000185.1, from coordinate 8,217 downwards.
TCCCTTCGCTTGGGTGCAACTGCCGAACTTCCACAACGAGCGCTTCCTCGGCTGGTGTGAGGTGCGTGAATCCATGCTGAAGACACTCGCCGTGCCGCACACCGGCATGGCGATCTGCCTCGATCTCGGCGACCCGAAGGACATTCATCCGCAAAACAAACAAGAAGTCGGCCGCCGCCTGGGCCTGTGGGCGCAGGCGAAGGTTTACGGCCAAAACATCGCATGGAGCGGCCCTTTGCCGAAAACGTCGCAGTTTGAGAACGGGGCTGCGGTTTGCACTTTCGAGCATGCGGAAGGCCTCAAAGCCCGCGCAGGCCAGATCGAAGGCTTCGAGCTCGCCGGAGCTGACAAAACCTTCCATCCCGCCACCGCGAAGATCGACGGCGAGAAAGTCATCGTCACCTCGGCGGAAGTGAAAACACCCGTCGCCGTGCGCTACGCCTGGAAAGACGATCCGAAGGCCAATCTCGTGAACGGCGCGGGACTGCCTGCGTCGCCATTTCGCAGTGATGCGTGGTGATCGGTGTGTTTTGATAGGCAGAGGAGTCTAGTGAAACGAGACACACCTAAATCCAGAACCGGGCTGGTAAAAGATTTGGGGTAAAAGGTTCAGTCAGACCATCTTTTACCCTCAATCTTTTACCAGCCATATTCAGTCCTCCAACAGATCCCATGAAACGTCTTCTCGCTTTTCTCCTCGTCGCAACCTCCGCACTACATGCTGTTGATCTCACTCTGACCTCGCCGCTCGATTATCAGGTCGTGCAACGGAGCAGTCCGGGTCGAGGACTTTTACGCATCACAGGTGAGTTGTCGGAGGATGTCCCCGCCGATGCCGCAGTTCAGGTGCGGTTGGTTAACAATGACAAGCCAACGACATGGTTGCAGGTCAACTCGGTGAAGGGTCGCAAGGTCATCGCCTCATACGAAGCTCCCGCAGGTGGCTGGCTGAAAATGGAAGTGCAGGTCGTGCATGGCGGAAAACAACTCGCGCTCGGCAGTGTGGCGCATGTGGGCATCGGCGAAGTGTTTGTGATCGCGGGGCAGTCGAACTCGGCGAATCATGGCGCGGAGAAGCAGACGACGAAGACGCGGCGCGTGGCGTCGTTTGACGGCAAGGCCTGGCGCATCGCGGATGATCCGCAGCCGGGGGCGAGTGGTGGTGGCGGTAGTTTGGTGCCAGCATTCGCGGATGCGGTGGTGGCGAAGGAAAACGTGCCCGTCGGTATCATCGCGTGTGGCATCGGTGCGACGAGTGTGCGCGAGTGGTTGCCGAAAGGCGCGACGTTTCCGAATCCGCCGACGCTGGTAAGTCGCGTGGAGCAGCTTCCGAATGGCCAGTGGGCCAGCAAAGGTGCGGCGTATGAGGCTTTCATCGCGCGGATGAAGTCGGTGGGGCCGCTGGGCTTCCGCGCGGTGCTCTGGCATCAGGGCGAGAGCGATGCGAATCAGAAGGACACGACGCGCACGCTGTCGGGAAAGCTTTACCGCGAGTGCTTGGAGAAAATCATCCGCGATTCGCGACGCGACATCGGCTGGAGCGCACCGTGGTTCGTGGCACAGGCGAGTTATCATGTGCCGGGCGATGAAGGCAGCGATGACATCCGCGCCGCGCAGGCCTCGCTTTGGAAGGATGGCCTCGCATTCGAAGGTCCCGACTCCGACGCGCTGAAAGGCAAACTCCGCGAGCGCGATGGCAAAGGCGTTCACTTCAGCGGCGAAGGGTTGCGCGTTCATGGCGCGAAATGGGCCGAAAAGGTGCTACCATGGCTCGCCAGGCAATGGACCGAGTCTCGCCAAACGAACGACGGCACCGAGTGGAGTGATTTTGCGCAGCTTCCCGAATGTCACAGCCTCGGCTGGGTGAGCGCGAACGTTCAGACGAAGGACACGAAGAGCTGGAACGGCGTGCTCGACGAGGCGAAGTGGGGCACGCCGGACCCGCAGCAGGTCGTGAGCCGCAACTGGGACTGGAAAGTGAGCGAGGCGCAGTGGCGCGATGCCGTGAAGCAAAAAGGCGAAGGCAGGCGCGAGGAGGTGCGATTCGATCTTTGGTTGCCGAAGGAGCTCCAAACCGCTCGCGGTATCGTCGTGATGTCCGGCCACGGCAGCGGTGAAGGTCTCTTCAAGCGTGCTGACCTGCGAAAGCTAGCGCAGGAACTGGGGATCGCCTTGTTCAAGTTCACCGGCAATCCGATGCAGCGCGGTTTTTGGCCTCAAAGCCTGCTTTTCGAGCATTTGCGGCAGTTTGGCGAAAAAAGCGGCCATCCCGAGCTGCAGCACGCGCCGCTCTTTCTTTACGGCCACTCGAACGGCACCGGCTTCTCCGCCATTTTCACGTCCTATGTGCCGGATCGCGTCTGGGGCTGGGTTTCGATGCGTCCAGGCACGACGTTTCAGGTGTATCAGCCCGGAGCCGCGCAGGTGCCCGGCCTCGTCATCTTCGGCGAGGACGATCCCTTCCTCGCGCGACCTTCCAAAGACGAAAACCTTGCCGTCGTGCCTGCGCTGCGAAAAAACCATCGCGCCCTCTGGAACATCGCCGTCGAGCCCAAGACCGGCCACGGCCCCGGCGAGAAGACTTGGCCTCTCGTGTTCAGCTTCTTGCGCCACACCTTCGCCGCCCGCGTGCCCGCCGATGCGAATGCCACAGGCGGCCCCGTGAAGCTCAACGCCCTCACTCTCGAAAGCGGTCACCTCGGCGAAAACTGGCAAACAAAGCCCGGCGGTTATCAAAAGCTTTTCACAGCGCCGTTTGCGGATTTCACCGGCGACAATTCCACCGCTTCCTGGCTGCTCAATGCCGACTATGCGAAGGATTGGCAGCAGTTTCAGAGCGCGGGAGAGGTTCAGCCAAAGTGACTTCGTGAGTCGGAGTTGGGTAGGTGTATGGTCCGCATCGGCTGAATCCGACACAAAACTTGCTGAGGGATGTCGGCCCGCAGAACCGTTGATCTGCGTCCCGATTCTACCCACCAACCATGCTCCGACCTCTCCTCACCCTTCTCTTCCTCGCCTCCATCGCAGGCGCGGCTGAACGCAAACTTGAAATCCAGGATGGTGACCGTGTGTTGCTGATTGGTGATGTGCTCGTCGAGCGCGAGAATAACTATGGCTACCTCGAAGCCAAGTTGCGGCGTGAGTTTGCAGGCAAAAACTTTGCGGTGCGTAATCTTGGTTACAGTGGCGACAGCCCACTGGGAGCTTCGCGGGCGAGTTTTGACCCGGTGGACAAAGGCGTGGAGGCGCTGAAGGAGCAGCTCGCGGTGGTGAAGCCGACGGTGGCGATTCTGGGTTATGGCATGGCGGCGAGTCTGGATGATCTGACCTATCGAAAGAATGATCCGGTGCTCAATCCCGACCCAGTGCGCTATGGCGTGGATCACAGCCCGACGAAGTTTCGCACGGAGTTGCTGGCGCTGATGGATCTGATCAAAGCGGCAAGTCCTGAGGGCAAAGTGCGCTTTGTTTTTCTCGGCCCGATCAAGCATGAAGACATGCGTGCCACGCGGCCTGGCCTGCCTGATCCGGCGGAGCACAATGCATTGCTTGCTGAGTATGAAAAAGTCATGGAGCAACTCGCCGCTGAAAAGCAGTCGCCCTTTGTTCGCGGTGAGTGGCAGAAGGCGGCAGGCATTGATCTGGCGCATGGCACGGACAATGGCATCCACCTGAACTCCCGCGGGCTTCAGGCGCTGAGTGAGAGCTTCGCGGCGCAGCTCGGCTGGAAAACGGATGCGGCCAAGTGGGATACGGAGACGCCCGAGCAACGCACGTTGCGGGAGGCAATCCTGCGCAAGAACTCGCTCTTCTTTCATCGCAGTCGCCCGGCGAACTACACCTACATCTTCGGCTTCCGTAAACGTGAGCAAGGTCGCAATGCGGTGGAGATTCCAAAGTTTGATCCGCTCGTGGACAAGGCTGAGGCCAATGTCATCGGCATCTCTGCAGGCAAGCCCAGCACGCTGCCACCGGAGCCACCGAGCGCCACGAAACTGCCCGTGCTGGCTTCTCTGCCCACACCCGATTTCACGCTCGATGATGGACTGGCGATGACATCCTTCGCGGAGAATCCGCTGCTGGAAAAACCCGTGGGCATGAACTGGGATACCGCCGGCCGCTTGTGGGTCGCCACGTCGAACACTTACCCGCAGGTGAACCCCGATGACCTCGGGGCGCAGATGGAAGGCAACAGCGCCAAGTTTGGCCCCTCGACCGGCAATGACCGCATCATCCTGCTCGAAGACACCAATCGCGATGGCGTGGCCGATGTCTCGCGCATCATCGCAGACAAGCTGCTCATTCCCTGCGGTGTCGCGCCGGACAATCAGGGCGGATGCTTTGTGGGCGCGAGCACGGAACTGCTTCAGCTCAGCCAACCTGGCGCGGATGGTCTGCTCGGCGAGCGCCGCATCGTGCTCAGTGGATTCGGCACGGAGGACACGCATCACATCATTCATGGCCTGCATTGGGGCATTGATGGTCGGCTCTATTTTCAGCAGACCATTTACATCCACTCCCACATCGAGACCCCGTGGGGCCTCGTGCGGGCCAACAGCGGCGTGGCTTTTGCTTATGATCCAAACACCGAGCGTCTGGAAGTCCACTCCAAGGGCCTCGTGAACTGCTGGGGTCAGCAGGAAGATCTCAATGGCCAGACCTTCCTCACTTCCGGTGCAGATGGCAATGGCATCAGCTGGAGCTTCCCCGGTGCCGTGCTGCCACCGAGCGAAGGTGCCCGCCGTTTCATCAGCAGCATCAGCCCTGGCTCATATCCGAAGTTCTGCGGTCTCGAGCTCGTGAATAGCCCGCTCTTTGGCCCGGAATGGCAGGGCAGCGCCATCACCAATGACTTCCGCGCACATCGCATCGTGCGGTTTAACTTCACCGACTTCACGGCGGACAAGGCGGCGCCAAAGTCCGGCTACATCACGCAAACTCAGGCCGATGTCGCCCGCACCGACGATGCGGCCTTTCGACCCATCGCGCTCGCCATGGGACCTGATGGCGGCTTGTATGTCGCGGACTGGACCAATCCGATCATCAATCATGGTGAAGTCGATTTCCGCGATCCACGCCGCGACAAACAGCGCGGTCGCATCTGGCGCATCGCACCGAAGGGCAGCAAGCCGATCGCCTGGGAGCCTGTCACAGGCCTGCCGGTGGATGCCTTGCTGGCCAAGCTGCTCTCGCCGAGCCGCTGGGAGTTCGAGCAGGCTCGCCGCGAGCTTGCGAAGGCCCCACTCGCCGACTTGCAGAAAGCGCTCGCCGTTTGGGTCAAACATGAGGTCACTCGCCGTCACGCCGCGTGGTTGCTCAGCGGTCGCACGGACGATGTCTCGCATCTCCTCGCCATGCTGAAGTCGGGTCAAGAGGACACCAGCGTGCAGGTCGCCCTGCGTGAGATCGGCAAAGCTTACGGCAACCGTGGCATCACTGATATCAGCGCCATCGCCCCCTGGGTGGAGGCCGGGAAGAATCCGCGCACACGCCTTGAGGCCTTCCGTGCGCTGGGTCGCATCAGCACCTTTGAGAGCGCGGATCTCGTGCTGAAAAACATGCCCACCGATGCCAGCGACAGCTTCCTCGACTTCGCCGCCTGGACGACGGTGAACGAACTCGCTCGCCCCTGGCTTGCCGAGCTCGCCGATCATCCTGAGAAGATCGAAGGGCGCGACAAGCAACTCACCGCGCTCGCCGCCATCGCCGATCCCGTCATCGCTGCGCCTTACATGCAGCGCCTCTTTGCCGGACGCAGCATCGATGCCGCGGGCAGTGGTCCGTGGATCGAGCTCATTGGCAAATCCGGTGGGCAAGCTGAAGTGAATACCCTTTTCACGGCGTTCATTGAAGAAGCCAAGCTCCAGCCTGCCGCTCGTCTTCGCGCCGCACGTGCCCTCGCCGAGGCTGCGAAGCAACGCCGCCTCCGTCCGCAAGGCGACCTCAGCGCCATCGCTCCGCTTTTGAAATCGACCGTGCGTGACATGCAGTTCGCTGCCATCCGCCTCGCGGGTGAATGGCAGCAGGGAAAACTCATCGCCACACTCGCTGAGTTCGCCGCCTCTGAAAAAGACAAGGCCTTGCGCGGTGAAGCCCTGACAGCGCTGCGCCTCATCGGTGGCGGTGAAACCGTTAAGGCGCTCAAGAAACTCGTCGCTGAAGATCAACCTGCCGACGTGCGTCGCGAGGCACTGATCCCACTGGCCATGCACGGTCGCGCCGATGCCTTCGCGGCCCTGCCATCCATCTTGAAGCAAACCACGGATCAGAATGTTGCGCAGAACCTCTGGCGTCAGCTTTTGCAACACGCACCTTTTGCCAATCAGTTCGCCAGTGCCGTCCCAAAAGACCTGCCACCCGCCGCGTATGCGGATGCTTTGCAGATCGCCAAAGGCATGGGCCGCGGTGGCAATGCTCTCGTCGCAGCCTTGCAGCCCCTCGTCGGTACGCAGGCTGCACCGCGAAACTACCCTGCTGAAATCGCCGCGCTCGTGAAGTCCGTGCCTGAAGGCGGCAACAGCGCCGATGGCGAGCTCGTCTATCGTCGCATTGGTTGCGTCGCCTGCCATGCCATCGGCGGAGTCGGCGGCAACTACGGCCCCGATTTCTCCAGCATCGGTGCCAGCGCGCCGCTTGATTACCTCATCGAAAGCACGCTCAATCCCGCGGCGAAAGTGAAGGAAGGCTACCACGGCTTTGCCTTCACCATGAAGGACGGCACCGTCATGAGCGGCATCCCCTCACGCGAGACCGCTACCGATTTCATCATCAAGATCGGCCCTGGCGCCGAGCTGCCGCTTTCCAAGGCAAACCTCGTCAAAAAGGAAAACATCGGCAGCCTCATGCCTGCGGGCCTCATTGATACGCTCGATGCACGCGACAAGCGCAACCTCTTTGCCTTCCTCAGTCAGATCGGTCGCCCGGGTCCGTTTGATGCCAGCAAGCTCAATGTCGCACGCATGTGGAAGTTCCACGCCACCGCACCTGGCGAGCCAGCCGCTCAAGAAGCCGCTGCCTACGCCATGACCCTCGTCAGCGGCAACCTCCGCGCCGAAGATCGCCCTGACAAACCCTACGCCACCGCCAGCTTCACCGCCGCCAAGGTCACCACGAAGCCACTCATCTTCACCGGCATCGAAGCCGCTTGGCTCGATGGCAAACCGCTCGAGCTCAAAGACGGCCAATGCGCCACCACCATCCCTGCCGGTGATCATCTGCTCAGCGTGCTCCCCGCCAAAGCCGCACCGCTCATGAAAGTGCAATGCGATGATGTGACCTTTGTGACCGTGCCTTAAGCGCAATCATCAACACGTCCTTGGGCGGCACACCGATTGAATCCTGGGTCGCCGCCGAAAGATCGACTCACCATGCACAAAGCTCAAAAGCGGCCTAGACGTTGATGCACACTTTGGACTGACGATGTGCCCTTTTCGCCTGGGTGCAGCTCCCCAAACTACACCACATCCGGCACAGGCCTGCCAGCCTCGCCTTTCCGAACGGATGATTGGCCTGTGCCTGTGGTGAAAAAGTGAGGCCGAAGAGCACTCGGCATCGCGGTCCTAGTGCGTTGCTGGATCAGACACGGTTTCGGCTGAAATGCGCTAGCAGCGTTCACGTTGTCACGAGGTCCATTTGAATGCTGCTGTCTTCATGAAATTTACTCTCACACATCTCACCGCTTTGTTGCTCGCGCCGCTGGGCATGCTTCACGGCGTTGATGCGCCAACCACAAAGCCCAACATCATCTTTATCTACGCCGACGACTGGGGCTGGGGCGATCTCTCCTGCCATGGCAGCACCTGGCTGAAGACGCCCAACCTCGATAAGCTGGCCAGCCAGGGCACGGACTTTCAGCAGTTCAATGTGCTGAATCCCGTGTGCTCGCCGAGTCGCTCGGCGGTGATGACTGGGCTCTATCCTGCGCGGCTTTCGGTGCATCAGCACTTCGCGACACCGGAACAGAATCACGAGCGTGGCATGCCGGATTGGCTGGACCCAAAGGCTCACATGCTGCCTCGTTTGCTCAAACAAGCGGGCTATCGCACCGCCCACTTTGGCAAATGGCACCTGACCAATCGCGATACCGAAGGCGCACCGAAACCCGAGGCGTATGGTTACGATGAAGCCCGCGTCTTCAACGGGGGTGCAGGCTGGGAGTCGGCGGACCTGCACGCGACGGCTGCTGACACCGCAGCCTTTATCAAAGCCAACAAAGCG
>CAMAZK010000184.1 GCA_945863205.1 Akkermansia muciniphila | reverse complement strand
CACTTCACTCCACCTTCCTCACCACCCGCACCGCGTAGATCTTCTCTGTCAGCGCTGACAGCTTCACCGGTTCCTTGTCATCACGCAGCGGATCACGCGCCAGATACTCCAGCCCCTCTTTTCCCACGATCACGCACCAGTGCTGGATGCCGCCGGGGAGGAAATACTTCACCACCGTGAAAGCGCCGTGCTCCAACGCGGCGTCGATGACGGCATGGCTCGGATGGGAATGGTAGTCTGCGGTGAGTTTTTGCCCGGTGACGCCTGGGATCGCATTCCACACCACCCAGCCTTGCGGTAGAAAGCCATCGGCTTTCTTCAAGCGCTCATTCAGCTCCTTCGGCGTCAGGTTCACTCCCAAATTCGAGCAGGCCATCGCCACGCTCGTCACGAGGCAGCCGTGACTGCCCAGTGTGCAGGTCGAAGGGCCGAGCTGATCAGCGGCCCAGCGTTTGTCCTTCTGAAGGTAGGTCTTCCCGCCGTCCGGCAGGCGGATGCGCAACTCTTTGCCGCCCGTGGACGGAATCGAACCCGCCATGCGTGCCCAGCACGACCGCAGCATCACACAACCGCTCCCCACACTCACCAGAACCAGCAGCCCGATGATGGCGCAGCGACGCATGAGGCGGTCTTAGTGATCCTTTTTCTCGCCGTGCGCTTCCTTCTTTTCGCCGTGGGCGTCGCCGTGTCCGGCCTCCTTTGCGTGCGCATCGCCATGCTCCGCACCATGCGCCTTGTGCATGCCTTCATGCAGCACCTGGGTCTCCTTCCAGGAATGCTGGTCACAGGAAACGGAAGCGAGAATGAACGCGGCGGCACAGAGAAGAATCGAGGCGGTTTTCATGGGTTTTGGGTGCGCCATCCTATCGCCCGATGCCCCTCGCGCAAATGGCAATTCACCGCAGAACGGGGCGCGCCATTAAAGCCCGCACCACGATCCGCGCATCCAGCGCCAGCACGCCCTTCGACGTGGCCAGCAGCGGATTGATGTCCAGCTCCACGATGCGCCGCTCGTGCTGCACCAGCCGGGCAAACTTCACCAGCACCGCATCGAGCGCCTTCAGATCGACCGGCGGCTGTCCGCGCACGCCGTGCAGCGCCTTCGCGATCCTGGTCTGTTCCATCCAGCGCCGTGCCAGCGCGTGATTCAGCGGCGGCAGGGCCAGGGCACGGTCTTGAAACACCTCCACCAGCGTCCCGCCCGCGCCAAAGAGCAGCACGGGGCCGAACTGTGCGTCCGTACTCGCGCCGAGGATCAGTTCGGTGCCCTTCAGCGTCACCATGGGCTGCACCGTGACGCCCTCAAACTCGCGGATGCCATGCAGCTGCGTGACCTGCTCGCGAATCAGCCGCCAGGCCTGCCGCACGGCGGCGGCATTCAGCAGATTGAGCTGCACTCCTCCGCAGTCGCTTTTATGCGTGATCGTGGGCGAAAGCAGCTTCACCACCACGGGAAAACCCAGCGCCTCCGCCGCAGCCACGGCGGCCTCTTCATCGTAAGCCACGCGCGTCTCGACAATGGGAATCCCTGCGGCGAAGAGCACCTGCTTCGCCTCCATTTCCGTCAGCAGCGTGCGCCCGCTTTTCAGCACCGCATCGATCAGGCCGCCGACCACCGCCAGCTCCACGCCATCATCCTCCGCATAGGCGTTCTGAGTCTCGCTCAGCCAGAACAAGCGCAGCCGGTGTTCGCGCATGCGCACAAAGGCCAGCGCCGCCTCGTCTGGGTAGTCATAGGTCGGCACGCCTGCCGCATTCAAGAGCCCCCTGCCCTCCTGCACGCTCTGCGCACCCATCCAGCTCGCCAGCAGCGGTTTGGCATGCTCGTTCGCGATCGCAGCCACCTCGCGCGCGATTTCTGCAGGGTGCGTCATGGCCTGCGGCGTCAAAATGGCCAGCACGCCGTCCACGTTGTCGTCCTTCGCCACGATGCGCAGCGCTTTGGCAAAACGCGCCGCATCCGCATCGCCCAGAACGTCCACCGGATTGCTGTGGCTCCAGCATGAAGGCAGCGCCGCATTCAGCTCCATCAGGGTCTTCGCTGAAAGCTCCGCCAGCACGCCTTTCCCGAGCACCAGGGCATCCGTCGCCAGCGCTCCCGGACCGCCGGCGTTCGTCACGATCGCCAGCCGGCGTCCGGTCGGCAGCGGCTGCTTCGCCAGCACCTCCGCCATGTCGAACAGTTCCTCGATCGTATCCACCCGCAGCACGCCGCTTTGCCGCAGGGCCGCATCCAGCACCGCATCGCTGCCCGTCATCGCCCCGGTGTGGGAGGCCGCAGCCTTCGACGCCTCCGCCGTGCGCCCGACCTTGATCACCACGATCGGCTTCCGCGCCGCCACGTCACGCGCCGCCTTCAAAAACGCCGCCGCATCGCCACCGACGGATTCCATGTACATCACGATGCTCTCCGTGCGCGGATCATCGCCGAAATGCCGGATCAAATCCGCCCAGCCCACGTCCGTCATCGCCCCGGTCGAAACGAACGCGCTAAAGCCCACGTGCTGCTCGTGACTCCAGTCCAGGATCGCCGTGCACAGCGCCCCGCTCTGGCTCAGAAAGGCCACGCGGCCCGGCCGCGCCACGCTGCTGGCAAAGCTCGCATTCAAGCCCGCATGCGGATTCATCAATCCGAGGCAGTTCGGGCCGATCAGGCGCACGCCATGCCGTTTCGCCGCCTCCAGCACGCGCCTCTCCAGTTCCGCGCCCTCCGCGCCGACTTCCTTGAACCCTGCCGAAATCACCACCACCGCCTTCACACCCGCCGCCCCCGCTTCCTCGACAAGTTGAGGCACCGTCGGCGCCGGAGTCACGATGATCACCAGATCCGGAGCCTCCGGCAGTGACGCGACATCCGGAAACGCCTCCACGCCGAAAACTTCCGCACGCTTCGCATTCACCGGAAACACCGCACCGCAGAACGGGCGCAGATTTTCCCAAATCGCCCGCCCAACACTGCCCTCACGCTCCGTGGCTCCGATCAAGGCGATGCTGCGGGGATGGAAGAAGGCTTCGAGGGACATCGTGGTATAAACAGAATTTTTTGATCCAAAGCTCATTCCTCACCCGCGCAACACGAACCACACGCGACATAACAGTCATCGCAGATGAACTCGACGCCGAATTTCGACGCGTCCGGCTGGCCGCAGCGTTCGCAGGCAGCTTGGGGCTGCTCCGCAGCGGGCGCGGGTGGATGGATCGGCTCTTCACTCATGCGTTAGCTTTTGCTTCATTGCCTCGCATTCGCCAGTTTAGCCAGCGCTCAAAGCACGGATCCCCGTTCCACACGGTCGGACCGCCGACCTTCACTTCGCCAGACTCAATTTCCACGGGTAGCGGCGGTCGGCGTTCCACTCGCCGACGTAGATGTCGCCGGCGCTGTCCACGTAAAGATCGTGGCAGTGTTTGAAGACGGCCTCGGTTTGGTGCATCGGCTGCAGCTTGCCGTCGGTGTAAACCGGCTCGCTGCCGCCGGGGGCGCTGAGGACGCGCTTCGTCTTGCGGTCGAGCACGAGCACAAAGCCGGACTGGCTGAGCTTCTTGCCGGCGCCGTTCTCCTTGCTCCAGCAGACGGCGGTGTAGATCTTGTCATCGCGAAAGACGAGCTGACCGGCGAAGGTGCCGGGCAGGTCGATGGTGTCCACGTAGGAGCCGCCGAGCGTGAAGGCCTTGATCTGGCTCTGGCTGCGTGACGGCACCCACACGAGCGGGCCGCGCGGATCGGTGGCATCAATGGAGATGCCGTGGGCGTTGCTGAGGTTCGCGTCGTCCTTGGTCGGCCCGCCCCATTGTTTGAGAAGCTTTCCTTCCAGCGTGAACTCGTAGATGAAGTTCGATCCGTAGCCGTCCGCGATCAGCAGCGTGCCGCCGGGCGTGTAAGCCGCGTCACAGGGCATGAACTTGCCCTCGTTGATGCCGAGCTCCTGCGGCGTGGGAAACTTCCGCACCACCTCTCCCGCCGTGGTCAGCAGGGTGACACGCCCCTGCCCCGCCTTCGGATTCCAGCCCTCTGCGGCAAAGTGCCAGCCGCAGTCGATGTGCAGCAGGTATTCCGTGCCGTCCTTTTCGAAAATCTCCAGCCCATGACCGCCGCCGAGCCCCTGGCTGATCGACCGCACGTAGGTGCCGTCCTTTTCGAACACGATGAAGTCATTCTGCGGATGATCCGTGACGAGGTAGATGCGCCCGTCGCGCCCCTCAGCCAGCGCATGCGAATTGATCACCGGAGCGACTGCCGGATCGGCCTTCGCCCACTTCATGTCCACGCGATAGCGGGCGGAGCCGTGGCCGATGATCACGCCATCCGATGAAGCGCCGCCGTCCTGACCGAAGACGCTGGCAGAGAGAAAGACGAGACCGATGGAGAGGCAAAGGAAGTGCGTGGACATGATGCGAATGCATACGGCATGGCAGGCACCTTGCAATCAAGGCGCTGCGCTCGAAGGACCAAGTGCGCAACATTTACTTATTCGAGCTTCCTTCCCAGCCAGCGGTCAAACCAGGCGAAGATCAGGCGCCGAGCCACCCCCGGATCCCCATGACCGTCGGGAAGGAGAACCAGCTCAAGCAGCCAGGCCGTCCCCCGATCATCCGCTTCGGTTTGAAAACTGACATGGTAGCGCGTGACACCGTCTTCCTTCGCGACCTCCGTCATCTCGGGGCGAAGCGCTGGAATTTCCGTCGGAAAATCGCCCAGCAGTTCGAGCCAGCGCCGCTCCACCTCTTTCCGACGCTCCGGCCACGGCCAGTCCGGCAGAATCTCAGAGAGCGCGGTGATCCCGCCATTCTCCACGGACACGACAGCGCCACAGCGCCTCAACGGCATGAAGCGCGTCATTTTCCTTCGAGACCGAAGGCGGACAAAAGCTCCCGCTCCAGCCTCGCGACGAGCGCCGCATGCTGCGGATCGGCGGCGAGATTTCGTGTTTCCGAGGGGTCAGCCTCGCGATCATACAGCTCGCGGGCCACGATCTCGCCGCTGCGCTTTTCCCACCATGCCACAAAGCGGTGACGCTCCGTCCTCAAGGCGCGGCCCATGTTCTTTCCGCCGAAGCGCTCATACTGGCTGAGCGCGTGTCCGGGATGGTTCCTCCCGGGTTCGCGCAGCGCGGGCAGCAGGCTCTCGCCCTCGAGGTGGGCGGGCTTGGGCATTCCCCGCAGATCGCACAGCGTGGGATAAAGATCGACCAGCTCGGCCAGCGTGCGCGTCCGCCCCGGCTTGATCCCCGGCGCGGCGATCATGAGCGGCACACGGGTGGCGATTTCGAAGTTCGTCATCTTCCCCCAGGCGCTTTGCTCGCCCAGATGCCAGCCGTGATCAGCCCACAGGATGATCGTCATCGTCTCCAAGCGCCCCGTCCTTTCCAGTTCGTCCAGCAGCTTGCCGATTTGAGCATCCACATAGCTGATGCACGCGGCATAGGCCTGCAGCAGCTTCAGCTGAAGCTCGTCGGGAATGGGGCCGACCTTCGGCACGCCGACGTAGCTACGCATCTCGTAGCCGTTCCACTCGATTCCTTCGTCGCGATTCGGCGGATTGGGCATGGTGAGCCCGAGCTTTTTCGCCCCGCCGACGTAGCCGTCGGAATTGAACCAGGCCATGACCGGGGAGTTCACCGGCGGCAGCGGATTCTTGGCCAGCCAGGTGGCATCAGGGCGGTAAAGGTCAAAGTAGCGCTTCGGAGCGACAAAGGGCAGGTGCGGGCGGCGATAACCCACGGCCAGAAACAGCGGCTCGGCACCGGAATGCGAGCGCAGCGTACGAATCACCTCCGCCGTCATGCGTCCGGCAAAGAGACCTTCATCGGCCACGTCCGGGCTTTGCATGACGGGACAGTCGAAACGCTCGGCGATGACGCTGTGCCCACCAGGGCGCTTTTCATCAAAGATCTCCATCATTTCCCCTTCCCGCCCGGGAAAAGCCGCCGCCGACCAGTCGGAGGGCACGTCCCAGCCATCGTGATGAATCTTGCCAAAGCCGCGCGTGTGATAGCCATGCCGCTTGAACCACGCGGGAAGCGAAATCACGTCCGTCCTGCGCTGCCGAAAGTCCGCCACGTCCTGATCCTTGTGGCTGAAGACACCCACCGAATCGGGCCGCAGACCGCTCAGCAGCGAGGTGCGTGACGGACCGCATTTCGCATACTGGCAGTAAGCCCGCTCAAAGACCACGCTGCGTGCGGCCAGCCGGTCGATGTTCGGTGTTTGAACGTGCGTATCGCCGTAGCAGCCGAGCATGGGGCGCAGATCGTCGATCGCGATCATGAGGAAGTCTCGACAAGAAGCCTCCGCACCGAAGATGAAACCGGGAGCGGCAAGCAGGAATGCGATGATGACAGGGATCTTCATGATGGCCGCGCAACTCAGCACGCGATCCAGGGCCGCCACAAGGCCTTATCAGCCGGCTTTCTGGGAGCCGCGTGCCTTTGAGTGCAGACGCAGTGTGGAACAGCATCGCCGTCTCAGTTTCACTGCCATCCCTTCTCATGTCCGAAGTTCTTCCTTCGTCGTCGTCGCTCTCGGCAGGGCCGACAGCGATCACCCCATGACCATGATCAAACGCCAGCTCAAGCAGGTCATGGAGCAGCCGACTGCGAACGCGCACCCAATCTGCCCAACCATCTCGTCACATCCGCGTCCTAGAAATTCACGGCGTCAGCGAACGCCAAAGTCCCTCCAAAAATGCGCCGCGACTCTGGTCGGCCGCTGCCGGCTCCCGCGTCTCCGCAGAGCGTGCGCCAGGCAGCGACTTCGCAGCATTGAGCCTCCTTGATTCCAGCTTCTCAAAGCCCTCCCCCCACACCGCCGTTAGGTCTTCGGTCAGAGGTTCGTCCAATCCGGCGGTGTAGTCGGCAAAGAAGCCCTTCGTGGCAAAATACTGTGCTGCAGGCATCGCCGGATGATTGGCGGCGGCTTCGAGGTCGTTGAAGAAGGTCACGAAATGCTTCCGCTCCACCAACGTGCGCAGCAGCAGATCGGGATCGAGCTTTGCGGGCATGGTTTGGTGTTTCTTCGCCAACGCTGCGGCAAAACCCGCTGCTTCGCCGGTTTGCATCCACACCGGCTCCAGCCTCACTGCGCCCCACGCGACATGCGTGGCGCTCAGACAGACAGGCACGAGCAAGTTATCAACGCCTTGCGGCAGCAGGCAGCGCCACGGGATCTGCGCGGGACGTGATTCTTCCGTGAGAATGAGTTTGCCGTCGTAGTCGTAGCCTGGACGGCGGTCGGTGGTGCAGTCGTGCGAGTCCATCGACCAGTCCGTGAAGGCGATGCTGTCGGCGTGGATCGACGGGCGTGTCTGGCCGGGCATGGCCATGTTGTCATGCTCTGTGAAGACATACCGGCCGACGATGCGCCGAGCCTCACGGACATACATCTCGTAAGGCAGGTTGTGGTTGTCCGCGTATTCATCGAGCGGCAGGCCGATGCGGCGGAAGTCGGCACGTTTCGCTGCGGGCACCGATTCATCGTTCTGCAGGAACCACATCAGCCCGAGCGCGAAGTTCGTGTGTCGCGCGATGATCCTCTCTCGTTCCGGCCACGTCGCATCGGGATACGCGTGGTTCTCACCGGGCAGGATGGCGCTGTTGAAGCTGCTCTTCCCATTCAGAGCACCCGCGCCCATGCCCTTGCGATTGTAGTTCACATACTCCTCGCGGTTGTAGCCCGGCGGTTTCTCGGGCAGACGGATGTTCCCCGGCTCGTTGCTGAGGCAGAAGCGGTGGTTGAATGCCTGGATCGCGCCATCAGCGGTCAAAGGACTCGTCGGATCGATGCTGCCCTGAACGTGAGCGTAAGTGTGCAGGTTAAGCTTCCCCTCCAACACGTCCTTCGGTCCCTTTTTCGATTCGATGTTGGTGAAAACCTTGCCCGCATGCGGCTCTCCATATTCCTCTCGACTCTCGCGCCCGACGCGATACGGCACCTTCGCCAGCGCGGCGAGATCACCTTCATACGTCGCATCGACGTAGGTGCTGCCGGTCACCGTGATGTCTTTCATCGTGCCGTATTCGCGAAGCGTGAGCGCCTTGAGCATCTCGCTCTCACGTTTCACCTCTACCGGATAATGCGACAGCAGCGTCGTGATGTTCTTCTCCGCCGAAACGAGCTGGTTGAACAAACGCTCCGCCACCGACGGCTCGAAGCGGCTCATCGGATAATGCATCTGCGTGTAACGTGCCTGCGAGTGCTGCGCCGATCCCTCGCCGTAGGTCTCGCGGTAGTAGTTCTCGATCATCTTCGCGTATTCGTTGAACACCGGCGACCTCGGCCCGCCATAAAGTGCGTCCCACTGCATGAGCCCGTTCGTCAGCATGCCGCCGATGTGTCGATTGTGCTGCACAAGCAGCACGCTCAGGCCTTCCCGTGCCGCACGCACCGCGCAAGCGATGCCGCCCGGCGTGCCACCGACGACCACCACGTCGAACGCCTTGCCATTCACCTCCGCCGCCGTGCTGGAGCGCACAGGATGCACTGTGAGCTTCTTGCGCGGCTTCGGAGCGGCCTTCGCTGTCGAAAGAGCCTTCCACATGCCCAGCAGCGCCTCTCCGCGTGTTCGCTTCATCGGCTTCGAGGTGGCTGCTTCTGCCTCGCGCACCACTTTCACGAGTTCCATCGACTTCAGCGTGCCTTCGCGCATCGCGGTGAGGCCCTTGCCCCAGGCGGCGCGGACGCTTTCCGTCAGCGGTGCATCGAGTCGGGCGTTGTAGTCGGCAAAGAAGCCCTTCGTGGCAAAGTACTGCGCTGCGGCGACACGCGGATCATCAGCCGACACATCCACGTCATTGAAAAAGCTCAGCATCACATGACTCGCGGCCAGTTTGCGCAGCAGCAGCTCAGGATCGAGCTGCGCGGGCGTGACCTTGTTTTGAATCGCCAAAGCAGCCGCATGTCCGGCGGATTCGCAGAGATTCATCCACGTCGGCTCCAGTCGGATCGTGCCCCAGGCGATGTGTGTGCTGCTCAGGCACACGGGCACGAGCAGATTGTCCACGCCCTCCGGCAGAATCGCCCGATACGGCACCTGACCAGGGAAGGTCTCGACATCGAGCATCATTTTACCCTCCTCCAGCGCACCTTCGATGCGACGTGGCGTGCAGGCGTGCGTGTCGAGATACCACTCTGTCACACCGATGCTGTCCGCATGTACCGGTGCGCGCTCCAGACCTTCCGCCAGCGTCGCATCGTGCTCGGTGAAAACGTAGCGCCCCTTGATGCGCCGCGCCTCGCGGACGTAGAACTCGTAAGGCCGGTGGCCGTTGTCGGCGAACTCATCCCTCGCCAGGCCGAACTCGCGCCACGACTTCTGCCGCTCCGGTTCCACCGACGGATCGTTCTGCAAAAAGTACAGCAGCGCAATCGTCGCATCCCAATGCGCGTCCATGATCTTCTGCCGGTCAGTCCAGTCGGCCTCGACATATGCCGAGTGAATCCCGACCAACTGCGGACGATTCCAGCCGCGCTTCGA
>CAMAZK010000183.1 GCA_945863205.1 Akkermansia muciniphila | reverse complement strand
CGTGGCGGCGCGTGCGAGCGCATGATCGATCAGCCGCTCGTGCAGGAAGCCGGTCGGCTCATCGGCCTCCGGCTCATGCTCGATGGCCGTGAGCAGCAGCGCGTCGAGCGAGGGATGCTTTTGCTCGATGACGCGGGCGATTTCATGATCGCTCCAGATGTTCCGGCGACCTTTGAGCCACGCCACGAGGCAAAGCACGATCAAACCGAGCATCGACCAGCGGTCCCAGCTTTTCGGCAGGGCGTGACCATTCAATGCGGCCAGCAGGAAGGTCCCGCGCACGAGAATTCCAATCGCAAAGGCAACGGCGAGGTGGCGGAGAAGTCGCGCGAGCCGCAAGGCCTCGCGAACTTCAGCAATGCGGGCTTCGAGAATGGTGCGTGCGGTCATGGTGGAGGCAGGTTGTCAGATTGTCAGTGACGAAGCCACTGGGACGCGTCGGCAATGATTGAAGAAGCTTTCGCCCAGAAGGGTTCCCCATGCCGCGCGGCGAGCAGGCCGCCGATGAGAGCACCTGCGCCGACGATCATCCATTGTCTGGTTTCCATGGCAGCAACGGACGTGATCAGAAGCAGGGACGTAATCACAGCTCCAAACAAAAGCCCGCATCCGAAATGCAGTCTTTTGTCATGAGGAGCGGGATTGTCGTTCATCGCGGAGAAACTCAGAAGGAATTACGCAGGTTGTGCGCTGCTCTGTCTTGCACGGCCCGCCAGGGCGGTTTCGAGCAGGAGGACGGCCAAAAGAGTGACCAAGAACCACCACCAGAGATTTTGACGCTGTTCGGTATCGGTGGCGGTGAGGCGCTGGTCGGTGGTCTCGCTGGTGGCGATGGCTTCGGCGGCGCCGGCGAGCTTGATGCCGTATTCGGCGAGTTTTTGCGGCTCCAATGGCAGGGAGCGGCCTTCGTCGGGCGGAAGATTGACGGCCACGATTTGAGTGTGGGCGGGGCTTTGCACCTTATGCAGGCCGATCTGCGTCGCGGTGAAGGTTTCGCCGGGTTTGAGGCTGTGAGGCTTGTTGTCAGGATCGGTGATGGTGTGAGACTGTGTGGCGTCGAGCGGGAGCGTGTCTCCGACGAGCAGTGTGGCGGCGGGATCGTGGCTGAAACCGGCGGCGGCGAGCCAACCGTAGAGCAGCGGGACGAATTTCGTGCTCAAGGCGAACTGGCTGTCGCCAGGATGCCAGCCGGAGGCGAGGACGATGAGGGTGCCTTTGCCGATGCGGGCGCTAAGGATGGCGGGATGCCCGTTGTCGAATTTGGCGAGCGTTTCGAGGGGGACAGAGTCCCCCTTTCCTTGGATATGGCGATGCTTCCAGAAGCGGAGCTTGGTGAAGTCGCGGAGTTTGGGATCGGCGAAGGGTTTCAGCAGCGGGTGCTCGGTTTTGACGTCGGCAAGCATACGATACTCGTCGTCGGTGTCGGCGGCGACGGTTAAGTCGAGGCCGGTGACCGCTTTGAGCAAGGTGGCGTCGGAAGGCACCGTGACGAGAAATCCACCGCGCTCGACATAGTCGCGCAAGCCGGCCGATGGGGCGTCGCCGACGATGAAAAGGACGTCCGGGACCTGCGCAGAGAGTTTTTCGTCAGCCGTGAGCACGGGGGCGAGCGTGTCGGTCGGTTGAAAGGCGCGGGCGAGGTAGTAGAGCGGTGACGAGGCTTCATCTCGGGTGACGTCCTTGCCGAGGAAGTGGATGCGCACCGTGCGCGGCTGCGGCGGGGCGATGAAGATGCTGTTGTCGAAGTCGAAGGTGTCGCCGCTGAGGTTGAGCGTGGTGGCGTTCGTCGGATTCGGCGGCGCGGTGAGGATACGCGAGGCTCCGGGCGGGATCTGGGCTGTGATGGCGTCGGACTTCGGCGCGTCTTGCCAGGCGAGGGAGAAGTCGCGGAGAGCAGAGTCGCGCGTGTTGCTCAAACGAAGGCGGACAAGAGTGTCCGCGCCCCCGTCCTGCTCGCGAGCAGCGAGGGCGATGCTGAAATTATCATTCGTGGCGGGATCGATGCGATGGACCTTGAGCGTGAGTTCAGCGGGCCAGGCGATGGTGCGCAGCGCGTCGAGCTTGGTGCCTTCTTGGAGATCAGAGATGAGATGGATGCGCTTTTTGAGCGTGGTGGTGCTGGAGTCGAAACTCGGCACGGCGGCAATCAGGGCGCGATCGAGCTGCGTCGCGTTCCAGGTGGGCGTGAGTTCGGCGAGACGGCTTTGCGCGGCCGTGAGGCGGTTCGCGGGTGTGTTGCGATCTTCTTCGAAGCTCCACACCGTTGTGAGTTCGCGGTCGAAAACGGCGAGCGCGATGCGGTCGGTGAGTTTGGCGGCTTTGAGCTGGCTTTCGGCTTCGGCGACGGCTTGTTTCCACAAATCGCCACGGCGCATGGAGGCGCTGCAGTCGAGCAGGATGAGCGTGGCGTGATTCGGCGATGCAGCGGCAGCGGATTCGCTTTGGACGAAGGGCCGTGAGAACATGAGCGCGAGCAGGATGAGCGCGAGGCAGCGCAGCAATAGCAGGAGCCAGTTTTCAAGACGGCGCTTGCTCACAGGCACGGGCGTCTGCGCGTCGAGGAAGAGCAGCGAGCTGAACTCCACGCAATCCTGTGGTGGTCTGCGGCGCAGGTGCAGCAGGATCGGCGCGATGATCGCGGCGGCACCGGCGAGGTAGAGTGGAAATAACCAGTTCATGGGGTGATATTGGCTCGAATCCTACTCCTCCTCTTACTCCTACTCTTCCTCCCTGAAAGCGTGGGCTGAAAGGTGCTCGAAAAGGGAGGAGGAGTAAGAGTAGGAGGAAGATGAGGATTTCATGCGGCGAGGCGCTTGGAAGCTTTTTTGCGCTGACGGGCGCTGAGGAAGTCAAAGAGGACTTCCTCCAAGGGCTGATCGGTCGGACAGAAATGGTATTCGACGTTGTGACGGTCGGTGGCGGCCTGGATCGTGTCGCGATGGACCTGGAGGCGCTTCAAGTAGGTCTCGCGGGCGACTTGCGGGTCGATGAAGCGCTCGGTGCCGGTCTCGGCATCGCGGAAGTGCGCGGACTTCTCGAAGGTGAAGTCAATCTCGGCGCGATCCATGAGGTGGAAGAGCACGAGGTCGTGTCCCATGGCTCCGAGGAGAGCGAGTTGCTTCTCCAGATGCTCAACGGGCGCGAGGAGATCGGTGATGAGGCAGATCATGCCGCGTTTGCGCAGCAGATCTGCCAACTGGCCGACGGAGAGATCCAGCGAAGTGCCTGCGGCCTTCGCCGGGCGTTCCAACTCGGTGATGATGCGCCGCAGATGACCGGGACGGTTGCGCGGCGGCAGATACTCCTCGATGCCATCCGCAAAGGTGGTCAGTCCGGCGGCATCGCCCTGCTTCATGAGGAAGGACGCGAGCGTAGCCGCCAGCGTGGCCGCGTAATCGGCCTTTGTGTAGCCTTGCGAGCCGTACTTCATCGACTTGCTGTGGTCGATGACGAGCTGGCAGCGCAGGTTCGTCTCGTCCTCGAATTTCTTGATGTAGGTGCGGTCGCTGCGAGCGAGCACTTTCCAGTCGATGTAGCGCGGATCATCGCCTTGAACGTAGGCACGATACTCGCTGAACTCGACAGAGAAACCGTGATAGGGGCTCCTGTGCATCCCTTTCCACAATCCCTCGACGACAACCTTCGCACGAAGCTCGAGCGATTTGATGCGCATGAGAGCCGCTGGATCGAGGAATGTGGTGGACGTAGTCATGGAGATGGCAAGCAAACTCATCCACACAGTCCTGGCACAGTCGTATCAAGAACTTCTCGAATACGCTGCCAAGCGAAGCCGCGTGAGCTTGGGTGTTTAAAGTTCAGAACTCGTGTGACGCTGGCATCATCGTGCTCAAACCTCGCTTGGCGTGCGTAAGTGCCGGACTTGGTCAGAATCGAAACGTCATCCGATTTGGGGAGGTGTGGCCATAACCTCTTGCTGAACACCAAAACATAATCCGGTTTCAGTTCTCGAACGGTCTGAAAAAACGGCTGCCTTCCATTGATCCAAGCCTCTCCTGGAGGCACCTCCCTGGGTCTAGGTAAGATGACTTGGAGATAATTGCAGAAACTAACGCGCGACCAAAAATCTATTCGTGTCTCTTTGTTTTTTGGATCGAAGCCCAGTATGCGAGTGACTCGGCTGTAAAACATGCCTTTCTGTCGGTAATCATCCCAACCGATGACATCCCTGATCAAATGAGAGCACTGTTTTGATATGTCGTATGTGTCAGGATAGCCATTTGGATTGTACGATGACTCGCCGAGAATCAGCACCTTAAACCCACGCAAACCGTCAGACCAATATGAGTGGCCTATGTGGGGATCAATTTTTCGAGTCATATCGCCTAAGCTTCATTAATTTCCGCTCAACCTACTTTCACGGTCTCCAGCAACTTCGCGATCACCTTCTCCACCGTCACGCCCTCAGCCTCGGCTTTGTAGTTCACGAGAATGCGATGCCGCAGCACGGGCAAAGCCATGGCGCGGATGTCGTCGGCGGTGACGTGGGTGCGGTTGTGGAGGAGGCAGCGGGTTTTCGCGCCGAGGACGAGGTTTTGGCTGGCACGGGTGCCGGCGCCCCAACTGATCCATTGATTGACGAAATCGGGGACGCCATCGCGGCCAGGACGGCTGGCGGCGGAGAGGCGAACGGCGTAGCGGGCGACGTCTTCGGCGATGGGGACTTTGCGGACGACCTGCTGGAAGGCGAGGAGCTGCTCGCCGGTGAAGAGGCGCTGCACGGGCTCGCCTTTACCACTGGTGGTGCGGGTGACGACAGCGACTTCATCGTCCTCGCTGAGGTAGTCGATGACGATGTTGAGCATGAAGCGGTCGAGCTGAGCTTCGGGCAGCGGGTAGGTGCCCTCCTGCTCGATGGGGTTCTGCGTGGCGAGGACGAAGAAGGGCTCGGGCAGCGGCATCGTTTTGCCGTTCACGGTGACCTGGTGTTCCTGCATCGATTCGAGCAGCGAGGCCTGCGTCTTGGGCGGCGTGCGGTTGATTTCGTCGGCGAGGATCATGTTCGCGAAGACAGGGCCGCGGCTGAAGACGAGTTTGCGACCGTCGGGGCTGTCTTCGAGGATTTCGGTGCCGGTGATGTCGGAGGGCATCAGGTCAGGCGTGAACTGGATGCGCTGGAAGCTGAGATGGCAGACATCGGCGACGGTTTTGATGAGCAAGGTCTTCGCGAGGCCCGGTGCGCCGGTGATGAGGCAGTGGCCGCCGCTGAGCAGGGCGATGAGCATTTCATCAATGACGTGCAGCTGGCCCACAATGACCTTCCCGACTTCCGCAAAGAGGCGCTCGCGGGCGGTGGCGAGCAATTCGACGATCTGGCGTTCAGTGAGGGGTTCGGAAGACGGCGGAAGGTCGGGAGGAGCGCTCATGAGATGTGTGGACTATCAAACAGCGGCGAGGGTGCCAAGTTTTCATCCACGGCGAGACAAGTCGAAATAGCGCGGACGCTGTCCGCTCAAGGCGTGGCTTCCACAAGCTGCAGGGCGTCCAGGATCACGAAGCCCTCGGTGCCGACGTTGCCGAGAGTGATGATCGTTTCGGCATCCTTCACGAGCTCGACGTGGCCGATGCTGCGGAAGGCCTCTCCCGCAGGCAGGGGCCGGGTTTGATCGACTTCGAGCGCGACGCTACGACCACCACTTTCAATCGTGAGCGGCACTTTCGCCGCCCGAGTCTCATGGGCGGAATAGGCCATGCGCAGATCGAAGCGGCCGGACTTTGGCGCTCTGAAGCGGAAGACGGCGGTGGACTGGCCGTCCCCGCGCCGGTCGTCGTGAAGATAGCCGGTGCCGATGTGCGGCTTGAAGTTTGAAGAGCGGCTCCACGGGCCTTTGCATTCCGCCTGCGCGTCATCGAGCACGATGCCCGGGAGCGTTTTGGGGTCGATGCTCACCGCCCCTTTCGCCTCCGGTGGCAGGTCCGGCAGCACGGGCAGGCCGAGCACCTGCCCCTGCGCCAGCAATCGCTCACGCAATGCCGGATACGGCAGCTTTTGCACCGTGAGACTCTGTTTGGCGCTCAACGCAGCTGCGATGCCCGCGCTCTGGCCGAGGATCATCCACGTCGGCTCCACGCGGATCGAGGAAATGCCGACATGCGTGCAGGAGAGGGCCACGGGGACGAGCAGGTTTTCGCACTCCGCCGCCTTCGGCGTGATGGCGCGATACGGAATGTGATAGGGATAGCCATGCTTCCGTCCCGCCATGCGCACCGGCATGATGGTGCCTTCATTGCGGACGAACTCGGCGGTGCCGATGCGCTGACAGTCGTGCGAATCGATCGGAAACGACGAGACGACGATGGCATCGTCCTTCTCCGGCTCTTCCATGATGTCCTTCTGCGTGATGATGTATTCGCCGATCATCCGCCGTCCCTCGCGCACGTAGAGCTGCGGCGACCAATGGTCGTATTCCGGAAACTCGTCGCGGCAGAGGCCGATCTCCACGTATTCCTCCCGGATGCGCACGGGCACCGCGGGATCGGTGGTGAGGAAGTGATACATCTCGAGGGTGTACTGCTTGTGTGCCTCCCAGATCTTGGCACGCCCCGCCTCATCGGCCTCGCTCCAGCCATTGCAGGCGCCGACGAGGCCCATGGAGAATTGTTTACCGATGCCGTTGTTCGCGTCGAACTTGTTTCCCGGCAGCGGGTACAGGTCCCACAGAATGTGCGGTCGTTTTTCCTGCGCAAAGTAGCGCCGCAGGACCTCCCAGCGTGCCGGGTCGTAGTTCGCAGGTTTTGGAAACGGCACGCGATTCGCCGCGTCCTTGGTCACGCAAAGACGGAAGCTGTAAACCATCACGTTCTTGTCGCCTGCCGCCTCTGGACCCGCATCCGTCGTCGTGATGAACGGCAGTGGCTTGCCTTTACCGTCAAGGCCGGACATCGCCATCTTCGCCTTCGGGTACTGCTTTCCGGCGAGGGATTCGCCAAAGTCCTTCCGCCCCTCGCGGCCGATGGTCCAGCTCACACCGGCAGCCGCCATCAGATCGCCTTCGTAGGTGCCGTCGATGAAGACCTTTGCGGTGAAGTCGCCATCGCTCGTCGCGATCTGCGCGATATGCGATCCGCTTTTGACCACGCTTCTTAACGCACGCCTCGTCAGGACCTTCACGCCCGCTTCATCCAGCATCTCCTGCGTGATCTTCGCCGCCACATGCGGCTCATAGGTCCAGTGCGTGTGATCCTTCACGCCGACCTGATACGGCAGCTTCACACCGCGCTGCTGATAGTGCTTTTCGACGCGGCTGTGCCATTCATCAAAGAGCCCCATCACCGTGCTTCGCACCGTTTGATTTGAATCGCTGAAGCAAAGGCCACCGGTATTCACACCGCCGACGTGCGCCGTCGGTTCCAGAAGAATGACGGAAGCACCTTCACGCGCTGCGGCGATGGCCGCGCAGAATCCGCCGGGCGTGGCTCCGTAAACGATCACATCCGCGTCCGAGGCGGCATGCGCAGACAAACTGAAGGCGAGGAAGAGGGCGGCAATGCGTGTCATGGCTTTCAAAAGGACACTACTGCTCGTTCTTGGACATCATTTCATTCGCGCCTGCACCACTCGATGCGCCGTCTCCTGCAAAAAGCGAGTGTAGTCGTACTGGAGCCCTTTCGGCAGATACGTATTCCCGACCACGCTTTCGCCAAACAGCACCTCGTACCACACGCAGGCACCGAGATACTCGCCGGCGAGATTCGCGTGATGGCCGTCCAAGGCCAGCCCGAGCGTCCTGCGGACCTTGGATGCCGCCCAGCGCCAGCCGACGTGCAGAGAATGAGTCTGGTCGGGCAGTGCAGGCTGCCGTGCGTTCTCAAAGTCAAACGCGGTGTCGATGCGGTAGCCCCGCTCCGGATCGGAATCGGCGGCAAAGAAAGCATCCCCCACGGGAATGACGCGGGCACCGAACTCGGCGGTGATCTTGTCGTAGGCCGCCGTGAGGCCGCGATACATCTCCTCCTGCGTTTTAGGCTCGCCGGGCTTCGGCTCCTTCACGAAAAAACGCGGATCGTCCTTCCGATAAGCCCACGTCTGATGAATCAGCAGCTTCGCCTGCGGCGTGTGTTTTGCGATGAAGTCGCGCAGGATGCCCGCATGGGGCTGGTAGGTGCTGAAGTCGTGGCTCTTGATGCTGGCCTGCTGGATCGTGACGTAGTCCCACTTCTCCGCCGCGAGGTTCGCGATCAAATCGCGGCCATTGGTGTAGAGCCTCGCCTTTCCCTCCGTCTTCGCCTTATCCGCATGGACCTGAAAAGACGCGCCGCCGATCACCAGCGGCGTGTGGATCAAGGTGTGCCCGCCCGCCTCTGCGAGATCATCGAGATGATTCGTAGCGTTGCGGGAGAAGCTGTTGCCGATGGTGAGGATGCGGACCGTTTTGGCCTCGCCCGCGATGGACGAGGCCCACATCAGCACCGAGGCAAGCAAGACGAGCTTTCCCATGGAATGCGGTCCCTTTTAATGGCAGCCGCAGCCTTCACCGCAGCTTCCTTTTTTCTCCATCTCTTCGGGCGTCGGCACGCGACCGCTTTCGAGGCTCTTGCCGACGAAGGCGTTCACAGACTCCGCCATGCCGCTGAGGATCTGCTGCGCGGCAAGAAAGCCGGAAATCACGGGATTCTCCTCACAGCTGTCCTGCAGGGCATGGAAGCGGGAAATTTCCTCCCCTTCCGGCTCCTCGCCGTGATGCTGTTTTTGATGCAGGGAGCGGCCGAGGGTCGCCATTTCGCGATAGATGGACATGGCGGCATCATCGGCAAGAAAGGCCTCCGCCTTGTCGCGGGCGCTGCGGATGTCTCCATCGGCCACGAGGGCTTCGCAGAGTTCGATGATCTTGGATTGAATGAGGGGAGAGGCTGTCATGGGGCGGCGAGGGTAGGCCGGAAATACGGCTTCACAAAAACTTCCGGGACAATTTTCCACCGCCCGTCACGACCACTCCTTCAGCCAGAAGGTCAGCGATTTCGCGGACTCGGCCTCCTCGCCGATCTCCTTCCAGAAAAAGCTGGCCTGAAGCTCAGGATGCTTGTGGTAGCCCCGCCCCGTCCAGAATTCATCCAGCGGACGATAACCCGCCGGACGCAGCGGATGGCCCTCCGGACGGTCCACGGCGCAGAAGGCGCTGATCCGCATGCCCAGCGCCTGCACGTGCGCCTCACGCCGGGTGAAGAAATCCCTGCCGATGCCGCGACCGCGATAATCGGGCAGCAGGATGGATTCACCAAAGTAGCAGATCGTATCGAGATCGTAACCCGCCTGCACAAAGGCCGCCTGGAACTCCGGCCCTTCGTCACGCATGGGCAGGCAGGTCGTGGCGCCGACGACGCTGTCACCATCAAGGGCGAGGACTACGAGGCTACCCGCCGACTCGACATAGGTCCGCAGGTACTCGCGCTCGTACTCCAGCGAGCCGTCGTAGAGATAGGGGTACTCGCGAAAAACGCTGATGCGCAGGGCGCCGAGCGCGTCGAGATGTGGTTCGATTTCCGGACCGTGGAAGTTCTGAAGCCGGATCATCGGGAGAATCCCTCCGCCATCTCGCAGATGCGCTTCCGCATGTTCGCCAGGCCGTTGAGGCGCGTCGGTGACAGC
>CAMAZK010000182.1 GCA_945863205.1 Akkermansia muciniphila | reverse complement strand
CTCGACACCGCTCCGAGCGACAAACCGTTCTGTCTTTCCGTCAGCTTCAATGTGCCGCACGGCTCGCAGGTCACATCCATGTTCACCGACTACCCCGAGTGGCATGAGATGAAACGCCCGGCCAATGAGAATCCGAAGCTCAAAGGCAGCGCCTTCTACGACACGCTCTATCGCGACATCGCCATCCCTTTGCCGACGGACACCTGCACCGATCCGTATCGCTTCATCCCGCAGTTCATCATGGACCAGGACAAAGGCCGCCGGAACCAGACCTACGTTTACGACTACGACCTCGCGACCTGCCGCGAGCATCACATCCGCTATCATCAAACCATCACGGGCCTCGATCACGTCATCGGCGGCCTGCTGTCGGACCTGAAAAAGCGCGGGCTCGACCAAAACACGATCATCCTCTTCGGCAGCGATCACGGCCTGCTCATGGGCGAATACGGCATGGGCGGCAAGGAACTGCTGCTCGACCTCACTGCGAAGATTCCCTGCATCGTCCACGATCCCCGCACCCCGAAGGAGCAGCGTGGACGCCAGCTCGAGCATCTCGTCTCCAGTCTCGACTTCACCCGCACCATCCTCGACTACGCTGGCATCGACGCCCCCGCCGAGATGGAAGGCCGCAGCCTCCGCCCGCTCGTCGAGGGCCGGGTCACGCCATGGCGTGCAGAGCTGTTCCTTGAAAGCCTCTTCACGATGCGGGACAATCCCTTCCAGGAAGGCATCCGCACGCAGCGCTGGAAATACATCCGCTTCTACGATGGCAAAATGAGCTTCAAGGAAGCGGACGTCGATTTCAAAGACCGCACCCCCGAGTTCGAAATGCTCTTCGACCTCCAAGCCGATCCCACCGAGCACACCAACCTCGCTGCCGATCCAAAACACGCCGCCATCCTTGCCGAACTGCGCCAAAAGACCGCCGCCCAATCCATCGCCATCAACCAGCGCCGCGAGGTCTTCATGAAGTCCGCCCCCGTGCAACCCCGCGCCGTTGGCACGAAAAGAACCAAGAAGGCAAAATAGAATCCACCCGGCGACTGCCGCGCCCATGAAACCCATCCTCACATTCCTCATCGCCCTCCTCCTCACACCGCCGGCCGCGCTGCACGCCCCCAAAGTGACGGTGATTCGATGGTGGCGGAAAAGATGAATCCTCGACTGCTCGAAGGATGAGTTTTTTCTCCGCTCAGGGTAACCTCGGCGTGATTGCTGCCATTTAGAGTTGTGAACCGTGCTCTCAACCAGCCCACCGATGATCTACCGGAGGAGTCTTACCGCCTTGCGAAGGCGGGGGACATGCGTGCCATCGAGGCCATCGTCAGGCATCATCAGGCGGCGTTGAGGGCTTGGTTGGCGGCGCACTGCCCGTTGGGTGGAGACGCGGATGATGTGGCGCAACGCACGTTTGTGGCGGCCATCACAAGGCTCGCGGATTTTGAGGTTGGCACGGATTTCCGGGCGTGGTTGTTCAGCATCGCGCGCTACCAACTGATGAGCGAGGCCACTCGGCTGCGGCGACTGGCGGACTACCATTCGCGACTGGCACCGGAGATTTTGGCTCGTGAACTGGAACGCCGTGCTCAAGAACCTGAGGACCGCACGACGGAGCGGCTGATGCATCTGCGCGAGTGCGTCGCCGCGATGAGCGAATCAGCAAGGCAGTTCATTCAATGGCGCTATGACGACCAGTTGCCACTGGAGGACATGGCAGCACGCACGGGCCGCTCCGTCGGCGCGATCAAGAAACAGCTTTGGCTTCTGCGGCAGAAGCTCCAGCAGTGCATGGAAGACAAACTCGCCGCTGAAGAAGGAGGTGCTGCATGAATCCGGACGAACGTTTTGAACTGCTGTGGACGGACTTTTTGGAGGGCGATCTCGATGCGAACGGCATGGCCGAACTGCAATCGTTGCTGGCGCAGCATTCCCACTTGCAGGAGAGGGCGACGGACCTGCTGCAAATCCACCGCCTGCTCGGTGTTGTTGGGCAGGAGGAACGCGCATCCACCGAGGTGTTTGCTCGCGAAGTGCTGAACCGGTTGCCAAAAACCGGTGAAGCCTTCGTCGGCGCGGTGATGCGGGCTGTGAACCCATCGTCCCCATCACGGTCGCGCTTTCCCTGGCTCTCCTGGCGTCCGCTCACCGCAGCAGCTTGCCTTGCCTTGATGCTGTCGGCGTGGTGGTGGCAGGGTAGTCAGCGTGTGCTCGCCACGGTGGTGAATGATGCGGGCGTCGAGGAACTCTCGAATGGCGCGATGTTGAAGGGAGAGACGCACTCACTCAAAGGCGGTAATGTGGAACTAATCACCGCTCGGGGTGCGCGCATTGTCATCGAGGCCCCGGCGGAGTTTCGGTTCGAATCGGCACAGCGGCTGCGCATGATGAGCGGCCGTCTTTCGGCCGAGGTGCCGCCGGCGGCGAAGGGTTTCACGGTGGTCACGCCGTCGGGTGATGCGGTGGATCTGGGCACGCGATTTGGCGTGGATGTGCCATTAAACGGTGCGGCAGAGATTCATGTTTTTCAGGGCGAAGTCATCGCGAAAGCCTCGGGTGATTTGACGAAGCAAAGCCTGCGTGGCGGTGATGCGGTGACGATGGATGGTGGTGCGAGCATGGCGCGTGAATTGCGTTCCTCGGCCTTCATCCAGGCCGATGAGATGAGCGGGCTGAGCGCGGGACTGTCGGCGGGGCAGCGTGCCCGTTCGGAGGCGGCGCTCGGGGTGTTGAAGAGTGACCCCGCTCTTATCGCGCTGCTAGACTTTGAGTCCGGCGAGGCGCACCCCGGTGTCTTTCGCACAGTGCAGGGACGCTGGCCGGGATCTCACGCGGCGGAGTTTGTGAAGGTGGGCGATCACTTGAAGCTGGACGTGGGGGGTGGGCGCGCCTGGCCGCAACTCACGCTGGCGGCCTGGGTGAGGCTGGACCGCGTGGGCGGTGAGCGTTTGCAATCTCTGCTGCACACGGATGGATGGAAACGAAATGAGCCTGGGATGATTCACTGGCAGGTGAGCAAGCTAGGGACAATGTGGTTGATGATCTTTCCCGGGCTCAAAGGCAACGCCACCGAAGCGGCGACTCCCGCGCTCCCGGACCAAGGTCGGTGGACTCATCTGGTGTCGGTATTCGATGCTGAGAAGTGCTCGGTGCGGCATTATCTCAATGGCGTGTTCGGGATCGAAGTGCCGCAGCCGGAGGCGCAGTCGGCGCTGCTCGGTCCTGCGCAAATCGGCAACTGGGATCAGTATGATCGCAAACTGAGCGGCCGCATCGACGAGATGCTGTTGCTCGGTCGTGCGATGAGCGATGCGGACGTGCGTGCGCTATTCGAAGCCGGAAATCCTTACCGTTGAAGTCTGACAACTTACCCCAATGAAGCTCACATTACCTCTCATCTATGTCGTTTTTTTGACCCTCGGTCATTGTCCGCTCACTCTCGCCGCTTCCACTGACGTCGCGGCAGAAGCGCGGAAGATCGATGCACTGCTGGCTGCGGATTGGCTGAAGCATCAGCTTCAAGGCAATCCGGCGGCTGATGATGCCACCTTCCTGCGCCGCATTCATCTCGACATTGCGGGGCGCATTCCCACGGCACGCGAGACGGAGGATTTCCTCTCATCACAGGACGCGGAGAAGCGGGCAAAGGTCATTGACCGGCTTCTCGCCTCGGAGGGCTATGTGCAGCACTTCTACAACTATTGGTCCGACGTGCTGCGTGTGCAGTCGAAGGGCACGATGATCAAGGCCACCACCGCCGATGCCTACATCAGCTGGGTGAAGGATGCGCTGCGAAAAAACATGCCCTACGACCAGATGGTGCGAGCGCTCCTCGGTGCGCAGGGCAAGGCATGGGACAATGGGGCCATCGGCTACTACATGCGCGATGTTGGAATGCCGCTGGATAACATGGCGATCACCTCGCGCATCTTTCTCGGGACACGCATCGAGTGCGCTCAGTGCCACGATCATCCCTTTGATAAATGGAGCCAGAAGCAGTTCTACGAGATGGCGGCGCACACCTTTGCCATCAAGACGGATGATATCTTTGGCCAGCCTGGGGCCACCTTTGGTAGTGAAGCAGGCGAGGCGGACCGGCAGTTCATGCAGGGTCGTGAAAAGGCAATACGGGATTCATTTCGTGAGCCTGCGCGTCCCATCAAGACGCAAGGCATGAGTGACGCCAAGTTTGCCGAAATGGAAAGGGCACACGCGGCAAAGGTGAAGGGACTGCAAGCGCAGCAGGAGCTGGCGATGGCCGCGCTCCGCAAGGAGAAGGTGAGTCATGCGGAAGTCTTCGACTCCATCAACATCATGTTCGGCGTGCGAACCACAGCCCTGAGCATGAGCAAGAATCAACTCACGCTGCCTCATGATTACCAATACAGCGACGCCAAGCCACTCTCAGTCGTGGAGGCTGCCACGATGATGGGCCAGCCCTGTGTCGCTCGGCCCGGCGAGACGATGCCGCAGGCTTTCGCGCGCTGGACCACCAGCCCGGAGAACCCCCGCTTCACCACCGTGATCGTGAATCGGATGTGGAAGAAGGCATTCGGCCTCGCCCTCATGGAGCCGCTCGATAACCTCAGCGACGAATCGGTGTCCATGGTCCCGGAGTTGCAGTCCCATCTTGAAAAAGTGATGGTCGGCGTCGGCTACGATCTGAAAGCCTTTCTGCGCATCGTTTTCAATACACAGGCCTATCAGCGACATGCCACGGCAAGCGCGGTCGCGTCGGGTGCGGAGTATCACTTCACCGGCCCGCTGCTGCGCCGGATGAGCGCCGAGCAGATTTGGGATTCCTTTGTCACTCTGATCAATCCGAACCCGGAACTCTCCACTTCACTCGCACGCACCGCGCACGAGCAGGGCATTCTCCAGCCTCGTCGCCGAGCCGAGGCACTCGAATGTCTCACAACGGAGGAATTGCTCAGAGGCATTCAGGCTGCCGCCGAGGCACAGAGCAAAGCCCGTGACGCCAGTAAGGAACTCAGCGACCGCTACACCGCAGCGCTCAGCAAAGCGAAGTCGGCACAAGACAAGGCGGACCTTCTCGAAGGCTCCGCGCACGATGCAGCCCAGGCGGTGGCGGATGAACTCAAGTCCGAGGCCGCGCGGCTCGGGCAGGATCTCTTCCGCATCAGGGCCGAGGCGAGCATCGCACTCTACAGTCAAATCCTCGTCCCCGGACTCAAGAAGCTGTATGCCAAAACAACCGGCAAGACGTGGCAGGCACCCACATCCCCAGTCGCGAAGACCGACTTGCCCGCCGTGCTGCAAAGCACCGACGCGCAGATCGCACTCGATGAAATCACACGTCGCAATGGCACACCGCCGTGTTTCCGGCCCTACTATGATCCGGCTACCACCGTTCGCATTCTCATTCCCGGATTCGATCTGGAGACAATGACGCCTGAGGGAAAGAAAACAGCGCAGGACAAAGAAGACGCCATCTACCACGACGAAGCCCGCGCGCTCGGCATCCCCAAGGACGAATGGACAATCTACACCGTCGCCCGCCGCCAAAACACTCGCGAATGGGTTCGCGCCGCTGAGTTGACGAGCCCCGCGCCCCGCGGTCACTACCTCCGCGAGTTCGGGCAGAGCGACCGCGATTTCGTGGAGAATGCCAATCTCAGAGCCAGTGTGCCGCAGGTGCTCGTGATGATGAACAGCGCTCTCGTGCCGAAGCTCACAGAGCCGCATTCGCCGCTCATGCATGCGGTGAAAAAACTTACCGCCGCAGATGCGCAAATTCACGCCATCTATCTTGCCCTGCTCTCACGCCTGCCCACCGAGAAGGAAAAGCTCCTTTGGAACGAAGCCAGCACCACCGGCCATGGCAGTCCCGAGGACATCATCTACAGCCTCGTGAACACGCGGCAGTTCATCTTCATCCCGTAACCCACTCCATTCATGAAGTCACAGCTCATCCATGCCGACGAACTCACCCGGCGCCGGTTCATCGCCCGCACCGCCAGCGCCTTCCTCGGCGTGGGACTGCTCCCCGAAGTCTGGTCTACTGAGCACGCCGCCGCGAAGACCGACGACCTTCAACGCCCCGCAACGGCCAAGAACGTCATCTACCTCTACATGGCCGGCGGCCAAAGCCAGCTCGACACCTGGGACCCCAAGGACATCACCAAAGTCTCCGGTGCGACCAAACCCATCCCCACCAGCGCCGATGGCCTGCGTATCTCGCAATACCTCTCGCGCACGGCGAAGCAGATGCACCATGGCACCGTCATTCGCTCGCTCACCAGCACGCAGGGCGCGCACGAGCAGGGCGTTTACTACATGCACACCAGCTACAAACTGGTCGGCACCATCCGTCATCCTTCCATGGGCGCGTGGCTCAGCTTTCTGCAAAACGGCGGCAATCCCACACTGCCCAAGTCCGTCTTTATCGGCGAAGCCAGCCAGCATCCTGGCGGCGGCTTCTTCCCCTCGGTGCATACGCCGTTGTTCGTCAACAACCCCGCCAACGGAATCAAAAACGTCAACCTTCCCGTCGGTCTTAGCGCCCAGCAGTTTGCCGCCCGTCTCGGCATGTCGGCAAAACTGGATGCCGACTTCATCACCGCCTTCCCACAGTCTGAAGTAAAAGCCTACGGCGACATGTATGACCAGGCCGTCACCATGATGAAGAGCGCCGACCTGAAAGCCTTCGACCTCACGCAGGAATCCACCGTCACGCGCAAAACCTACGGTGACGACGCCTTTGGCCAGGGCTGCCTGCTCGCCCGTCGCCTCGTCGAGCACGGCGTGCGCTTCGTCGAAGTGCAGCTCGGCAACTGGGACACCCACTCCAGTAACTGGGTCGGCACGCCGAAACTCTGCGACATTCTCGACCAGGCACTCGCCGCGCTGCTCGCCGACCTCCACCAACGCGGCCTGTTGCGGGACACCCTCGTCGTCCTCGCAACCGAGTTCGGACGCACCCCCGATATCAACGTCAACGCAGGCCGCGACCATTATCCGCAGGCCTTCTCCGGCGCGCTTTGGGGAGGCGGCGTCAAGCAAGGCTACATCTTCGGCCAGACCGACGAGGAAGGCCGCGCCGTCGAAGAGAAAAAGATCACCATCCCCGACTTCAACGCCACCATCGCCACCGCCCTCGGCCTGCCGTTGAAACAAATCATTCACTCCCCCGACAACCGCCCCTTCACCATCGCCGACAAAGGCAAGCCAGCGCTGGACGTATTTGCGTGATACCCAAAAACAGGAGCCAAAAAAGATCACCATAAAACATCCCCTTTCACACCTCGCCGCCCTGCTGCTCACGCTGCTGCGCATACGATTCCTGAAGATTTTCCCGCAAATGAGGCGGCGACCGGCAACGAGTAGGTTGTAGTCACCATGTCGCAGCCGCCAGACCATCCTCAGCATGACCAGTTCCTCCGCCTTTATGCGGAGCATGAGGTGGCGTTGCATACCTTTGTGCGCTCGTTGCTGCCCACGCGGCAGGAGGCATCGGAAGTGATGCAGGAGGTGATTGTGGCGCTGTGGCAGGGATTCGCTTCGGCGGAAGAGTTTCGGCCCTGGGCTTTCGGTGTGGCACGGAATGTGGCGCGGATGCACCTGCGCCGTCGCATGCGCGACCGCCATGTCTTCGATGACGAATTGGTGAACCGCCTCGCTGACGTGGCCGTCCAGCAGGAGCCGCAGTTTGTCAGCGAGCGCGAGGCTTTGGAGAGCTGCCTGCAAAAGTTGCCGCAATCCCAAAAGGAACTGGTGCTCGCTGCTTACACGAAGGGCACCCGCATGGACGATCTCGCAACCCGGCGCGGACAGACGCCGATGTCGTTCTACAAACTGCTTCACCGCATCCGGCAGGCCTTGCTGGAC
Source organism: Akkermansia muciniphila (assembly GCA_945863205.1). GTDB lineage: Bacteria > Verrucomicrobiota > Verrucomicrobiia > Verrucomicrobiales > Verrucomicrobiaceae > Prosthecobacter. Next base: position 1,771 of record CAMAZK010000182.1, on the reverse strand, counting down.
TGCGTGGAGCGCACCCTGTCCCAGGAGGAAACAGCATGAACACAGACTGGCATGATCTCATCCAGCGCTACATCGCGGGACTCACCACGGAGGATGAATCTGCGCTTCTTCAGGACTCGCTCAAACGGGATGATGCCGTGGTCCGACTGTATCTCCGCTACATGAATCTGGATGTGGCTCTGGAGGCCCATGCTGGTTCGCAGGCAGCGGTCACTGAAATGCTGGTGTCGCCTCATCAAGCAGAATCGAGGCGCTGGACGGGCTGGCTCTCCTGGCGTCCGCTCACCGCTGCGGCGGCGGGGATTGTGTTCGGGATGTTTTGCACGTCGGTGGTGTTCGCTTACGTCGCACCGTCGTTGGGGAAAGCGATGACGGTTTTGCAGGAGGGCTTTGAGTCGGGACCTGCGCCGTTGGTGACGGGTGCGCCGATTGAGGCAGGCAAGTGGAGCGGGGATTTCACGGAGATCGTCGGTGAGCAGGAGGGCGTCAGGCCGGCGAACGGCGGGAAGATGCTGCGTTTCCTCAGCGCGGACTATGAGGGCAAGTCCAATGCGAGCCCGAGCCGCACGGCGAGTGTCTGGCGGCTGGTGGATTTGCGGCCGTATCGTCGTGAGTTTGCGGATGGCGGGGCGGTGGCGCAGTTGTCGGCGGCGCTCAATGCGCAGGCGTTTCCGCAGGACCGGAGCTATTTCGAGTTTCTGCAGATTCACGCGCTGGATACGGCGATGGTGGCAGCGCTCAAGCAGCGGCACCGGACGGAGGTGAATAACTCTTCTCTCGCGTTGACGCGCAGCGCTGGCGTCGAGCTGGATCGCGACCCGGCGACATGGCAGCGGATTGACTGCGAGCAGCGACTGCCGGGCAATGCAGACTTGCTGCTCATCGAGATCGGATTGAAACAGATGCCCAAAACCAACCAGTCCGCTGAGTTCGCCGGACATTACCTCGATGACGTGCGGTTGACGCTGGCTCGTCGTCCGCTGCTGCCTTGAACCTCGTTCCCAACCAACACGCCATGCCAGTCCCTCGTCTGCACTTGTTATTCAAATCCGCATTGCTCCTGTCGGTGCTCTTTCTGCTCGGTCCTTCCTCCGTCGTGGCGGAGGTCTCGCTGGCGAAGATGTTTTCCGATCAAATGGTCCTCCAAGCAGATGCCGTCGTGCCCGTGTGGGGCTGGGCTGATGCGGGTGAGGAGGTCAGTGTTTCCATCGCGGGACAAACCAAGACCGCGAAGGCCGACGGCAAGGGCGAGTGGCAAGTGACTCTCGATCCGCTGAAGGCTGGAGAGGTGGGCGCGATGACGGTGAAGGGGAAGAACACGATCACCATCACGGACGTGCTCGCGGGCGAGGTGTGGCTGGCGTCGGGGCAGTCGAACATGCACGCGAACCTCGGGGTAAGGCATCCAGACAAGGAGAAGATCCTTGATGAGTCGGATGACCCGTGGGTTCGGCAGTTTACCGCCGTGCGCAATGACAAGCTGGCGTCGCCGAGCGAACTGGCTGGCCTCTGGCGTGCTGCGAATCGGGCGAACCTCACCGCGAGCCGGATGGATGGCGATTCGTCGGTGGCCTATTTCTTCAGCCGTGAGCTGCGTAAGAAGCTCAATCGCCCCATCGGAGTGCTGCATGCCTCCGTTGGGGCCACACCGATTCAGGCTTGGTCGCCGGGCGGCAGATCTTACCAGACGATGATCGAGCCGCTGGCCCCTTTCGCGATTCGCGGTGCGATTTGGTATCAGGGCGAGAGCAATCTCGAACGAAACCAAACC
>CAMAZK010000181.1 GCA_945863205.1 Akkermansia muciniphila | reverse complement strand
TCATCGTGAATGCGGTGACGCCGGCGGTGATCGAGACGGACATCCTGAAGCAGCTCACACAGCAGCACATCGACTACATGCTGTCGAAGATTCCGATGAACCGCTTTGGCAAGAAGGAGGAAGCGGCGGCCCTCGTCGCCTGGCTGAGTTCGGAGGATTGCTCGTTCACGACCGGAGCCGTGTTCGATTTGTCCGGCGGGCGGGCGACCTACTGATCATTTTCGACGGAAGGGTGCGTAATCAGAGCATGTCCCTGATCACCGAAGAAAACGCGAAGCCTGGATCGACCGACTGGCAGCTCACCCGCATGCGCCTCGACAAGACCGGGGGCTTTCGCTCCCCGGTGATCGAGGGCTACTGCTCGCGGCAGTCGGCGAGGGCAGGGGAGGCGCTCGATATTTTCGTCAGCACGCAGCCATCGGCTCGCTTCAAAATTGAGATCTTCCGCACCGGCTACTACGGCGGCAAAGGAGCACGTTTGATGACGGAGCTCGGGCCGTTTGAGGGCAAGGAACAGCCCGTGCCCGAGGTGGGTGAGAAGCGATTGCGCGAATGCCGCTGGGAGAAGACGACTTCGCTCACGATTCCGGCAGATTGGGTGAGCGGCGTGTATCTTGGCAGGCTCACAACTTTGCCCGCGTCGAAGGATGAACCGTATTGGCAGAGCTACATCGTCTTCATCGTCACCGATGACCGGAAGGCCGACATCCTGTTTCAATGCAGCGACAACACCTGGCAGGCCTACAATCGCTGGCCGGACAACTACTCGCTCTACACCGACCCGAAGGGCAACCAGGGGCCATGGTCAGATGTGAGCTTTGATCGTCCTTACGCGAAGTATGCGCAGATCTACGAGAACCCGCAGTCCGTCGGCAGCGGCGAGTGGCTATGCTTTGAGTTTCCCGCCGCCTACTGGCTGGAAAAGGAAGGCTACGACGTCACCTACTGCTCCAACGCAGACATGATCACGCCGGATCACGGTTTGAAGTGCAAGGCCTTCATCAGCATCGGCCACGACGAGTACTGGGACATCCGTCAGTATCAGAGCGTGGAGAAGATGCGGGATGCTGGGGTGAACCTGCTCTTCCTATCCGGCAACTCCGTCTGCTGGGTCACTCCGTTTTCACCCAATGCTGCTGGCGAGCCGAACCGCCGCATCTTTCGCGGCGGCCCGTATGGCGGCGACTACAAGTATGCCGTGGACCGCGAGAAAGAGCACGGCCCGTATCCGCATCGCGGCCCAGATGAAGGCTACCTCATGGGCGTGCGCAACATCGACCCGGTGAATGGCGGCGGTGACTGGTTTTGCACCAAACCCGAGCATTGGATGTTCGAAGGCACCGGCATGAAAAAAGGCGACTCCATTCCGGGCATGATCGGCTGGGAGTACCACGGTGACCCACCCACGGACCTGCCGGGGCTTGAGATCGTGGCCGGTGGCACTGCCTTCCAAGGAGGCCGCAATCCGCAGCAGTGGCAGGCCGTCATCTTCGACGGCCCAAAGAACAACTTCATCTTCAACGCCTCCACCATCTGGTGGGCGCAGGGTTTGAGCAAGCCGCCGGGCCACATGCCTGTGTGGAGCCACTACTCACGCCCGCATGGCACCGACGAGCGCGTGCAGCGCATCACGGCGAATCTGCTCAAGTGGGCGCTCAAAACGTAGATCGAGTTTTCCAACTCGATCTCACCCGACCGAAGTTAAAAGTTCGGTTTACGCCAAAATATCCTTCGCCACCTCGCCATGCACGTCGGTGAGGCGGAAATTGCGGCCGGAGTAGCGGTAGGTGAGGCGTTCGTGATGGATGCCCATGAGGTGCAGGACCGTGGCGTGCAAATCATGAGTGGTGATGATGCCGGTTTCGGCGGTGTCGCCCATGGCGTTGGTGCTGCCGTAGGTGAAGCCGCCTTTCACGCCGCCGCCGGCCATCCACATGGTGTAGCCGCGACCGTTGTGACCGCGGCCGTTGTAGGGTTCGTTGTCGTAGCTCGATCCGCGGCCGAATTCGCCGCCCCAGAGGATGAGGGTGTCCTTGAGCATGTCGCGCTGCTTCAGGTCGGCGATGAGGCCGGCGATGGGTTTGTCGATGGATGTGGCCTGGCGGGTGATGCCTTCACGGAGCTGCTGATGGTGGTCCCAGCCGGTGCTGGTGAGCTGGATGAAGCGCACGCCTTTTTCGGCGAGCCGACGCGCCATGAGGCACTGCGTGCCAAAGCGTTCGGTGTCGCCGTTGTCGAGGCCATAGAGCTCGCGAATGTGCGCGGGCTCTTGGTCGAGTTCGAGCACGTCGGGCACGCTGGTCTGCATTTTGTAGGCGAGTTCGTAGCTCTGAATGATGCCTTCGAGCTCGGGATTGCCCGGATCGCCCGCGAGGAGCCTGCGATTGGCTTTTTGGATGAATTCGATCTGCTTCCGCTGCTGCGCGTCGCTGAGCCGGCCGTTCGAGAGATCGGGAACGCCGCCGCCGGTGGTGCTGAGTCGCGTGCCTTGGAAGCTCGCGGGCAAAAACGCCGAGCCGTAGTTCATCGCGCCGCCGGTGTCGGCCACGGGATTGATGGTGACAAAGCCCGGCAGGTCCTCCGCCTCGGTGCCGAGGCCGTAAACGATCCACGCGCCCATCGAGGGCCGCACAAACGTCTCGCTGCCGATGTGCAGCGCCACGGTGGCCATTTGATGCGCGTTCGTGCGTGTCTGCATGCCATTGAGGATGCAGAGGTCGTCCGCGTGCTTGGAAAGCTCCGGAAACGCATCCGAAATCATGAGACCGCTCTTGCCGCGCGGTTTGAAGTCGAACGCGGTGCCCATGTATTTCGCCACCTTCTGCTCGTGCGCCTTCACGAGCTCCGGTTTGTAATCAAACGTGTCCAAGTGGCTCGGTCCGCCCTGCATGAACATGAAGATCACGCGTTTCGCCTTTGCCGCGAAGTGCGGAGCCTTCGGTGCCAGCGGATTGATCGTCTTCGGCGGAGCCGCAGCCGAAGCCCACTGCTGATGCAGCGCATTGAACGCCAGCCAGCCAAAGCCTGCGCTGGTGGATTGGAGAAGATGGCGGCGGGTGGTCATAAATCAGTCTCTGGAGTTCCAGCTTTTGGTTTTTGGGTCATAATCCTCACCGCCAAAGAATTCATATGATGCAGTGCTGAAGGTGTATTCACCTTGATCAACCGAGTATCGAATGAGCCGTGGTGGCCGTGCTTCAGGGGCGAGTTCCTCGAGTGTATTTGGATGCCTGCCTTTAGATTGGCGAAATTGCTGAAGCTCGGTCTCAATTAAAGCAGGATAGGCATGTGCACGTTCTATCTCCCAGTAAAGCACACGTTTGCTGAGGTCCTGAGTCACGAAGAAAACCAAAATGGTGGCAAGTATCCAGCCTGCCGGACGCCATGCATGCCAGCCGTGTTTCTTGGTGCGATAAAAGCCAAGCAATGTCGTGAGCAGTAGCAGCGGGCCACCAATCCAAACAATTGAAATGCCTACGCCAGCCCGAAAGCCAAGATCACCACAAGTCTGGTAGGCAGTCACCAGCATTGCTGTGACCACGCTAAGTAGAATCAGAAGGGGCTTTATCATGGTGTTTTGATGTTGGGGCAGATGAACGACTTTCCACCTTCAAAGCCCGCAGGGCTTTCGTCATGCAGCCCACGGTTGGAACAACCCTGGGTCAGCGATAGACCCCATGACATCCCCCGACGAACCCCAACGGGGTTCCGTCCATCGAAGGCTCTATCGCGAACGGAGGCCGATGGAACTGGCGGCGGTTGACGCAACCCCGTTGGGGTTGATGCACCTGAGGTGAACGTGACGCGTTGGCCCCAGGGTAGCGCTTCGCGCAACCCTGGGCTGCATGACAGAAGCCCGTTGGGCTTCAAACCCTGATGAAATGCGAACGCGTTCATGGTTTCAAAACACATATCGAAACTCCGCCGTGCCCAAAAGCGCCTGCACGAGTGTTTGGTCGTCCAAATCGCGTGCGTCGGTGATTTCTTCGGAAGTTGGATCGCGGCCGAGGATGAGCTTGTAGATGACTTTCGTGTCTTTTCCGGCCTTGTCGGCGATTTGGGCGGCGAGTTGCTCGACGAAGGGATTGTTCATGAAGAACAACGCCTGCGGGGCGACGGTGGTGACGTCGCGCTGGCCTTTGATTTGGGTGGGGCCGGGGAAGTCGAAGGTGCTGAAGAGTTCGGGGATGTTATCGCGCACGACGGGGAGGTAGATCGTGCGATACGGCTCCTCGATGCCGAGCAGGCCACGCGTGACGCCATGACGACCTTTGCCGCCGGTGCCAGCGACTTGGATGCCTTCGGGGCGGTCGAAGGTGAGTTGTCCGGCGAGTTGCAGGAGCGTGTCGCGCAGCGGTTCGAGTTCGAGGCGCTTCGGGTTTTGACGCCAGCGCAGTTTGTTGCCCGCATCGGGATGCTCGGGATTGCCGGTGGTGGCGAGTCGGTAGGTGCGGCTGAGCATCATCTCGCGGATCATTTTCTTCACGCTCCAGCCATTTGTGACGAAACGGATGGCGAGATGGTCGAGCAGTTCGGGATGGGTGGGATCGGCGCCGGTGATGCCGAAGTCATCGGGCGTGCGGACGAGGCCTTCGCCGAAAAGATGCTGCCAGAGGCGGTTCACCATCACGCGTGAGGTGAGCGGATGCGTGGGCTGCGTGAGCCATTGGGCGAATTCGAGACGGCCGGAGCTTTGCGCGGGCACTTTGGGCATCGGTGGCAAGGCGGGGAGCTTCAATTCGCCGCGATTCGGCGCGGTGTCGCGATCATGCGGATCGCCGCCGATGGCGATCTCGCAGTCTTCAATTTTGCCGTCGATGACGCCCATGCAGAAGTGTGGATCGTGGTCGTAGCGGATGGTTTGCTTTGGATTGCCGAGCTCGCGGATGTCATCCATCGAGTGAATGCCTGCGGGCAGTTTTTGCGGCGGGCCGACGGCTTCATCGAGCTCGGTGGGCAGATCGACGAGCGCCTCGGGACTGACGTAACCACCGGCGACGCCGTCGTTGCGGTTCGGCGTGCCGCTGAGTGTGCGGCTGCTGTAAAAGATGCCGGCGAGCGCGTAGTAGTCGCGCATGGTGACGGGCTCGGTTTTATGATCGTGGCAGCGTGCGCAGGCGAGCGTGAGGCCGAGGAAGGCACGCCCGACGACATCGATCTGATCATCGACCTGATCGAGGAGGTATTGCTCGTAGTCGCCCTCCTGCACGTTCATGCTGCCGAGCGCGAGCATGCCAGTGCCGACGATTTGATCGCGGCGTTGCAACACAGTCTTCGCCGGGAGCAAATCGCCTGCGATCTGCTCGGCGACGAAGCGGTTGTAGGGCTTGTCTTCGTTGAAGGAGTCGATCACCCAGTCGCGATACCGCGCCGCATACAGAAACGGTGCATTCCACACGCGCCCAACGCTGTCCGCATAACGCACGACATCGAGCCAGTGCCGCGCCCAGCGCTCGCCGAAGCGTTCGGATTGAAGAAAGGCGTCCACGACCTTCGCGAAGGCGATGTCATCGGAGGAAGGATCGCGCAGGAAGGCTTCGATCTCGGTTTGAGATGGCGGAAGGCCGCGCAAATCGAAGGACGCGCGGCGAATCAGCATCGCCCGCGAGGCATCGCCGATGGGGCGGAGGTTTTCCTTTTCGAGCCGGGCGAGGATGAAGCGGTCGAGGTCGTCTTTTGGCCACGTGGTGTCCTTCGTGGCCGGAATCGCGGGACGCTGGAGGCGCTGATAGGACCACGGCGTGGGGTTCTCGTATTTCTCGGCGGCCCAGAGGTTTGAAGACAAAAAGATGAGAGACAAAAAAATTAGCCCATCTTTTTGTCTGCCATTTTTTTGTCTTCCTGATTGGGAGGAGTTCATTTCACGCCTCTTTTGGCTTTCAGCCATGCGCTCATGGCTTTGACGTTTTGGACGAAGTCGAGGCTGTAGATCACGCCGCCGGTGGGTTTGGTTTTTTTGCCGTTCGTGTCGCGCATGATGCCGCGTTCGTCGTCGGTGATGGGCCAGGAGCCGTCGGGGGCTTGTTCTTTTAAAATGGTGGCGATGTCGGCGTCGGTGGGTGGGGAGGACCAGCGTTCTTTTTCGGTGCGGGGGAAGGTGACGGGCTCGCCACGGGCGATTTGGCTGCCGGCGGCTTGCAGGGCGTCGAGTTCGCTGTCCCAGACCCAGCCGTAGTTCGAGGAGGCGTTTTGGTCGGAGTAGGTGAGCTCGAAACCTTTGCCGCCGGGGCCGCGCTCGAAGTAGAGGGGCTTGTTCGTGTTCAGTTCGTAGAAGCGGGCGAGCTTGTTGCCAGGCAGGAGCACGGTGCGGAGGTAAGTGATGGCCTTGGCGACCGGGGCGAGGTATTTTTTGTCGCCGGTGGCGGCGGCGAGCTTCAGCAGCGCCCACATGGCGGCCTGGCTTTCGCGACCGCTGATGGCGGTGGGCTCGAATTGACGGCTCCACACGGGCTGCATGTCGGCGTTGTATTGCTGCGCCCACGCGGGCTGCGGATCGGGCATCTGCGCGAGCAGGAGGAAGTCGCCGCCGCGTTTCGCGGCTTCGAGGTATTGGGCATCGCCACGGAGCTGCCAGGCGAGGAGCAGCGTGCTCATCAAGGTGGCGTGTGTGTTGTCATTGAGCACGTAGCAACCGCTGAAGTCCTTCGGCCACTTGCGCGGCCAATCCTGCGGGTAGTTCGCGGGCTTGATGGGATACTTTTCGATGGGCGGCGGAAAGGTGGGCGCGTCGTCGAAATTCGCGCTCCAACCACCGGCGGGGTATTGCGTCATGAGGATCGTGCGCAGCGCGAAGTCGGCGGCGTCTTTGATCTCGGCGTCCTTGCCGCCGAGCGCGTGATCGACGCGCACGAGCAATCGCGTGGCGGCCTGGGAGACATCGTCGTCGTAGGTGGCGTAGTTTTTCTTGTCCTGCCGCCGCCAGTTGTGCCAGCCTGCCTCGCGCTTGGCCGTCTGCGTGCGTGGAATGGCCGTTCCATCGGCTTTGCGGCAGTAATTCTTCGATTCGCGGCCCTTGGCATCGAAATGGCCCGAGTAGTCCCAACCGCCCGAAGCGAGCTGCGTGCGCGAAACGCATCGCGCGGCCTCCACCGCAGCGGCGAGGCACTTTTCGTCCTTCGTGGCCTCGTAAGCATCCAGCATCGCCATGCCGACCGCAGGCGTGCCCGGCGGCTGAATCCAGATCGTGTCGGGGCCGGGGATGCCTTCCGCCTCACGCAGCGTAAAGTCGGCGCTGTAGCGATAGACGTAACCGCCGTGGAACGCCGCTTTCGAGTGGTAGAAGGTGACGGCTTTGATCGCAGCGGCGGTGACTTCGGCAGGTGTCGCGGCCGTCGCGAGCGACGGAATGACGAAGGACGAAATCAGAATGAGGAAGGAATGACGAAGGCCGAATGAAGAAGGTCGCATGGCAGGTGAGAAGAGTTCAGGCTGCTGTGTTTAACTCACGCTGTTTCAGCCTTCTCCTGACGGTGATACCTATGCAGATCAGGGTTGAGATAACTGCTGGCTCCAACCAGCCAAGAAGCAGCAGCACGGCGTTTCCACCGACTCCATCGTAAGCTTCATCGCCCTCAATGCGCGCGCGGTTGAAATAGAGAGGTAGTTCAAAGAACCAGCGATGAGCCAAACGAGCAAACCAGCAGAAAAAGACCGTCAAAAACCATCGGGAAGAAAGTGTGGTTAATGTGGTGCTGCCGCGCAAAGCCCAAAAGAACAAAACTGGCAGGCCGATCGCAATGAACATGTGCGAGGACTGCACCAGACTGATCTTTTGATCGAGAGTCATGGCTAGCTGTGATGGCGATTACTCCGCCTTGATGCCCACATTCTTGTTCCCGTTGTCGCGGACGGCATCGACGGTGTTGTGGAGGGCTTTGAGCGGGGTGTCGTCGTTGCCGGTGACTTCGACTCGGGCACCGGGGTGGTCGGGGAGGAAGGTGCTGAGGAAGCCGCGGAGGCGGTTCATGGGGACTTTTTCGTCGCCGATGAGGACGGTGTCGCCGCCGTCGATCACTTTGAGGGTGATGAGTTTGCCGGAACTGCGGGCAGGAGTGCCCGCATCACTTTCGGAGCCTTTGCGGGGCTTCTGGCCGGATTCGGCGGAGGGCTTGCGGCCTTCGCCATCGCGTTCACCGCCTTTTTTCATGCCTTCGCCATCACGGGAGCCGGAGCGCGGTTTTTCGCCATCGCGTTCGCCGGTGCGGGGCTTGTCGCCATCGCGCATGCCGGGTTTCTTTTCACCTTCGCCATCGCGAGCGCCGGGTTTGCGGATGCCATCGCGTTCGGCGCTGGGTTTTCCGCCTTCACGCTCTGCGGAGGGTTTGCCGCCTTCGCGGTCGCCGTCCTTCATGGCGGGTTTGGGGGACTCTGTTGACCGTGGTGACTCTGTTGACGGTTTTGCGGTGGTGGAGCCTTCGCGGACCTTGGGCGGGACTTCTTTTTCGGCGGCGCGGGCGGTGGTGAAGGAGTAGCCGACCAGCACGCTGAGCGTGAGGACGAGCAGGGCCTGAATGACGGGCTGGCGGGTGGTCGGGGTGCTGATCATGAGGATGCGTTGACGCAGGGTGGGGTGGTTGCGCACGCATGGAGCCAACCCTGCGATGGCCGGTGGTGCGAAAAAGGTTTCCTGAATGCGCAGGAGCGTGTGGCCGTAGTCGAGCCGCTCGGATGGCGCGAGGAGTTCCAGTGCGCCCGCGTCGCAGCGCAGCTCGCGATCAGCCTGAAAGCGCGACACGACGAACCACACGAGCGGATTGAACCAATGCAGCGCCTGCACGGCGGTGGCGGCCCAGTTCCATATGAGGTCGTGCTGTTTTACATGCAGCAGTTCATGCAGCATCACGTGGCGCAGGCTGCGCTCGTCGAAACGCGTCTGCCAATCCTCCGGTAGCAGCAGTTTCGGCTGTCGGATGCCCACCATGGCCGGCGTGGTGCCTGCGGGCATGAGGACGATCCTGACCGTCTTCTTGATGCCCGCTTGATGAGAGAGGCTGGCGACAAGAGCTCGCAAAAGCGGGTGACTGGCACGTGGGCGGCGGCGCAGAAACGCGTTGAATCGCTGCTGGCGGATCATGGCGACGCCAAGGACGGCAGCGGCTCCGGTGAGCCACGCGGCGAGGAGGAATAGGGGCATCGAGAGGCTGGAGCGCGAGTGTGTCGGCAGACCACTCGCCATTTCTTGAATCGGAGCGGTCGGTGAGGTGGAGGTTTTTGCGGCCTGCGAGACGAAGGGAGAGTCAGGCGAGTAGGCTGACGCCATACTCGCGCTCCGTGTCTCGGGCTCGGCGGCCTGGAACCAGCCGCCAAGGCCGAAACCTGCGGGGATGAAGGCTGGGAGCATCAGCTTCGTGCCGACGAGCATCCACAGGCCGATGCGCCATGCGGGGCTGAGGCGGGTGCCAAGCATGAGGCGCAGGCCGAGAACGGCGAGGATGAGGATGCTGGCTTCCAAGGAGGTTCGCAGCAGCCAGTGGAGGAGGGCGTCGGAGTTCATGGCGGTTACTTTTTGAGCTTCTTCTCAGCCTGGGCGAGAACTTCACGAAGGGCGGCGAGGTCGTCTTTCGAGACTTCCTCGCGCTCCATGAGGCCGGCGACGAAGGGCGTGAGGCGGCCGTTGAAGACGCGGTCG
>CAMAZK010000180.1 GCA_945863205.1 Akkermansia muciniphila | reverse complement strand
ATGGGGAGGAGCAGGGTGAACAGAGGGCGTTTCATGAGATCGGGCAGGTGACGAGGGCATTGCGGCCGGATTGCCTCAAAAAGCGGAAGGAGTCGCTTCCTCGTACATGAGGGATGTCGATTTCGTGCCTGAAAAAGAACTCAGTTATCAGGCACGAACTGTGCAAAATGTCGATTTCGTGCCTGAAAAACTTTGCCAATACTAGGCACGAAATTGACATGATGTCGATTTGGTGCCAGAAGTTTGCGGCCATTTCCAGGCACCAAATCGACATGAGCACCATCACAGACGGCTACATCGGGCGCGGCGAGGAGCGGGAGGAGTTCAGGCGGCTTCTGCAAAAGAAGATCGCCTCGCTCGTCACCTGCCAGGGGCGGCGGCGGATCGGGAAGAGCCGTTTTTTGGCTGAATGTGCCCAGGAGGCGGATCACCTCCTCAGCTTCATGGGACTGCCGCCGCGTGAAGACATGACACGGCAGGTGCAGCTCGATGCCTTTGCCGATCAGCTCGCGAAGCAGACGAAAGCTCCCAAGGTGCCGCTCGATGGCTGGCCGACGGCATTTCAACTGCTCGCCAGTCAGCTTCCGGCTAGCGGCACAGTCGTGCTGCTGCTGGATGAGATCTCGTGGATGGCAGCGGGTGATGCGGACTTTGCCGGGCATCTCAAGACGGCCTGGGACACGCTTTTCTCGAAGCGCCAGCGCCTCGTCGTCGTGCTCTGCGGCTCGGTTTCTTCGTGGATCGAGGACAACATCCTCAACAACACTGGCTTCGTCGGTCGCTGCTCATGGCAGTTTCGGCTAGGGCCGCTTCTCCTGCCGGAATGCGTGCAGTTTTGGGGCAAACGCGGCGAACGCATCAGCACAGCGGAAAAGCTGCGCCTGCTGGCCGTCACTGGCGGCGTGCCGCGTTACCTGGAGGAGATCAATCCCGCCCGCACGGCGGAGCAAAACATCGCCGACCTTTGCTTCAATCCCGCCGGGATGCTCTTCAGCGAGTTCGACAGCATCTTCCACGACATCTTCACGCGGAAGGCGGAGACGTATCGCGAGATCGTACGCACGCTCGTGGCCGGGCCGCGCAGCGTGGATCAAATCAGCACCGAGCTGGACCGCGCCCGCGGCGGCAGCCTCAGCGCCTCGCTCACCGAGCTGGAGCTGGCCGGCTTCATCACGCGGGATGTGCCGTTTGATCCTGAAACAGGCACCAGCAGGCCGCGTGACGCCCGTTTCCGCCTCTCGGACAACTACCTGCGCTTCTACCTGAAGTATGTCGATCCCGTGAAGACCCGCATCGCGAAAGGCTTGCTGAAAAACACCGCGTTGGAGTCCCTGGATGCCTGGGACACGATCATGGGCCTGCAATTTGAAAACCTCGTCCACGGGAACCTTGACCTGCTGCTCACCCGCATCGGCCTCGATAAAAAACTCGTGCTCAACGCCGGTCCGTATCAGCAAAAACAAACCCTCCGCCGCCAGGGCTGCCAGATCGACCTCCTGCTCCGCACCCGCCGCAGCCTCTACATCTTCGAGATCAAGTTCCGCAAACGCATCGCCGCCAGCATCGTCGATGAGGTGCGGGAGAAAGTGCGCCGCCTGAAGCTCCCGAAAGGCCAGTCCGTCCGCACCGGCCTCATCTACTGCGGCGAGCTCGATCCCGAGATCGACGGCCGGGATGATTTCGACTTCCTGGTGCCTGCGGAGAAGCTGCTGACGAGGAAGTAGTATCCGCTTTCTGAGAGCCGCAAACTGGTGGCGTTTCTGATGTCGTCAGCCCCATCAAGTGATCCATCTGCGCATACGCCTGTTCACTCGTCACTCGCGGCATCTGAGAGCGAATCTGGCGCAGCTTGGCTGACAGCTCTTGCAAGGTCATGTTAGCGGAAGCTCGATTTGCCGCCTTTAATCACTAGCGTGTCCAGCAAGCGATCCAGCTCCGACAACGCGGGTTCAAAGTCGGACGAAGGGCAGGTGTCGACGAGTTTGTAGTCCTTGTCGGCATGCAGCTCCTCCGTAGAACGAGTTGTGCGCACCCCGGATCGCCATTTCTCCAAGGCTTGATGGGTGACCAAACAGGTCAGATGCACGATGTGCCGATTGTCGTTCGTGGTTCCCCAGACTTCATAAGTTAGTCTGCCATTGTGAGGAACATAGCCACCTATGTCATCTGTGAATTGGGAAAAGTATGAGATGGCCTTGCCCCACTTGAACTGCTTTCGCTCAAACCGGGCGAACATGTAGCACCCATCGCGATCCACACCTGCGTCGTAGCCGCTGGTGGCCTTCGCAATATTTTCTGCTGTGAGTTGGGCATCAGTTGACTCCACATCAACCCTCCAGTCGTGATCAAAGTGATGCTGAGCAGGAGTTGGATTTCCCCATTCGCCTTCGATGCGTGCAGTAGGCACCTTGGCTTTAATGATGTAAGGCGGACTGTTCACCAGATGGTCACCGGTTTTGAACTTGGTGCGGGTCAACTTGTGATTGAATGCACTGCTGATTTGAAGGTCGATTTTAGGCGCCGTCGTGGAAACCGTGCCACAACTCGAAAGCAGTGTCACAATCAGCAACGAAACGACGCAGGTGAGAAATCGAACTGGGAGGATGAAGAGCATGCGTTGCTGAAGCTGTCTTTACATCAACGAATGCCAAGGTTGGCGATCTTCCCCTCAAACTTCCCCTTCGCCGTGTAAGTGGCCACCGGCACCTTGTTGTCATGGCTGAGGCAGAAGTCTTCTTTGGGTTGGGTGCGGATGAGGCTGGGGCTGGTGGCAGTGATGGGCTCGTTTTGATCGAGCTGGAGGGTGAGCTGGCCTTTTTGGCCGAGGGTGGCGGTGATGCGGTGGGGTTGGTTGTCGGCGGGGTAGTCTGTTTGGGCGGTGGTGAGGGTTTTGCCGTGGCGGATGGCCCACATCAGTTTGCCGCCGCTGAGATGGAGCGCGTAGCCAGTGCTGGCACCGCCGTGGGCGATGAGGATGGCATCGCGCTGCGCGGTGGTGAGCTCGCAGGTGAGGGTGAAGGGCGTATCGGCGATGTGCGGAGCGTTTTCGGCGTCGAGTGTCTCGCCGGGCTGGAACTTGGAGAGGTCGGTGGGCTTGGCTTTGGCCTTGGGAGCGCGGCGTTCCTTGGGTTTGTCGCTCGTGGGATAGAGCGTGACCGGATTGGCGACTTCACCGGCGGGACGACGTGACTTCGGTTCCTTGTCGCCGATCTCGGTGCTCATCTTGTCGGCGAGCGTGGTGAGCTTGGCGACGATGTCGGGTTGCTTGTCGGCGATGTTGGTTTGCTCGCCGATCTCGGTGTCGAGGTTGTAGAGGCGCGGGTTGATCTTGGCGTCATCGCTGCTGCTTTTGCCCATCGTTTCTGGCTGGGTGGCGATGGCGAGCTTCCACGGACCCTGGCGCACGGCCTGGAGGTTGTAACCGGCGAAGTAGTAATGCGCCTCGCGCTGCGACTCAGTCGTTTTGCCAAAGAGCAGTGGAGAGATGTCGCGACCGTCGATGACGGGCTCGGCGGGCACTTTTCCTCCGGCGAGAGACACGCAGGTGGGCAGGAGGTCGATGGTGCCCGCGACGGCATCGCACACGCTGCCGGGTGCGATCTTGCCGGGCCAGCGGGCGATGGTGGGCACGCGCACGCCGCCTTCCCAGGTGCTGCCTTTGCCGCCGCGAAGCGGGAGGGCGCTGCCGCCGTCCGCGCCTTTGATGAGCCAGGGGCCGTTGTCGCTGGTGAAGACGACGAGCGTATTTTCATCGAGCTTCAGTTCACGCAGCGTTTCGAGCACACGACCGACACTCCAGTCCACCTCCTCCACCCAGTCGCCGAAGCGGCCGTTCTGCGATTTGCCGCGAAACTTTTCGCCCGGCCAGATGGGCGTGTGCACGGCGGTGTGCGGGAAGTAGAGAAAGAATGGCTTGTCCTTGCTGGCACGGATGAAACCGACCGCTTCCTCCGTGTAGCGCTCGACGATGCGGCTCTGCGCTTCGTCGGTGAGGAGTTCGGCCACTTTGTCATCGCGCAGCAGCGGCACGACTTTCGCGCCTGTGTCCTTCGCGGTCTTCTGCATATCGTTGGAGTAGGGAATGCCGAAGTAGTGATCGAAGCCCTGATTCGTGGGTAGGAACTCCGGTTGGTCACCGAGGTGCCACTTGCCGATGCACTGCGTGGCGTAGCCCTGCGTCTTCAAATGCTCCGCGATGGTCGTTTCGGCGGGGTTCAGGCCGTTTGAGTGCCCCGGAAAATAAACACCCGGCACGGAGATGCGTGCGCCGTAGCAGCCGGTCATCAGTTGTGCCCGCGAGACGCTGCAAACGGGTGCGGCGTAGAAACTGGTCAGCTTCATGCCCTCCTGCGCCATTTTGTCGAGGTTCGGCGTCTTCTGCTTCGTCGCGCCGAAGGGGCCGATATCCGCGTAGCCGAGGTCGTCGATGAAGATGATGACGACGTTGGGCCGCTGCTCCGCAGCGAATGACGAAACCAGAACGAGGAATGAGGAAAGAACGAGGGCGAGAAGATGCTTCATGACGGTTGGGCGGCCTGAAAACGTCGGGAATGCGCCAATGTGTCATTCTATTGGTGCTGGCGTATGGCATCGCTCCTGCTCATATGAAAAGCAGCCGACCATGACCCCCGCCCCGCTCGACACGACCATCCCGACCCTCGGTCCCTGCCAGTTTCACTCACCTCTGCACCGGATCGGCGGGGTGGAGGCTCCTTTCAAATCGGACGCGACGGACAGAATCCTCTACCACAGCCACATGCTGGAGGACGGGCGCGACCACACCACGCCGACCTTCGAAGAAGCGGGCGCCCGCGAGATGCTCTACTTCAATCCGGCGAAGACGACCGTGGGCATCGTGACCTGCGGCGGCCTCTCCCCCGGATTGAATGACATCATCCGCGGCATCGTGAACCAGTGCGCCTTTCAATACGGCATCAACCGCATCTACGGCTTTCGCTTCGGCTACGAGGGGCTCGTGGAGAGCTACGGCCACCCGCCGCTCATTTTGAAGCCGTCCTCGGTGGAGCAGGCCCACAATTTCGGCGGCTCCCTGCTCGGCAGCTCGCGCGGCCAGCAGGACATCGGTGAAATGGTGAACACGCTGGAGGACATGAAGGTGGACATCCTCTTCGTCATCGGCGGGGACGGCACGCTGCGGGGCGCGTCCGAGATCGTGAAGGAAATTGAGCGTCGCGGGCTGAAAAAGGCGGTCGTCGGCATTCCGAAGACCATCGACAACGACATCATGTTTCTGGACAAAAGCTTTGGCTTCGAGACGGCCTTCGCCGCCGCCGTGCAGGCCGTGAAATGCGCCTATGTCGAAGCCACCGGTGCAGTGAACGGCGTGGGGCTTGTGAAGCTCATGGGCCGCGATTCGGGCTTCATCGCCTGCTATGCCGCGCTGGCGGGCAGCAATGTCGATTATGTGCTCATCCCCGAGGTGCCCTTCGAGCTCGAAGGGCCGGGCGGGCTGCTGGAAACGCTGCGCTACCGGCTTTCGAAGCGCGGGAGCGCCGTGATCGTGGTGGCCGAAGGCGCCGGTCAGCACCTGATGCAGACCGAGGGCGCCACGGACGCCAGCGGCAACAAGCGCTATGGAGACATCGGCATGTACCTGAAGGACCGGATCAACGCCTTCTTCAAAGAGCGCCGCACGGAGGTGAACCTCAAATACATCGACCCGAGCTACATCGTGCGCAGCGTGCCCGCCAACGCGGCGGACAATGTTTACTGCTCCCGTCTGGCCCAGTGCGCCGTGCATGCCGCCCTGGCCGGAAAGACGAACATGCTCGTCGGTCGCTGGCACGGATCCTTCGTGCATCTGCCGCTCGAGCTCGTCATCCACGGCCGCCGCAAGGTCGATCCCACCCAGGAACTCTGGCACAGCGTGCTCGCGTGCACGGGGCAGCCGCCAGCGATGCGGTAGCAAGGCAGCCATCACCGCTCCGCGTGATGAGCATTGGACTGCCGCCGGAGCGATGCGTTCTGTCGTTCGAGGGCTTCCCGTGATGGCGGCCGCGCCAAGCTCGTCACGCGGAGAGATGACGGCTACTTTGGCGGCAGCTTCGCGCTGTAGTGCACGGCGCGGTGGCGGTTGTCATCAAAGGCGAAGTGGAGCCACTGGCCGTCTTTGCTGACGAAGCCGTCGGGGTAGTTCATGCGGCCTTTGGGGCCGTCCACAGACTCGGCCTGCAGCACGCGCTGGTAGGGCCAGGTCTTCATGCCGTCGAAGCTGATCCACAGCGCCATGGGGCTGCGGTGTTTGCCATTGGGATTGTGCAGGATGGCCACGCGGTCGCCGCCGAGGTTGTAGAGCGTGGTCTTGCTGCCGGGATTCGGAATCTGGGTGACGCTGGCGAATTCGGGCCAGGTTTTGCCGCCGTCCTTGCTCTCGGCTTTGTAAAGCAGGCCGCCGAGGCCGTCGGCGCGAATGACCATGGTGATGCGGCCGTCGGGATGCTCGAAGAGATCGTTCTCCGCCCAGCCGAAGTAGCGGCTGTTGGGCGTGAGGCGGATGTTGCCGTGCTCGGTCCACGTCTGGCCACCGTCACTGCTGATGAGGACGCCGTTGCGAGGATTGGTGAAGTCACGCTCCAGCGGCGGCAGCTTCTGCTGATCATCGGGGCCGATGTAGTGCTGGAACGGGATCATGATGCGGCCGTCTTTGCAGACGATGTGCTTGCGGATGAAGGTGCGCTCCTTGAGGCGACCGGGAACTTCCTGCGGCTTGCTCCACGTTTTGAAGGAGTCGTCGCTGGTGAGGAACCACGAGCGCCAGTCATTCGCCCAGTGCTTCGAATGCGTGGAAAAGAACAGCGTGCTGCGCTGGCCGAGGATCATCAATTCGGTCGGTCCCTGGCCGATGGTTTTTCCTTCGCGCGGGAAGCCGACGTCAAAGCGTTCCAGCGGTGTCCACGTCTTGCCCATGTCATGGCTGCGGGTGATTCCGGTGTAGTTCAGCGGGCTCGGTTCGGTGTCGCCACCGGCGAGGATGAAGAGAATCCACGAGCCGTCCGGCAGTTCACGCAGCGTGGTGTCACAGACCATCTTGTTCGGCGTGACGCCGTCATCGGGTATGCTCTTGAAGTCCTGCTTCGCGTCTTCGAGGGCCTGAGCGGTCCATTTGGGATCGGGCGTGATGGATTTCGGCAAATGCGGTGCGTGGGCTTTGTTGACGACCGTCTTCTTCGGAATCCAAACGGGTGCGGCGTTCGTGGCGCGTGGTTTGGCGTGGTCCATCGGCGTTGGCGGAGCCTGGGGGCGCGGAGCAAAGTCGGCCTCGGTGAACTTCACGTGCAGGATCTCGGCGTCGGTGTGGCGATTCCAGTCATAGAGGATGTGGATGTCCCCGTTCGGAGCCTGGAAGCCATCGGGATAGGACACGGAAGCGCGATCATCAATGAGCAGGCCTTTGCCCCAGGTCTTGCCGTCGTCATCGGAGAGGAAGGCCTTCAAATTCGTGCGGTTGGGCAGGCGCACGTTGAGCGGACCGTTTTTGACGAGGATAAGTTTGCCGGAGGCCAGACGGCGGATGAAAAAGCGGGCGCTGACGTTTTGAATCGGGCTGGGCTGCGGATCGCTCCACGTCGCGCCTTTGTCGTTGGAAGTGCTCTCGCTGATGCCGTCCTTCGTGCGGGCGAGCATCCACAGGCTGCCGTCCTTACGCTCGACAATCATGTGCTCGTCGAAGTCGGTGCGCGGGAAGGCCACGCCGCCGCGACGTGTCCACGTTTTGCCCTGATCGGTGCTGGCGAACACGTTGGCCATGCGGATCACGTCGAGATCCTTGTGCGCCTCCTTGTCCACGCCCAGGCCACCCATGCGGTCGCGGGTCCAGAGCGAGACGGGCAGCAGCCAGTCGCCGTTGCTGAGCACGGTGGGCTTGTTCAGCGTGCAACCGTCAGCGAAGCGCATCGGCGCAGTCCATTTCGGCTCGGCGGCATCGGGATCGTCGCAGCGGATGTACCAGTCGCCGCAGCGCCCGTCGAAGTAGCCGAGGCTTTGATCAAAGAAGCACCACAGGCGACCGAGGGGATCGGTCCACAGATTGCCGACGAGAGCGCGGCGCTCGTAGCGCACGCCGTTGAGTTCGCCATCCTGCGGGTCGATGACGACACGCGGCTTCGACCACGATTTCCCATCGTCGTCGCTGGTGGCGAGCATGAAGAAGCCGTTCGGCGAATCGCCATTGCCCACCCACGCGGCCCACAGGCGGCCCTTAGGCGTGCGGTCGAGGCCGATGATCATGTTTCCCGGACGAACCTGATCTGCATACTCCGGGCCGGGCGCGGTGTTGATGAGTGGCGGCTCGAGCGTGAGATCGGCCAAGGTCTTGTCCTGGGCGAAGGCAGACAGGACGAAAAGCGGGAGGGTCAGGAGGAGGTGTTTCATGCGATGACGTGGACGAAGAACGCTATCCGAGGCCGCGAATACGATGCGGCACCGTAATTCCACGTGTTATGCTAACACAAGCTCGATGATCGGGCGCTCAACGCGCCGCCCAGATGCGCACGTCGTCGAAGAGCGCTCCCTTGCCGTTCACGGTGAAGTGAAAGCTGCTCTTCGTCTCATGCGCGAGGCCGGGGGACTTCAGGTAGCCGGTGGGTTTGCCATCGAGGCTCACGCGCATCTCATCGCCCGAAATCTCGATCGACACCTGATACCACTTTTTCTGCTCAAGCACGATGCCAGCAGCGGAACCGCGCTCGACGAGGAGTTTGTCCGCCTCCGCCTTGTGGGCGGGATCCTTGCGCATCTCGAAGATGTCATTGCGCATCACGCCTTCCTTGTCGTCGCCGAGGCGGAGCTGCTTCGGCGCAAAGGCGACGCGGCAGATGTGCCCGGCGTGAGAGCCCTTGAACTTCTGATCGTCAAAGACCGCGTTGAAGCCAGTGGAGCCGTCGAGCTGGAAGCGAATCTCGACCACGACATCCTTCATCGGCCAATGGACACGGCCCACGGCGCCGTGATCGTCGCGCGTCTGCACGGCTTTGAGGCTGCCGCCTTCCACGGTGAAGGTGGGAATCACGGACTTCCACTCGCCGAGGTCGGAGCGCTCGAAGTCATCGGCGAGAAGCGGCTCACCTTTTTCTGCGACAGGCTGGGAAGGGACATCCGCTGCGATGCAGGCGAAGGAGAGGAGAAAGAGCACGGGAACGATCTTCACGGGGCGTCAGATGGTGGCGAGTTTGCCGGTGGAGTCGCCGAAACGGTCCGTCTTCACGCCCATTTCGTTGAGCATGCGCACGTAGAGGTTCGACATGGGAGTGTTGCCGCCGAGTTTGACATGACGGCCCGGATTGAAGGCACCGCCGGCGCGTCCGGCGACGATGACGGGCAGGTCATCATGCCGGTGGCGATTGCCGTCCGAAAGACCGCCGCAATAGACGACCATGGAGTTGTCCAGCATCGAGCTGCCGTCGGCGTCTTTGAGCGATTTCATGCGCTCCATGTAGTAGGCGAACTGATGCATGTAGAAGAGGTCGATCTTTTCGATCTTCGCGATCTTTGCCGGATCGAGCTGGTGATGGGAAAGAGAGTGATGGCCGTCGGAGACGCCGATGTCCTTGAAGCTGCGATTGCTGCCGTCATGTGCGAGCAGGAGGGTGGAGATGCGCGTGCTGTCCGTCTGAAAGGC
>CAMAZK010000179.1 GCA_945863205.1 Akkermansia muciniphila | reverse complement strand
CATCTTCGGATCGGTGACGAAGCCCCAATTCGCATCTTTGTTGCCGGGGCGGTTGCCGTAGTCGCGGTGTTTCCAGGTGTCGCCGATGGGTTCTTCAAAGCCGGGGTTGGGGAGCAGGTTGGGGCCTTCTTTGTAGGTCAGGGCCTTGTGCTTCTTCCCGAGCATCTTCGCGGCCTCGGCGAGCCATTCGTCGGTTTTGACGACGGGGTCAGCGGCGAGCTTTTTGACGAGCGTCTGGATTTCTGGCGTGGTGGTGAAGTCGGAGAGCTTCACGAACGCGGCGAGGCGCGTGTTAAGATCGGGATCGGAGATGACACCGGAGCCGAAGAAGAGGTCCTGTGCGGCTTTGTCGGCACCGAGCGCGCGGATGGCGTTGCGGCGGAGTTTGGCGTCTTTGGAGATGAGGGCGGCTTGATGGGTTTTGGCGTCGAGTGTGCCACGGGCGTGTTTGACCCAAAGCGCGTGGATGTCGGACAGGTCGGACACGTCCGACGTGTCTGACGCGAGACGCTGCTGCTTCAAGAGAAGGCTGTAGAGCGTGTTCGTGTCCTTCGCGGCTCCTTTGGCCACGATCCGATAAATCCGCCCGCGGCTGTGATCGCGCAGGTCATTCTCATGCGCCCCGCCGACGCCCGTGGTGGCCACGAAACCGCCGCGCTCCAGGCTGGGCGTGGGATTGTGCTGAATGATGAAGTTTTGGAAATCGGCCACCCAAATTGCGCCATCGGGGCCGACCTCGGCATGCACGGGGCTGTTCCATTCATCGCTGCTGGCGTAAATGTTGAAGGCGTCGAGCGCCTTGTAGCCGGCGCCGTCGGCCTGCACGGCCATGAGGGCGACGACCTTCATCGTGGGCTCGCAGACCATGGCCATTCCTTGGAAGCGCTTCGGCAAAGCATCGCTGTAGATGAAATTCGAGCCCGCAGCGGCGGTGTAGCCGCCGAAGACGTCCACCTGGCGGAAGTTCGGCGTGATGGTGTGACAGGTATCGACCACGTTGATCTTCTTCGCGGTCATGCCGCGGCTGCCTTCGGCGTAGGCGGTGGCGGGGATGCCGCCGAAGAAAAGGGGCGCGCCATTCGCGGTGCCGCCGAATTGATCGCCCGCGTCGTTGGTGCTGTGGCCCCACGCGTTGTTGGTGAACTGGTGCAGGAATTCGATCGCGCTGCCGTCCGGCTTGAAGCGATACGTGCCCATGGCGAACTGGTGTTTCTTGCCGCCGACATAGCCCTCAATGCCGCTATAGCCGACGCAGCCGTAGATCCAGTTGTCGAAGCCGTAATGCAGATTGCTGGCCTGCGCGTGGGTGTCGCGGATGCCCCAGCAGTCGATGATTGTCTCGCGTTTGTCGGCCTTGTCATCGCCGTCCGTGTCCTCGAGGTAGATGAACTTCGGTGGCGCGGCCACGATGATGCCTTTGCGGGCGAAAACGATGCCTGTCGGTAGGTTGAGCTTGTCGGCGAAGACGGTGAACTTGTCCGCCTTGCCGTCGCCATCGGTGTCCTCGCAGATTTTGATGCTGTCCTCGCCCTCGCCGTTCTCCTGAACGCCATGTGGGTAGTCGCGCGTCTCGACGACCCAGCAGCGCCCGCGCTCGTCCCACGCGAAGGCGATGGGCTTCGCGATGTCGGGCTCGCTGGCGAAGAGTTTCAATTCGCAATCGGCAGGCACCTGCGTGCGCTCCATGCTGCCTTTCACGCTCATGGGAAGCTGCAGTGTCAGCGGTTCCGGGCGCTTCTCGTAGTTCGCGACTTGTGGATGTTTTTCGCGCTTTTCGGGCTCGCGCTGGGCCAAAAAGGCCTCGTAGTCGGCTTTGCGCCCGGCGGGGAGCTTGGAGAGGATGAAAGCCTTCAGATCGGTCTGATTGGACAGATCGGACGGATTCAGCGTGAAGTCATACTCCGCGCTGACTTTATCTTTCGCATAGTCAAACCAGATGCCTTCCCTCCCGAGGTCACGCATCGCATCGTGCAGTGGTTTGGCGTCGGCGCCGGGCGTGTCGATGTAAAGCACGCGGATGGGGCCGGTGAGGGCGGCGTGGGCCGAAACGGCGGTGAGGAAGGCAAGCAGGATGGCTTTCATGGTTGTGGGGTGGAGTTTCGCCGGAAAGAACGTGGTTTGGCGAGAACGATGTGCGGACATCTTTTGGGAGGAATCGGCCATGGGTGAAAATCATGGATTGCGAGTTTGGCTTTTCGCCTCGCGACGCCATCATCACGCCGCCGTGACCGACTCGACCAAACTGCGCCTGTTCATGCTCGCCTGCCCGCTGCTCAGCGGGATCATTCTGGTTTTCGCTTTTCCCGGGTGGGACTCGAACCTTGCCGTTTGGGTCTGGCTGTTTCCACTGCTGGCGGTGCTGTGGCCGTGGAAGGACGGGGAGGGCGTGAAGCTGCGGCCGTTCTGGCGCGGGTATCTGGCGGGACTGGCCTTCTTTTTGCCGAACCTGTTCTGGGTGCGCCACTCCTCGCGTGTGATTGGCGGTGCGTATGATGATTCCTGGGTGGGCTGGGGGCCGGAACTGCTCGGAATGGGCGCGGTGATCGGCTTGTCCGGCTATTGTGCGCTGTACTTCGGCCTGTGGGCCTGGTTCACGCACCGTTTCGCACGGCCACGGATGAAGACGCTGACAAAAGACACCTGGCAGGGCAGCATGCTGCATTCGCTGACCTGCGCGTTCCTCGCAGCAGCGGCGTGGGTGGCCTGCGAGTGGCTGCGGAGCACGACGGTCTTCACCGGCTTTGGCTGGAATGGTCTGGGCGTGGCGATGCACCGCAATCTTGTCCTCATTCAGGCGGCGGACCTTGTCGGCGTCATGGGCCTGTCCTTTCTGCCGGTGTTCACCGCCTGCACGGCCTGGAACACCCTCACGCGACTCGTCTTTGCCTGGCGGGGGGAGGGGACCTGCAAGACGCGTATCGACTTCACCATCGCCCTCGTGCTCATGCTCGTGACCGCAGGCTATGGCATTCTCAAAGTCACCGCGAAACCTGCGGACAGCCTCACCGTGCGCACCGTGCTCATGCAGCCCAATGTGGCGCAGGTGGACGCGTGGACCGGCAGGCTCGGTGAGCAGATCTACCAGCGTTTGGACAAGTTCACCCGCATCTACGCCTCCGCCCGCGACGGGAAGAGCCCCGCCGACCTCGTCATCTGGCCGGAGAGTGCGCTGCCGGTGAACCTCAACGACAAATTCCGCCAGCTTCCCGAAGGCTGGCACACGAAGTACTTCGATGATCTGCTGCACAGTGGCGAGTTCGGCCTGCTCACCGGCACCGAGATCCTCACTGACGACCGCAGTCATGTCTCGGCAGTGCTTTTTCAAGGCCATGCCGCCAACCGGCAGGAGCATCACAAAGTGCACCTCGTTCCCTTCGGCGAATACCTGCCGCTGCGTGACGTCCCCCCCTTCTCCCTCCTGCGCGGCGTGCTGCCGGGAGATTTCGATCCCGGGCTGAGCACGGAGCCTTTGCATCTCGATAGCCAGGGCGTGGATCTCATCCCGCTCATCTGCTTTGAGGACACGGTGGGCCGTGTGGCACGAAAGTTCGCACGCCCGGCACCACAGATGATCGTGAACATCGGCAACGACGGCTGGTTCCTGCAAAGCGTCGAAACCGAGGTGCATCTGGCCAATGCGCTCTTTCGCGCCATCGAACTGCGCCGCCCCATGGTCCGCGCCTCGAACACCGGCGTCACCTGCTTCATCGACACGCTCGGCCGCGTCACTTCACGTCTCGACGATCCTGAAACCGGCTCGTCCTTCCTCGAAGGCGTCCTGCCTGGCGAGGTCAAAGTGCCGCGCACAGGCGAGATGACGCTCTACGCCCGGTTCGGCGACTGGTTTGCCCTATCAGCGCTGTTCGTGTGCGTCGTCAGCGTGGCGGCGGGTAGGCTGCGTCGCTCCTGATGCCTCCCTATCGAGGTCCGCTCAGTCCTACGGCAACACCTTCGGTTGAATGACGGCCACCTCGAGAGGTTCGAGGGCGGTTTTCAGCCTCTCAAACATGGCCTCGTCCTCGTAGGTGCCCACGATGGCTCCACCACTGCCGGTGAATTTGGCGCTGGCGCCGACGCTGCGGGCGGCTTCGACCATGTCGATGTTTCCCTGGCCGAGTTTGCAGATGCGCCGCCGAAGATCGAAGTTTTCATTCAGCAGGGGGCCGATCTCGCGGCCCCTTCCATCGACAATCATGTCCCGCACCCGTTGCGCGAGGTTTCCCCACTGGTACATCGCGCTCACCACTTCCCGATCCCCGCGCTTCCAGCGGCCGCGCAGGTCGTTGTGCAGGACTTCGGTGCCTTCGCTGAGGCGGGTGGTGTAGGCCACATAGATCGGCGGCAGCAGGGCCGGGTCGATCTCCTCGTAGATGCCGTGGCCCAGCTTTTCGATCGAGGCGCGGTTGAAGTCCATGAAGACGACGCCCTCATAAGCCTGGATCACCCGGTCCTGCAGCCCCGCCGGGATGCCGAGTTCCTCGTTTTCGACCGCCAGGACCAGGCTGGGCACGATGTTCTTTGGAATTTCGACGTTGTAAAACTCCATCAGCGCACGCCAGCAGGCGGTGATGATGGCGCTGGAGCCGGCCATGCCGACCTGCGGCGGGATATTTGACTGGTAGCGCAGCGTGAAGTTCCGCCCGTGCATCGGGATGCCTTCTTTCTGGCAGTATTCGAAGAATCGCTTCACCCCCGCCTTGAGCAGGCGGATGCCGCCGTAGTAGCCGAATTGCCGGACATTGCGCACGAGTTCCTCCACGCTGCCAAAGACCGAGTCGTCGCGTTCATTTTGCTCGATGTGAACCTCCGGGGACTCAAACAGCGTCACCTCAGCCCAGAAGTCGCGGACGATGAAGGAGATGGTCTTGCCAAAGTAGCCATCGGAAGGGTTTCCCACCAGACCGGCACGGGCAAAGGCTTTCTTATGAATGAGCATGAAGGGGCGGAATTGGAAAGCGGCGAAGCTAACAGGCGCGAGTGGGCTGACAAGATCAAACCTGCACGTTGATTCACGACCAATTCGAGGCCATGAGCGGTGTCAATCCACATGTCCGACACCAACGGTTACGAACTCCTCGACAGCGGCTCATTCCAGAAACTGGAGCGCTTCGGCGACGTCGTGCTCTCCCGCCCATGCGCACAGGCGGTCTGGGCGCAGACGCTGCCAAAGGCGGCCTGGCAAAAAGTCACCGCCAAATTCTTCCGCGACGGCGGCAACCAGTGGCGGGGGCGCGACAACCTGCCGGAAACATGGACCATTGAGGTCGATGGCACGAAGTTCCTGCTCAGTTCGACCGACTTCGGCCACCTCGGCATCTTTCCAGAGCAGCGCGATCAGTGGCGGCGCATCCGCGAAACCTGCACCGAGTATCGCAAGCGCCACAACCGTGCCCCGCGTGTGCTCAATCTCTTCGCCTACTCCGGCGGCAGCACGCTGGCCGCCGCGCATGCCGGTGCGGAGGTCTGCCACGTGGATGCCTCCAAAGGCATGGTGGACTGGGCGCGAAAAAACGCCGCACTCAACGGACTCGATGAAAAGCCGGTGCGCTGGATCGTCGATGACGTGACCAAGTTCCTCGAACGCGAGCACCGCCGCGAACGCCACTACGACCTCCTGATTCTCGATCCGCCGAGCTACGGTCGCGGCGCAAAGGGGGAGGTCTTCAAAATCGAAAACGATCTCCCGCCGCTCCTCAACCTGCTCGGCAAGCTGCTCTCACCCGAACCGCTCGGTGTGCTGCTTTCCTGCCACACGCCCGAATTGACGCCGATCTCACTGCATCATCTGCTGCTGCAGCAGTTCGGCGGGGAAAGCGGTACGCTGGAGCATGGCGAGATGCAGCTCCGCGGCGCAAAAGACGTCCTGCCCGTGCCCAGCGGCAGCTTCTGCTGGTGGCTGGCCTGACGGCCTGCGTCGGCGATCGGGCGCATTCGCAGACGCTCATTGATTGACCGAAAGCCCCCCTTTCTGCACAATCGGCTGCACAACCTGCAGCCCGACCATGAAATTCGTCCTCCCTCTCCTCTTCGCCGCCCTCGCTCTGTCTTCCTGCAAGCCTGCCCCAGAGTCCGGCATCGAGTCGGGAAAGCCGAAGGTGGCGCTGGTGATGAAGTCGCTGGCGAATGAGTTCTTCCAGACCATGGCCGAGGGCGCGAAGAAGCATCAGGCCGCACATGCCGCCGACTACGACCTCATCGTGAACGGCATCAAGAACGAGACCGACCTCGCCGAGCAGGTCGGTTTGGTGGAGCAGATGGTCGCACAGGGCGTGCAGGCGATCGTCATTGCACCTGCGGACTCCAAGGCTCTCGTCACCGTGCTCAAACGTGCCAAGGACGCCGGTGTGCTCGTCATCAACATCGACAACAAGCTCGATGCCGACACGCTGAAGCTGGCTGGGCTGCAAATTCCTTTCGTCGGTCCTGACAACCGCGCCGGAGCGAAGGCGGTGGGTGAAGTGCTCGCGAAAAAACTCACAGCGGGCGATGAAGTCGCCATCATCGAAGGCGTGACGACCGCGTTCAACGGACAGCAGCGAAAGGCGGGCTTTGAAGACGCCATGAACGCCGCTGGTATGAAGATCGTGAGCACCCAGAGCGGCCAATGGGAGATGGAAAAGGCCAATGGAGTCGCCGCAGGCATCCTCGCCGCGAATCCCAACGTGAAGGCGCTTCTCTGTGCCAACGACAACATGGCCCTCGGTGCCGTCGCCGCCGTGCAGGCCGCAGGCAAGGTCGGTCAGGTCCAGATCGTTGGTTTTGATAACATCGCCGCCATCAAACCCCTCCTTGCCGACGGTCGCGTCATTGCCACCGCCGACCAGCACGGCGACCAACTCGCGGTCTTCGGCATCGAAGCTGCGTTGAAGGTTCTGAAGGACAAATCGACGCCTGCGGATCAGCAGACGCCGGTGGATGTGGTGACGAAATGACGAAACCAGAATGGCGAATGATGAATGAAGCTCCAATGCTCCAACTCTTCGTCATTCGTGCTTCGACATTGATTCGTCATTCCTCATTCTGATTTCGTCATTTTCCGATGCGCCGCTTCACCGATTATCTCATCCTCCTCGCCGTGCTCGTGGCGATGATCGTACTGTTTGGTATGGTGCGGGACACGTTTTGGAGCTTTGCGACGCTCGGCAACATCGCGAATCGCATTCCGGCGCTCGCGCTGGTCGCCACGGGCATGACACTGGTGATGGTGACGGGCGGCATTGATCTCTCCGTCGGTTCCGTGCTTGGACTGTCTGGAGCGGTGGTCGGAGTGATGATGGCCGACTGGCATTGGGCGTTGCCACTGGCCTTGGTCGGCAGTGTGATCGTCGGTGGAGCGATCGGTAGCACAACAGGCGCGGTGAGTGTGAAGCTCGGCCTGCCTTCGTTCATCGTCTCTCTCGGCATGCTGGAGATCGCGCGTGGTTTGGCCTTCCTCACGACGAACTCGCAGACGAAATACATCGGCGCAGACATTGAATCGCTCGGATCGCCGATTGGCGGGTTGGTCATTTCACCGGCGTTCCTGATCAGTTTGCTCGTGGTCGTTGCGGGGCAGGTGATGTTATCGCACATGGCCATTGGCAGGCACTGGATCGCCATCGGTGCGAATCGTGAGGCGGCGCTCGTCTCCGGCGTGCCGGTGGATCGTCCGCGCATCCTCGCGCATGCGCTGCTCGGCGCTTTGACCGGACTTGCCGCCGTCTTCAATTGCTCCCGCCTCGGCAGCGCCGATCCGAATGCGGGCGTCGGTTTCGAATTGAGCGCCATCGCCGCAGTTGTCGTAGGTGGCACAAGCTTGATGGGCGGACGCGGCAGTGTGGTGAAAAGCTTCATCGGTGTCCTCATCATCGCCACGCTGGATGCCGGACTGGTGCAAATCGGAGCCAGCGAGCCCATGAAACGCGTCGCCACCGGCACCGTCATCGTCGCCGCCGTGCTGGCGGATACTTGGAGGAGGAAATCATGAAATCGAAGCCAGCCATCCGCAAAGCTTCCAAGACAGGCTACAAGCAGCTCGTCAGCGCGATCACGCAGATCAGTGCGCAAATGGTGCGTCGCGTCGCTACCGTGGCGAATCAGGCACTCGTGCTGCGCAACTGGATCGTCGGCGCTTACATCATCGAGTATGAGCAAGGCGGTGCCGACCGCGCCAACTATGGCGAGCGCCTGCTGGAACGACTGGCGGAGGATCTGATCGCCAAGGGCATCAAGGGACTGGATGAGCGTTCTCTGCGCGACTGCCGAACAGCATATCAAGTCTATCCTCAGATTCGGGGGCAGTGTCCCCCGAATTGATGGGAAACCATGCTTTGCCAGAAATGAACCTGATCGTGAGCGTCGAGACTGAGGTGCTTACGACTTCTAGAATGGCTTTGAGTAACCGAAAGCCAATTCGGGGGACATCGTCCCCCGAATTGCCCACACCGCTTTCCAGCGAAGACATTTTGGAGCTGAGTTGGTCAAAGATTCAGGAACTCATCCGCATCAGCGACCCGTGGAAACGGGCCTTCTTTGAAAATGAGTGCCTGCGTGAAGATTGGTCCGTGCGCGAGCTCCAGCGGCAGATCGAGAGCCTGCTCTACGAACGCACCGCTCTCTCAACGAACAAGAAGGCGGTCATTGAACGTGCTCGCAAACAGGTTCGTAGCGCGGGGCCGGAGTCCATCGCGGAGATCATGCGCGATCCGTATGTGCTGGAGTTTGCAGGGCTGGCAGAGAGGCATGAATACAGCGAAGAAGAGCTCGAAACCGAGCTGCTGAACCACCTTCAGCGATTCCTGCTGGAGCTTGGGAAAGGATTCTGCTTCGAGGGCCGCCAGTTCCGCATGACGTCGGGACGTAAACATCATCGCGTGGATCTGGTCTTTTACCACCGCGTGCTGCGCTGCCATGTGCTGCTGGATTTGAAGACACGCGCCTTCAAACCCGAGGATGCCGGGCAGATGAATTTCTATGTGAACTGGTTCAAGGCGAACATGATGCAGAAAGGCGACAACCCGCCCGTGGGCATCCTGCTGTGCACGGACAAAGACGGCACAGACGTGGAGTTCGCCACCGCAGGCATGGACCAGAAGTTCTTTGTCTCCCGCTACCTCACCGCGCTACCGAGCGCCGAGGAACTCGAGGCGCTGATCGAGGCCGACCGCGCTCACTTTAGGCCAATCTCGAAGCTCAAACGCTCATGAAACGCCTGCTGCT
Source organism: Akkermansia muciniphila (assembly GCA_945863205.1). Lineage (GTDB taxonomy): Bacteria > Verrucomicrobiota > Verrucomicrobiia > Verrucomicrobiales > Verrucomicrobiaceae > Prosthecobacter. Next base: position 531 of record CAMAZK010000179.1, on the reverse strand, counting down.
CATCTTCTGCGCCCTCGCCTCGTCGCTCTTCGCAGAGAAACCAAAGATCATCTTTGACACCGACATCACCGGCGATGTGGATGACGTGTTGGCTCTGGCGATGTGCCACACGCTGGCCGATCGCGGGGCGTGTGAGTTTCTCGGCGTGACGGTTTCGAAGAACAACCCGCTCACTGGGAGCTTTGTGGATGCGCAGAACACGTTTCACGGTCGTCCAGATCTGCCTGTGGGTGTGACGCGAGATGACAAGGCGCAACATCGCGAGAGCAAATACCTCAAGCTGGCCGACTACCCGCACGATTTGAAGCGCAACGAGGATGCGAAGGACGCCGTGGAGCTGATGCGCGAGCTTTTGACGGCGCAGCCGGATCACAGCGTCACGATCATCAGTGTCGGCATCGCGTCGAATATGGCGAATCTGCTGAAATCGCCCGGTGGGGTCGATTTGGTGAAGCTGAAGGTCAAAGTGCTGTCGATCATGGCGGGTGCGTTCGCGTTTTGTAACCACACGAACTACCACCTCGAGGCGAA
>CAMAZK010000178.1 GCA_945863205.1 Akkermansia muciniphila | reverse complement strand
GCTCCGGCGTGCTCTGGAAGCCGTTCGGCGCATCGAGGCTGCTCAGGAAGGCATCGGGCGTGTTGCGCATCTTGCGCAGGTAAAGGCTGCGGCGCGGCTTGCTCTTGTCCACGCCTTCGCCACCCATCGTGAGATCGAGCTCGCCGCTGGCAGCGAGCATGGAGTCGCGCGCCTGTTCGGCGTCGAGACGGCGCGGTGAGTAGCGCCAGAGCAGGCGGTTCTCCGGGTCTTTGAGCATGGCGTCCTTGTTGCTCGCCATGCCTTGCTGGTAGGTCGCGCTGGTCATGATGAGCTTGTGCAGCGTCTTCAACTTCCAGCCGCTTTTGATGAATTCGCTAGTCAGCCAGTCGAGCAGTTCAGGATGCGTCGGCGGGTCGCCGAGACGGCCAAAATCGCTCGTGGTCGAGGTGATGCCTTTGCCAAAATGATACTGCCACACGCGGTTCACGATCACGCGTGCGGTAAGCGGGTTTTTGGGATCGGTCAGCCAGTTCGCCAGCACGGTGCGGCGTCCGCTGGTCGGTGCATCGGGCTTTGCGGCCGGGATCCTGGCGTCCGTCGGATCAAGAATCGTCAGGAAGCCGGGTGCGGTGCTGACTTCGCCGACCTTGCGTGTCACAAACTTCGTCGTCGGCGCTTTGAGCCCGGTTTCGCCGACGGCGAGCGTGGGGATGAGCGGCTTCGGTTTGAGCGACGCGAATTCGGCCAGCTTCTCCTGCGCTTCGCGATACTGCGTGGCCTCGGGTTCCTTCAGCTTGTCCGCTTTGTAGCGCTCGCGCTCGTAATAGACCTGACGACCGGCGAGCTGCACGATCTGCTCTTCATACGGCGTGCGTTCCTCGCGTGACTTGGCGAACATGGCCTGAATCTCTTCCGGAAACTTGGTGATCGCGCTCTTCTGGGCTCCCACGATTTTCGGTTCGACGATGGCGTCGATGATCGCACGCGGTTCGGTCGTGGCGTCTTCCCAGGCTTTGAGTTTGGCATTGTACTCGTCGATCTGCGTCTGGGTAGCGAAGGGCTTGTCCTCCGCCCAGGTGATGTTCGAGAGGAAGGCCTGCAGGCGGTAGTAGTCCTTTTGCAGGATGGGATCGAACTTGTGGTCGTGGCACTGCGCGCACTGCACGCTAAGGCCCATGAAGACATCAGCGGTGACATCGGTCACCTCATTCATGATGAGCTTCCACTGGCCTTCGGAGTCGCGCTGATTGTACTCATAGATCGTGTGGCGCAGGAAGCCGGTGGCGGTGAGGAGATCGAGCTCCTCGGCGGTTTCAGGCACCGTCTTGCCCTTCGCGTAAAGCATCTCGTCGCCGGCGATCTGTTCGCGCACGAACTGGTCATATGGCTTGTCGTTGTTCAGCGAACGCACCACGTAGTCGCGATACGGCCACACGTTTGGACGATACGCATCGAGTCGGTAGCCCTCGCTCTCGGCATAGCGAACGACATCGAGCCAATGCTGCGCCCAGCGCTCGCCGTAGCGCGGTGATTCGAGCAGACGGTCGATCAGCTTCGCATAGGTCTCATGGGACCCATTGGTCGTATAGGACTCATGCACAAATGCATCCACTTCCTCTGGCTTCGGCGGCAGGCCGGTGAGATCGAAGCTGGCACGCCGGATAAACGCCACCGGATCGGCAGGCGGGGAGGGCTTCAGACCGTTTTCGGCGAGCTTCGCCTGCACGAAGGCATCAATCGGATTGCGTCCCAGTTCCAAGTTGGAAGTTTGAGGTTTCAAGTTGGTCCGTGACGCCGGTTGGGGAGAGCTTGAAACTTGAAACCTGAAACTTGGAACTTCCGGCCTCGTCACCGGCTGAAACGCCCACCACCTCTTATCCTCCTCCGTGATGTCGCCCGGCTTGCGCGCTGGTTTCGCCGTGGCGACTTCTGCCTCAGGCCAGGGTGCACCGAGCGCGATCCACTTCTTCAAGATGTTGATCTTGGCCGGACTGAGCTTGCCATCCGGCGGCATCTCCATGTCCGGGTCCTCGTAGTTCACGAGTTTGATGAGCAACGACGCGTCCGGCTTGTGGGGCACGATCGCGGCACCGCTTTCACCGCCCTGGAGGATGTAGGGCAGGTTGTCGAGGCGCAGGCCGCCTTTCTTCTTCTGTGGTCCATGACACTCCTGACAGGCCTCGACCAGCAGCGGGCGCACTTCCTTCTCAAAAAACTTCAGCGACTCCGCAGAGGGGGCGGCGAAAGCGGTCGTGGCAGTAAGCAGAAGAAAAGCGCGAATCATGATTTTGGCACAGGAAAGGCCGCGGAGGAGGTGGATTGGACAGAATTACTGTCCAAAGCGCCAACCCAGAGGCCTATTGACTACGAAAGCCTTCTCCATGATGTTTCCACGCCATGTCTGACACCGACCGCACCCAGGAATTCCTCGAACTGCTCACGCGCCATGACCGTGCGCTGGGGGTGTATGTTTATAGCATGGTTCCGCAGGCGCATGATGCGGATGACATCCTGCAGCAGACGAAGATGATTCTGTGGCGCTGTTTTGATCAATTCGAGACGGGCACGAACTTTTTGGCCTGGGCGCGGAAGACGGCGTTTCACCAGGTGCTGACGCATCGCCGCCAGAAAAAGCGGGAGGCGACGCCGCTGAGCGATGAAATCCTCGAACTGCTGCACGACGAAGTCTCGAAGCTCAGCGACAGCGGCGACTGTCGTGGCGATGCGCTGCGCGCCTGCGTGGCCAAGCTGCCCCCGGCGCACCGCCAGCTCATCACGCTGCGCTACTTCGAGGACTTGGAGATCGACGGCGTGGCGGAGCGCATCCGCAGCACGGTGGGCGCGGTGTACCGGGCGCTGAGCCGCATTCGCATGAATTTGATGACCTGTGTGGAAAAAGAAATGAAACTGGAAGGAGCCAGATCATGAAGCCTGCCGATCAATTTCGACTGTTGGAGCTGTCCGAGCGCTATGCGGACGAAAAACTCAGTGCGGAGGAGGTTTCAGCGCTGGAGGCCGAATTGAGTGCCAGTGCCGAAGCGCGTGCTTTTTTCGCCAAAGCGCTGCATCAACGTGCGGAACTGTGTTTTGACGACTCATGGCACTCGCAGGCCTCTGAGACGGCCGAACCGGTCGCGAAGCCGATTTGGTGGCGTCATGCCATTACGGCAGCGGCGGCGGCGTGCATCACGTTTGGTTTCGTCTGGCTTCAAAACAGCCGCGACGGCACGGTGGCGACGCTGATCCGTGCCCAGGAGTGCCAGTGGGCGGGCAGCAGCCTTCCGACAGTGGAGGGGGCTCGCTTGAAGCCGGGCGTCCTCGATTTGATCGAGGGATTGGCCGTGCTGCGCTTCGACAGCGGTGCTGAGCTGGTTCTCGAGGCACCGGCGACGGTGGAAGTGCTCGACGGCATGAACTGCAAGCTGCGCCGGGGCACGCTGGTGGCCGAAGTGCCGCCGCAGGCCAAGGGATTCAGCATCGACACGAAGGACGCGAAGGTCATCGACTGGGGCACGAAGTTCGGGCTCAGCGCGGACGAGGACGGCAAGTACATGGTGCGAGTGATCGAAGGTCTGGTCGAGGTCGATGACAAAAACGTTGCCGGATCGACCAAGCTCGAAAAAGGGCAGGGGGTGGATCGCGGCTGGTCGAAAAGCCAGCTTCAGCCCGGCGTCGGCAGCGCATCGGAGCCGAGCCGCTGGCAGCCGGCGAGTGTCATCGATTCGGGAGACGGCTGGCAGGCCATCACGACCGCCTTTGGCCGGGGCAAAGACAGCTACATCCAGTCCACTGACAAACCGACGCCAGATTTCGGCAAGCATCCCTTTCTTCGCGTGAAACGCAGCGACGGAAAGGTGGAACTGAACCGCAAAGGCTACATCGCCTTCGATCTGAGCAAGTTCGCCGGTCAGACGATCGAAGATGCCGAACTCGTGCTCACGATTGACCCCAGCGAACTCGGGTTCGCCAGCTTCGTGCCGGACGCGACCTTCGCGGTCTATGGCCTTGTCGATGAAGCCGCCGACGGCTGGGAAGAAGGGGGGCTGAGCTGGAAAGATGCCCCCGCTCACGCGGACGGTCATCTGCCGGACACCACAAAGGTCAGACTGTTGGGCAAATTCGAGATCGCCCAGGGGATCAACCGCGGCACGCGCAAGCTGCGTGGCAAAGATCTGGCCGACTTCCTGAATGCCGACACGAATCAGATCGCCACGCTGATCATCTGCCGCGAAACCGATGAAACGGCCGACAGCGGCTTGGTGCATGCTTTTTCAACCAAAGAGAACGACACGCGCTCGGCACCGATGCTGCGGGTGAAGGTGAGGTGAGTGACCGCTGCTCCGCACTCTGGCGAGTGCGCCTACGGTGTAGGCTCGTTCGCCAGAACGAGAGGCTTGGGTGAGGACGTGAGCGGCAGGCCGCCGCACTCTGGCGAGTGCGCCTACGCTGCGCGGATCTTCGTGTAGGGGTTCCCCTCGTTCATGTCAATGCGTTCGGGGCGGCCTTTGTGGGTGTAAACGAGGCGCGTATGGTCGATTCCCATGAGGTGGAGGATCGTGGCGTGCAGATCGTGGACGTGCAGCTTGTCCTCGGCAGCGCGGAGGCCGAGATCGTCGGTGCTGCCGATGGTGGTGCCAGCTTTGACGCCGCCGCCCGCCATCCACATCGTGAACCCGGTGGGATTGTGGTCGCGACCGTCGCCTTTTTCACTCATCGGCGTGCGGCCGAACTCACCGCCCCAGATGACGAGGGTTTCGTCGAGCAGGCCACGGGATTTCAGGTCGCGCAGCAGGCCGGCGACGGGTTTGTCCTGTTCACCGCAGTATTTCGTGTGGTTGGATTCGATCTTGGCATGCGCGTCCCACTTGCTGCCGCTGCCGTGGTAAAGCTGCACGAAGCGGACGCCGCGCTCGACGAGGCGGCGGGCGAGCAGGCAGTTGCGGCCCATGACTTCGGTCTTCGGATCGTCGATGCCGTAGAGCTTTTTGATGGCTTCGGATTCGCCCTTGAGATCGACGGCTTCTGGGGCCTCCGCCTGCATGCGGAAGGCGAGCTCGTAGGCGCGGATGCGGGCGTCGAGTTCGGTGTTGTCGGTGCGGGAGGCACCGAAGTCGCGGTTGAGTTTGTTGAGGAAGGCGAGCTTGCCCTGCTGGCGGGAACTGCTGATGCCTTTTGGCGTGGCGAGGTTGTCGATGGGCGTGGTGCCGCCTTCGAATTCGACGCCTTGATACGTGGCGGGCATGAAGCCGGAGCCCCAGTTGCGCACGCCGTTCACCACCTGCGTTTCCGTGTCCTTGATGACGACGAAGGCGGGCAGGTTGCGGTTTTCGGTGCCGAGGCCGTAGTTCACCCAGGAGCCGAGGGAGGGGCGACCTCCGAAGATGCTGCCGGTGTTCATCTGGCAGACGCCACCGGCGTGGTTGATGCCGTTGGAGACGCAGGAGCGGATGACGCAGAGTTCATCGGCCATCTGCGCGGTGTGCGGCAGCCAGTCGGAGATCCACAGGCCGCTCTGGCCGTGTTGCTTCCACTCGCGCTTGTCGGCGAGCAGAGGTGCGCGGCTTTCGCCCATGGCGGTGATCACGCTGCCGAAACTGTCCGGCAGCGACTGGCCCTGGAGTTTTCGCAGCAGCGGCTTGGGATCAAAAAGATCGAGCTGGCTGGGGCCGCCCTCCATGAAGAGGAAAATCACGCTCTTGGCCCTGCCCGTCTTGTGCGCGAGCTTGGCGGCCTGCGGCACACCTGGTTTTCCCGATTCATCACCAAGCGCCGCCATCAAGGGCGATTCGCCCATCAATGCGGAGAGCGCGAGGGCACCGAAACCTGCACCGCCACGGCGGAGGATGTCGCGACGGTTGGTGAGGAGTTCGTGATGGGGAAGGGGAGTCATGGCCGAAATGAAGGCGCGGTGGTGGCGGCTTTGGACAGAAAAGATACGGATGGAACCGCCGAAGTTCGTCAAGGATGGCGGCTTTTCGCCCTCCCGGCACATGCCGAGCGCTGCGGGCACGATGCGGGATCGTCTTGGTTCTCGCGATGGTGCTTACCCGGCTTTGGCCGTGCGGCGGTATTTTTGCAGGCTGCTCTTGGGCTTGTCCGGCAGGGTGCGCTCGACCAGTCCGGCGTCGAGAGCGGGCTGGAGGTAGTTTTTGCGGAAAGTCGGGCGGTGGGCGAGGCCGAGCTTTTTCATGCAGGCCAGGGCGGTGAGCGGCTGCTTGGCGAGGCATTTGAGCAGGGCTTTGACTTGGTCGCTGACTTGATCGCTCACTTGGTCGGTGGCCGACACCTCATGAACGGCCTGAAGCAGGGCTGAGAGCAGGAATTCGATGAAGATCGTGGACTGGCCCGCCTTGTCGGATGCGGCAAGCGCGGCGCAATACTCCGCCTGGCGCTGGCGGATCACGCTTTCCACAGGGAGGAAGGCCAGCTCTGGCTTCCAGCTGCTCAGGATGAGCGTCTGCCACAGCCGTCCGATGCGGCCGTTGCCATCGGCAAAGGGATGGATGAACTCGAACTCGTAATGGAACACGCAGCTTGGAAGGCGTTCGCGGTTCTCTGTTCTCGGTTCGCTGTTGGATCAGGCCAGTTCAGTGGGTGAGAGCGTACGCGCCGATCTCAGTCAAAGTGATGTCGGAATCTGTGCGAGAGATGAAGCCGAGATGTTTCAATGCCGCGATTGCGTCATCCGTGATGCGTTTGTCACCCTGTCCAAGCGATTGCAGGGTCGCGTGGATCGTCGCTAACGACTCTGCTCCTGCTTCTTCGAGAATCTGAAGGATGCAGCCTTGGACTGGAGTGAGTTTCGACTTTTGCATGAGCGGAGTGCGCGACATCGACGGTCGCCAACGGTCACTTCCCATTTTTGAACGCATACAGAACCCCATCATCCGCGCCGACGATGACGTAGTCTCCGGCGATGGCGGGGGAGGTCTTGATGGGGGCACCGAGTTCGTTGTGCCAGACTTCTTTGCCGGTTTTGAGGTCGAGGGCGTAGAGGTAGCCGTCGTCGCTGCCGAAGACCGCAACTTTACCGGCGCAGATGACGGCGCTGCTGTCGATGCGGTCGCGGGCGCGGAACTCCCAGAGCTGCTCGCCGGTGACGCGGTCGATGGCGTGGAAGCGTTTGTCTCTGCCGCCGACATAGACGGCTTTTTCCCAGATGGCGGGGGCGGCGTAGTATTCAAACTCGCGCTCGCCGTATTCCCAGACTTGCATGCCGTCGGCGATGCTGTAGGCGCCGACGCGGTTGCCGTAGTGGCTGACGTAGATGACGCCGTCGGCGATGGCGACGTTGTTGCCGATGTAGGCTCCGACTTCGATCTGTTTCTCCTCCTTGCCGGTCTTCACGTCGTGGACGTGCAGGACGCTGTCGCAGCCGCCGAAGACGACCTTGCCGTCGCCGATGGCTGCTCCGCCGTTGATGTAGTAGCCGGTTTCGGCGGCCCATTCCTTTTTGCCGGTTTTGGCGTCGAGGCAGTAAACGCTGTAGTCGTAGGAGCCGATGATGATCTTTTGCACCTTCGTTTCCGGGTCGGTCCAGACATTGGCGGCGGCGTGGATTTCGGCGTCGGTTTCAAACTTCCACACTTCCTTGCCGGTGTCGGCGTTCCAGGCATAGACGAAGCCGTCCTGGCAGCCGGCGACGACGAGTTCACCGGCGAGGGCGGCGGCCCCGTCGAAGGCGCCGTGCGCCTCGGCCTTCCAGAGTTCCTTGCCCGTGGCGAGTTCGAGGCAGTAGAAGCGACCGTCCTTGCAGCCGACATAGACCTTGTCATTCCGCACGACGGCGCTGGAGACGAGCATTTCGGACTGCCCCTTCGGCTTGTCCATGAGCTTGAACTGCCAGGCGAGTTCGAGTGGGAATTTGAGTTCGACGGGCGAGGTGCCGGTCATGGCCTCATTTCCGCGGGAGTGAATCCAGTCGGCGGGCTGCGCATGGAGCGCGGTGGACAGGAGAAGGAGGAAAATCGAAGTGCGCATGAGTTTGGGCTGTGAAACTGGCGCGGGATACGCTTTGTTTCAACGCAAGCCGATGCCTGACCACGATCTTCAGCAGCCACCGCCGATACCGCCCGACCTGGAGAGCGAGTACGAGGAGCGCCCGTTCCAGAACTGCACGCGCTGCGGGGAGTCGCTTCCCGATTTTCCGGGCGGCTTCCAGATTTCAAAGGCCTACAAGCGCGGGGAGTGCGTGATGGAGTATGCGCTCTGCGACCACTGCCGGAACAAGATGATGGAGGAGTTCTCGGCGGAGTCGAAGCGGCGGCTAGCACAGTTTCAGGACGAGGAGGTCACGGTGGATCGTGGACTGGAGTCCTGCGCCGTGTGCGACGCCCGCCGGGACGCGCAGGGGATGGATGATTTTGTGATCACGGGCGTGTGCGAGGGCTTTTCCCTGCTGCACAGCGTGATGATCTGCGGGAAGTGCGGTGACACGGTGCAGGGGATGATTTCGCAAAAGACGCGGGACACCTGGCGGCGCTTTGTGGACGACAATTTCCCCGGTCCGCCGCCGGGGGACGCGCTGCCGGAGCCCGAGGAGGCGTTTCGTCCGTCAGTGCCGGTGCTGGCGCAAGTGTAGTGAGAATGACGAATGACGAAAGAATGCCGAAGTCCCAATGTCTGAATTGGGCATTCAGGCTTCGAAATTCATTCGTCATTCGGAATTACTCATTCGTCATTTGCTAACGGTGATGCTCGAATGCGTCTGAAGAAGCGCCAAGGGGTTCAATGCCCGCAGTTGGCGCCTTCTTCGGGATCGGTGTCTTCGATGTTGGCGGCGGCTTTGAGTTCGGCGAGGAAGGCGTTGAATTTTTGGTCGCGGTGGTCTTCGAGGAAGCGCTTTTTCACGTCCTCGATGACTTCGTCGAAGGGGCGGGCCACGGAGGGCCTGCGGCCGGTGAGGGTGCAGATGTGGAAGCCGAGCTGCGTGTTGAAGACGGGACTGATTTCGCCTTCACCCATGGAAAAGGCGATGGTCTCAAACTCCTCCATGAACTCGCCGCGCTTGAACCAGCCGAGGTCAACCTGCTGCTGCTGGTCGGCGCGGTGTTCTTCCGCCAATTTAGCAAAGTCAGCTCCGGCAAGGAGTTCGGTGCGGAGGCCACGCATGAGCTGATAGACGTCCTGGCGGCTGGTGGCGCCCTCCAGGCCTTTGGTGATGTGGGAGACCCGGATCTCCTCGTCGGTCATGTAGTGCTTGAGGTTGGTCTCGTAGCAGGCGCGCAGATCGGCCTCTGTGGGCACGGGTTCGGGGGCATAGACTTCCTGGAGGGTCTTGTCGAGCCTGACGCCGCCAGCGACGTTGTCTCGAACAAGCGAGGCATCCTTCACGGGGACTCCGATGCTGAGGTAGAACTGATCTTCGCCTCCGGCTTCTTCAATGAGCTTGCTGAGCCGGGCGGTGACGTCGTCTTCGCTGACCTCGGGGAAGCGGCGGCGGCTTTCCTGGCCGAGGAGCGCCCGGGAGATGATGTTGTCCTTGGCCATGCCTCGGAATTCGGGGTCGCGTTCGCAGCAGGAGACCTGAAGGGTGCGTTCGAAGTGTCCTTTGATGTGGCGGAATTCCGCTTCAATGATTTCGTCGTCGATGGTTTCGCCGTTGATGATTAGAGCCATGGTCGGGATCATGGCGAGGCGGGAGCGGGGGCGCAAGGTTTGACAAGCACGGGTGGTGCGGGCTAGATGCGCGACACGCGGTCGGTGATCGGCATGAAAACTGCGGGTTGAGGACACGTTGCTTACCATGATGAGACGCTTTGACATTTTAGTGCTGACCGCCGCCCTCGGCC
>CAMAZK010000177.1 GCA_945863205.1 Akkermansia muciniphila | reverse complement strand
CGCCCTGCCGCTTGCAACCGCGCATTCGGCCTCTATTTTGTCGGCCCTTTCCACCGCTGCCTCATAGTGTAATGGTAACACCGCAGATTCTGAATCTGTTATTCTAGGTTCGAATCCTAGTGAGGCAACCATCCTTCAGGCACGTTGAGGGTCTTCGTTGGCCGCATCTCCGGTCCTGCAGATGTCCACGCTGAGCAGCGGCCCCGCGCCATTGAGCGCGAATGTGGCGAAGCCTACTCGCCATTTTCGAAGCGATTCGTTCCCACTGGGCCATCCATAACAGGCGAGTGGTCGCCGACACACTCGCGCTCCAGCTCTTAGGCACGCCATTTCAGCTCGACCGCCACTCCGTTCCACTCGTGGTCAGGAAAATGCGTGTGCGTGGTGAACGTGCCACCCGCAGCGGACAGCCGCGCCATGGTCCAGCCCGTCGTGGAGGTCTTCTTGTCTGCGACGTAGGATGTCGCGGGCGTGTTGAGAATGTGGACGCCCTGGTGCTCGAAGAAGTTCCGGTGATGGATGTGGCCGTGGACATAGGCTTTGACCTGCGGGCGCATGGCGAACGCATTCCAGAGAGCCTCCGAGTCCTCCAGACCACCCGGGAAGTGCAGCGGATCGCCGCCGAGTCGCGGATTGTGATGTGCGAAGACGAGCGCGGGCTTGTCAGCGTGTTGATCGAGCAGCTTTGTCAGCCAGCCCGTCTGCGCTTCACCGATCAGGCCCTGCGTGATCATCGTCTCCTTCAGCGAATCGAGGAGGAACAAGTTCGCCCCCGACAGATTCACCACGCCTACGTGTTTCGATTCCACCACCGGAGAGTCCGGCCTCTCGCTCTTCAGCACGTCGTAAAACACCGCCCTGTCATCGTGATTGCCCATCGCGAGATGCAGCGGCACCCCGGCCTCGCGAAGCGGGGCGATCAGCTTCGCGAAGTGCTCGTAATCGCCCGGTTTCCCATCCTTCAAAGCCAGATCACCATTGATGACGACCGCCGCAGGCCGCTTCGGCAGCGCCAGCAACCACGCGACCGTGTTTCGCAGATTCGTGGGGATCGAAGCCGTCGCCGGATGCTGCGCACCGATGTGCGTGTCGTTCAGGATGGCGATCAGGTTTTCATCCACCTCCGCCGCCGATGAATCCACATGGGTGAGCGCGACAGCAGCGCCGAGTTGAGTCAGGAATTGGCGGCGGGAAGTGAGATGAAGCGGCATGACGGACTATGGTTTCCAGAGAATACGCACCGCATGGACGCGGTTGTTCGCGCCCAGCGGATGCCCGGGACGGATGACCACGTTCGGCCCCCAGGTCTGCATCCACTCCGCCACGGTGACCCAGGTCTCGGTCTCGCTGACCTCGCACACGGCGAAGTTTCCCAGCCGTGCGCCACGCTCCGGCACGAGCACGACTTCCGTGTCTTGTTTCACCCGTAGCGTCTCCCGGTCCACCTCCGCCATCAAAAGCGGACCACGATGGCGGAAGACATGGTCATTATGCGCACCTTTGCGCGTATAGACGAGCCAAAGACGCTCGCCGTGCGTCACCCAGTGCTGCTGGGTGTTGTAGTTCCCCAGCTCGCTGCCGTCCTGCCAGCACCACTTCACCGGCTTGGTGAAATGCAGGCCGTCATCGCTGACGGAAACATAACCCGCCGTGTCATTGCGCAGGGTGAGGTAGAAGCGACCACCGCAGCGGATCAGCGACGGCTCATAGACGCCCCTGCCGGATTCGAGCGAGAGAACATCGCCGTGTTCGCGATAGGTCAGTTTCTCGCCGTCAAACGAGCAGCGCAGCACCGTCACGGAGTAATACTTGTCCGCCTGTCCCTTGAAATAGATCGGCAGGAGGATGTCACCATTGGCCAGATCGACCCGCTGGACGCTGCCCGCGCCTGCACTGTGAAACCGCGCCTCGTCAGGCATGTCGAGGATCGCCCATGGCGTCCACCGGCGCGTCTTCTCATCGTACACCGACCAGGAGGTTTCACGCCTGCGGTCGTGAATGACCTTGTCACCGCTGTAGCGCACAGTGTGTCCAGTGCCGAGCAGTTTGCCGCTCTTCGCGTGCCATTTGGGTGTGAAGTCGCAGGTCGCCACCACCACGCCGTCGGCCTCGCTTCGACGTCCCAGCGTGTCAACATGCTCGGTGATGGCACTCCAGGACTGGCCGAGATCATCGCTGCGCGTTTCATTGAGGGCGAAAAAGACATCGCTGCCGGTGAGCAGCAGCTTTTGCATCGTCAGCACGACGCTGGGAGTTTTTCCTGGGATCGCACCCGCACGCGGATGCACCCAGCACGTCTGCCCATCGTAGCCTTCCGACACGACCAGCCGTTGCAGATCGAAAGGCGTGTCTTTCGGCATGGGCGGGAGCATCTGCAGGTGCGGGCGCAGTTCCGGCACTTCGCGCTCGAGCCCCTCCGCGACCAAGCGAGCCACCATGCGTGCGCCTTCCCGCGAGAAGTGCGACTTGTCCTCGATGGCGGGGCCATACGACTGGCAGAACTTCTCCCCCATCTGGTCGAACAACGCGAAACTCGCTTGGTGCAGATCCACCACCGGGACCTTCATTTCCCGGCCCACCGCCTTCGCTGCATCGACGTAAGGCAGCAGCGAGGTGGTCATCTTCCCGTCCACATAGACACGGCGGGCCACGGAAGTGACGAGCACAGGTTTGCCGCCGCTCTCGCGCACCTCGCGGATGAATGCCTTTAAATTTTCGCGGTAGGTCGTGGCTGGATCGGTGTGGCGCTTCGGGTCATCTTTCTGATCGTTGTGGCCGAACTGAATCAGCACCCAGTCGCCCTTCTCTTTCAACACACGTTCCCACAATCCTAGATCCCTGAAGCTCTTAGTGCTGGTTCCCGACCGCGCGTGATTGATGACTTCCGCCTCCGGCAGAAACTCACCCAGCATCTGCCCCCAGCCCGCGAGGGTGGGCCGGTCCTTTGGAGGCTGGGCCACCGAGGCGACGGTGGAATCGCCCGCCAGCACGATCCGAAGTGGCGTCTGGGCTCGCGCGATGACCGCGGAGACACAAAAGACAAGGAGAAGAAGAACACGAAGCATGAGCAGCAAACGCAACGACGTTGGTTTAGCCATCATGGATCGCCGCGATTTCCTCAAGACCTCCACAGCCGCCGCAATTGCCTCAGGAGTGCGGACGCCCTCGTCAGCCGCCGCTCCCGCGCAGCCTGATCTCATCAAAACCGAAAACGCGAAGGCTGGTGCCAGCTTCCAGCTGACACGCATGCGACCAGACAGCGCAACCTCCTACCGCACCTCGCTCATCGAAGGCTACTGCTCGCGTCAGTCGATCAAAGCTGGTGAGAAGCTCGACATCTTCGTCAGCACGAAGCCTGTGGCCAAATTCACCATCGACATCTTCCGCATGGGTTACTACGACGGTGCGGGTTCGCGCCTGATGACCACGCTCGGACCTTTCCAGGGCAAAGAACAGCCGGTGCCCGAGATGGGCGAAAATCGACTCCGCGAATGCCAGTGGGAGGCTTCCACCACGCTCACGATTCCCGCCGACTGGCCCAGCGGCGTTTATCTCGGACGTCTTTCCACCCTGCCCGAGGATGAAAACAAGCCCTACTGGCAGAGCTACGTCATCTTCATCGTCAAAGATGATCGCCCTGCCGACATCCTCTTCCAGTGCAGTGATAACACTTGGCAGGCATACAATCGCTGGCCGGTGAATGAATCGCTCTACACGGATCCTCGCGCCGCACACGCTCCCGGCGTCAGTTGCAGCTTTGACCGGCCTTACGCCAAGTACAACCAGATCTTCGACAACCCGCAGAGCATGGGCAGTGGCGAGTTCTTGCTCTGGGAATACCCGCTGTGCTACTGGCTGGAAAAAGAGGGCTACGACGTGACCTACTGCTCGAACGTCGATAATCTCGATCCCGCCAATCTGAGCCGTGCCAAAACCATGATCAGCATCGGCCACGACGAATACTGGGACGTGCGGCAGTTCCACAACGTCAAGCAAGCCATCGCTGACGGCCTCAGCGTGCTCTGGCTCTCGGCCAACGACGTTTACATGGTCACTCCCTTCACTCCGAATGCCAAAGGCGATGCGAACCGACGCCTCACCCGCGAGACATGCTTCGGCGAGTTTCGTGAGGAGGAAAAAGAAGCCTACTCAAAGGTGCTCGGCCCCTTTGAAAACCCTGGCCCCGACGAACGCGACATCATCGGCGCGCGCACCATCGTCCCCTTCAACGGCGGCGGCGACTGGACCTGCGCTCTGCCTGATCACTGGCTCTTTGAAGGCACCGGCATGAAAAAGGGCGACAGCATCCCCGGCCTCGTCGGTTGGGAATTCCACGGCGATCCCGATACCAGCCGGGCTGGTCTTGAAATCATCGCTGAAGGCAATGTGTGGGCCAGCGGCGTGCGCCTCGGCAAATACGCCGCCACTGTTTTCGAAGGCCCGAAGAAGAACATCGTCTTCAACGCCACCACCATCTTCTGGAGCCAGGGCCTGAGCGATCCCCCCGGCCACATGATCCCCTGGAGCCACTTTTCACGACCACACGGACCCGATGAGCGCGTGCAGCGGATCACCGCGAATGCGCTGAAGCGGGCGATTGGGTGAGCCATGCGCTGAGCAAGATAAGCCAAGAGTTTGTCTGGAAACGGCAAGGGATGAGGGGAAGGTTGGCCACCCCTTCCGCGTAAGCCTTCCCATCCATGACTCGTGCCGCGTCCATTCTCTTCCTGCTTGCTGCCAGTTCGGCCTTTGCTGCTGACAAGCTCAGCTTCAACCGCGACATCCGCCCGATCCTCTCGGAGAACTGCTTTGCCTGTCACGGCTTTGATTCAAAGAAGCGCGAAGCTGAACTGCGGCTCGATACGCCGGAAGGTGCCTACACGGCCAAAGAAGGCGCGTTTCCGATCAAGCCGGGCGATCTGGCGAAGAGCGAGGTCTGGCAGCGCATCATCACGACGGACGAGGACGACCTCATGCCGCCGCCGAAGTCGCACAAGAAGCTCACGCAGAAGCAGAAGGACACGCTTAAGCTCTGGATCGAGCAGGGCGCGGGGTATCAGAAGCATTGGGCGTTTGAGGTGCCGGTTCCAGGTTCCAAGTTTCAAGTTTCAGGTTCCAAGCCGGACAACTTGAAACCTGAAACTCAGAAACTTGAAACCTCCATCGACGCGTTTCTCGCCGACCGCCAAGCGAAGGACAAACTAGCCTTCGCCGATGAAGCGGACAAAGAGACGCTCATCCGCCGCGTGTCGTTCACGCTCACCGGGCTGCCGCCGACGCTGGCGGAGGTGGAGGCCTATTTAAAAGACGGCAACTACGAGGCGATGGTGGACCGCTATATGAAGTCGCCGCGCTTTGGCGAGGAGATGGCGCGGCATTGGCTGGATGTGGCACGTTATGCGGATACGCACGGCTTGCATCTCGACAACGAGCGGAACATGTGGGCCTACCGCGACTGGGTGGTGAAGGCCTTCAATGAGAACCTGCCCTTTGATCAATTCACCGTGTGGCAGATCGCGGGCGACCAGCTCCCGAATGCCACGCGTGATCAACTCATCGCCACTGGCTTCTCACGCTGCAATGTGACCACCAGTGAAGGCGGCGCGATCGACGAGGAATACCGCCATCTCTATGCGGTGGACCGCGCGGCCACGCTGACCACCGCGTGGCTCGGCCTCACCGGTGGCTGCGCGCAGTGTCACGATCACAAATACGATCCGCTGACCACGGCAGAGTTTTATTCGCTTTACGCCTTCTTCTACAGCAGCGCCGATCCGCCGATGGACAAGAACATCAACACCACGGAGCCCTACCTGCGCCTGCCGACGCCCGAGCAGCAAAAAGCACTCGAAGTCGCGACAAAAACCGAGGCGGATACTCTGAAGCGGCTCGAAGACTTCATCAAAGAGGTCGCTTACACGGACCCGGCGATGGGCAAACCCGCAGCGGCGGCACAGACGACCACTCAGGTGATCTTCGATGATGAATTCGCCCTCGGTTCCGAGACTCGGAATACCACGCGCAATGCCAGCGCATGGCTGAAGCAGCCTGCGTTCAGAGCAAAGTCAGGCCAGCGGGTGTTGCAGCTCAGCAACGGCCAGTTCAGCCAGGAGACCATCACGCCGACGCTTCAACCGATCATCGTGGGTGATTCGCCACGAGTCAGCGCCTGGGTGCGGCTTGATCCGCTAAACACGCCGGGAGTGATTTGCATTGAGCTCAATGGTCGCCGCATTCTGTGGGGCGATGCCAAGGTCTTTGAAGCGACGACTTATGGAAAAGAAGATGCCGTCACCGCCGGTCCGCTGCCAAAGCCAGGCTTGTGGACTTTGCTGAGCTTTGATCCTGCCGCGCTCGGCCTGAAAGCGGGAGGTCGCATCAGCAGCATCGCCGTGCAGCAGGTCGGTGGCACGGTCGTGTGGGATTTGTGCGCCGTCACTAGCCAGATCTCGTCGTCGGCAGATCTGCTGGCGTCGTTCACGGCTTGGTGGAAAGCGGTGAGCGCTGGCAAAAAGCAGCCTGCCGAAGTGCCTGGGGCGCTGGTGGGCACTCTGATGACTGATCCCGCCAAGCTGCGCCAAACCCGCCTAGCCGCCTTGAAGGCCAAATTGCCAAAGCTGGAAGCCAATCCGACACCTGAAGCCACTGCTGCCTTTGCCAAAAAGCAGGCCGATGCCGAACGCGAAGCCAGTGCTGCTGAGGCCAAAGAACGCGAGGCACTGCTGCACTTCTACCTCGCCCGCATCGTCCACCCGATTTCCGATGAACACGCCAAGCACCGCATGGCTTGGGAGGTGGCACGAGTCACTCGTTCCGCGGCCGATCTGGCCATTCCAGGCACCTTCATCTTCCGCGATGAAGAAAAGCCGCGCGACACCTTCATCGCCATGCGCGGTGCCTACAACAAACTCGGCGACAAGGTCGAGCCCACCACGCCCGCTGCCTTTCATCCGCTGAAGAAAACCGGTGCTCGCGCAACGCGACTCGATCTCGCGAACTGGCTAGTGGCTCCTGAAAACCCGATGACAGCCCGCGTGACGGTGAATCGCTTCTGGCAGCAGGTTTTCGGCATCGGTTTGGTGAAGACCAGCCACGACTTCGGCTCCCAGGGCGAGCCTCCGAGCCATCCAGAGCTGCTCGATGATCTAGCGGTGCGTTTTCAAAAGAGCGGCTGGAATGTGAAAGCGCTGATCAAGGAAATGCTCATGACAAAGGCGTTTCGCCAAAATTCCAAACATCCGTCAGATCGGTCCGATCAGACCGATTCAGAGAACAGACTGCTCGCCCGTGGCCCTCGCATCCGTCTCGATGCCGAGCAGATCCGCGACAACGCTCTCTTTGTCAGCGGCCTCATCAATCTCGATATGGGTGGTCGCGGCGTGCGCACCTACCAGCCGCCGAACATCTGGGAACCCGTCGGCTACGGCGACAGCAACACACGCTACTATCTGCAAGACCACGGTCCGTCGCTCTACCGCCGCAGCCTTTACAGCTTCCTCAAGCGCACCGCCCCGCCGCCCTTCATGAGCAACTTCGACGCGCCCAACCGCGAACAAAGCTGCACCCGACGCGAACGCAGCAACACGCCGATGCAAGCCCTCCAGCTCCTCAACGACGTCCAGCACTTCGAAGCCGCAAGAGCGCTCGCCGAGCGTGTGATCGCCGAAGGCGGCCCAGATGACTCCGCGAAGCTCAATTGGCTCTTCCGCACCGTTTTGAGCCGAAAACCGGACTCGAAGGAGTTTTCGATGCTCACCGCCGCCTTGGCGAAACAACGCGCGTTGTATCAAAAAGACCCCCAAGCCGCCGAGAAGGCCATTTCAGTCGGTGAATCGACGCCGAAGAGGATCGTCGCTCCTGCTGAGACGGCTGCGTGGACTTTGATCGCCAATTTGGTGCTGAACTTGGATGAAACGGTGAGCCGCAACTAACATGATCGGTGATTCTCCATTCTATTGCATCGCATGGCGCGGCAGCGTCGTGGAGTGCGGTGGCAAGCCTAGGCGCGACACCGCTGTCGCGTGCTTGATGGTGAGGTTCGGCCAGAGATCACTCTTCTCGCTTTCGACAGCGGTGTCGTCGGGGCATGGCCTGCGCCATGCCCCTCTGCCACCGCACTCCACGACGCTGCCGCGACAAGTCACATGCCTTAAAATCGGCAAACTTTGATCCTGAAACACCTTCCCATGAATCCTCTCTTTGAATCCAATCTCCTCCAAACCCGCCGTCAGTTTTTCGGGAACAGCGGCCTGCGCCTCGGCGGGCTCGGTTTGACGTATGCGATGGGCAATGACGCTTTCGCGGCATCCAAAACACAGGTGCATGAGCCGTTGCCGGGGTTGCCGCACTTTGCGGCGAAGGCAAAAGCGGTCATTTATCTGCACATGAACGGTGGGCCGTCGCAGCTCGATACTTGGGATTACAAACCGGGCCTGCAGCAGTGGTATGACAAGGACTTGCCACCGAGCGTGCAGGGCGGGCAAAGACTGACGGGCATGACGAGCAAGCAGGCGCGGTTTCCAGTGGCGCCGAGCCTTTTCAAGTTCGCGCAGCATGGGCAGAGCGGGCGCTGGGTGAGCGAGTTGCTGCCGCACACGGCGAAGCACGTCGATGACATCGCTTTGATCAAGACGGTGCACACGAACGCGATCAACCACGACCCGGCGTGCACCTTTGTGATGACCGGACGCGAGGTGCCGGGCTTTGCGAGCCTCGGCTCGTGGCTGGCCTACGGTCTCGGCAGCGAGAGCAATGACCTGCCGGCCTTTGTGGTGCTGACGCCGACGTGGAGCGCGAAGGCGATGGCGCAGGCGCTTTTCACCCGCATGTGGAGCAGCGGCTTTTTGCCGAGCCAGTTCAGCGGCGTGGCGCTGCGTGCCGTGGGCGATCCGGTGCTCTACATTCAGAATCCCGATGGCGTCTCGCCCGCGAACCGTCGCGCGATGCTCGACACGCTGGCGCAGATGAACGCGCACAGCTTTGAGAAGTTCGGCGATCCCGAAATCCAGACGCGCATCTCGCAGTATGAGATGGCTTTTCGCATGCAGACGAGCGTGCCGGAGCTGGTCGATCTGAAACAGGAAAGCCAGGCCACGCTCGACCTTTATGGCCCCGAAGTGCTCAAGCCGGGCAGCTTTGCCGCCAGCGCCATCCTAGCGCGTCGCCTCATCGAACGCGGCACACGCGTGGTGCAGGTGCTGCATCGCGGCTGGGACCAGCACGGCAATCTGCCTGCCGACATCCGCCTGCAATGCCGCGACACCGATCAGCCCATCGGCGCTCTTTTGACCGATCTCAAACAACGTGGCCTGCTCGATAGCACGCTCGTCATTTGGGGCGGTGAATTTGGCCGCACAGTCTATTCGCAGGGCGGTCTCTCGCAGACGAACTACGGTCGCGATCATCATCCGCGAAACTTCTGCATGTGGATGGCCGGCGGCGGCATCAAAGGCGGCTCCAGCTACGGCGAGAGCGATGACTTCAGCTACAACATCGCCACCGACCCCGCCCACCTGAACGACATCAACGCCACCATCCTCAACCAGTGCGGCATCGACCACGAGCGCCTCAGCTACAAGTTCCAGGGACTGGATGCGAGGCTCACCGGCGTGCTTCCGCAGCATCCAATCAAGGAGATCATTTCGTGATCAATCAAACACGATCAGACTCCGCGCCACCTCGCCACGCTGGAGCGCGTCGTAAGCTTCGTTGATGCCTTCAAGCGGGTAGCGCTGGGTGACGAGTTCATCCAGCATCAGGTGGCCGAGCTGATGCATGCCGATGAGCAAGAGCAGGTCGGTGCGTGGCTGGGTGCTGCCGTAGAGGCTGCCGCGCAGGGTTTTCT
>CAMAZK010000176.1 GCA_945863205.1 Akkermansia muciniphila | reverse complement strand
TGAAAACGGAGACGGACGGCAACGATGTGAATTACTTCTTGCTGCACCAGTTCACCGTCATCGAAGAGGCCGCGCGAGCGCTTTATGACTACATCGAGCGTAAATCGAAGCAGATCCGTGAAGCGAGCAGTCTGCTGCGTGGTCTCGGTGAGTTCAATCACCGCCAAGAGGCGCTGCTGAATAAGGCCATCCGCCATCCCGATACCATCTTCACCATCGAGAGCCATCAAAATAGCCATCGCATCAGCTATGGCACCGCACGTTCGGACGTGTTGTACCTAGTGGAGAAAGGTTTTTTAAATCAGCGGAAGCGATCCAAATCGTTTGTCTTCGAAGCCGTATCTGATTTGGAGACGAAGCTGAAGCGTTAACCGGCATAATTTCGACTGAAAATCCGACTTTGATCACACCCTCATGTCCAATTCTCCCATCCGCGTCACCATTTGGAACGAATTCCTGCACGAGCGTCAGAACACGACAGTGGCGGCGATTTACCCGAAGGGGATTCATGGGCTGCTGGCGGAGGTTTTGGGCCAGAACGACGACTTCATCATCCGCACGGCGACGCTGGAAGAGCCGGAGCAAGGTGTTTCGCAGGCGATTCTCGATGACACGGACGTTTTGCTGTGGTGGGGGCATGCGGCGCATGATCAGGTGCTCGATGAAACGGTGACGCGGGTGCAGCAACGCGTGTTGGCGGGCATGGGATTGATCGTTTTGCACTCCGGGCACTGGTCGAAGGTCTTCAAGCGGCTGATGGGCACGAGCTGTGCGCTGTGCTGGCGTGAGGCGGGCGAGCGGGAGCGCGTGTGGGTGGTGAATCCGGGGCATCCCATCGCGGCGGGCCTGGGCGACTGCATCGAGATCGAGCAATCGGAGATGTATGGCGAGCCCTTCGGCATTCCGACGCCGGACGAGCTGATCTTTGTGTCGTGGTTCCAAGGCGGCGAGGTCTTCCGCAGCGGCGCGACGTGGACGCGCGGCAGCGGACGCATCTTCTACTTCAGTCCGGGGCATGAAGTGTATCCGATCTACCATCACCCCGACGTGCAGCGCGTGATCGCGAACGGCATCCGCTGGGCGCGGACGCAGGGTTCACCTGCGAACACGCCGCGTCATGTGCCGGTGGAGGAGGCGCGGGAGAAGATCGAGGTGCGCGGCGGCACGGTGCACGTGGAGGATGGGAAGCTCGCTGGGCAGTGAGCTCGAGCGCGAAGCAAGGTAGCCGTCACGCTCCGCGTGACGAGCTGGGCGTGTTGCCGGCGAGGTAAACTCGGCGTTCTGCGAGGCGTTGTCCTACTGGCGAGTGCGCTGTGCTCATCTCGCGGAGCGAGATGGCTACTGTCTCGTGATATTCGCACGCCCGCCACGCAGGACGTACTTCTGAATCTTCCCGGTCGCCGTTTTCGGCAACTCCGCGATGAATTCGAAGCCGTGCGGCACTTTGAAGTGGGCGAGGTGTTCGCGGCAGAACAAGCGCAGCGCTTCGGGCGTGGTTTCGGCGCCGGGTTTGAGGACGATGAAGGCCTGCGGAGTTTCGCCCCATTTTTCGTGCGGCAGGCCGACGACGGCCGATTCCTGCACAGCGGGATGACGCAGCAGCACGCCTTCGACTTCGACGGAGGAGATGTTTTCACCGCCACTGATGATGATGTCCTTCCAGCGGTCGCGGATTTCGATGTAGCCGTCTGGATGCACGACGGCGGCGTCTCCGCTGTAGAACCAGCCGTTGCGGATTGCCTTCGCGGTGGCTTCGGGGTCCTTGTAGTAGCCTTTCATCACGGCATTGCCGCGGATGATGATCTCGCCCATCGACGCGCCGTCCTGGGCGACTTCTTTACCTTCCTCATCGACGACACGGACCTCGGCGTTGGCGAGATATTCGACGCCCTGGCGTGATTTGATCACGGCACGATCGGCAGGATCAAGCTGCGCGTGTTCGGGACGCGATTCGGCGATGGTGACGATGGGCGAAACCTCGGTGAGACCATAAACATGGGTGATTTCCCAGCCGAGTTCGCCTTCCATGCGCTCGATCGTGGCTGCGGCGGGAGGCGCCCCGGCGGTGATGACGCGCACTCCACGCGGGACGTTCCTGCGCAGTTCTTCGGGTGCATTCGCCATGCCGATGAGCACCGTGGGTGCCGCACAGAGCAGGGTGACGGCTTCGCTGGTGATGGATTCAAAGATGAGCCTGGGGTCGGCCTTCGGCAGACACACATGACGACCGCCGACAGCAGTGATGGTCCAGACGAAGGTCCAGCCGTTGGCGTGAAACATCGGCAGCACCCAGAGATAGCGATCCGCCGCCGTGAGGTGCGTGTGCATGAGGTGGCCCATGATGTTGAAGGCGGTGTTGCGATGCGTGACCATGACGCCCTTCGGATTCGCCGTGGTGCCGCTGGTGTAATTCAGCGCGATCATTTCCGTCTCGACGACCTCAGCGGGCGTGAAATCCGGCGCGGAGGCGGCCAGCGCAGCCTCATAGTCGGTCCAACCATCCTTGGAACCGCTGAGAGCGATGAAATACTCCACACCAGGCACCTGATCGCGAATCGAATCGACGGCATCGAGGTAGTCGGGATGCACGCAGACGACGCGCGCGCCGCTATGGTTCAAGATGTAGGCGAAGTCAGCCGCAGTGAGGCGGAAATTGATCGGCACGATGACCGCGCCGATCTGCGGAATGGCGTAAAACGCCTCCAGATGCGCATGCGTGTTCGGTGCGATGGTGGCGACGCGCTCTCCCGGCTGCACGCCAAGCTTTTGCAGTGCAGACGACCAGCGGTCACAGCGTTCGAAGAACTCGCGGTAGGTGAAACGGCGGTCACCATCGACCACCGCCTCGCGGTCGGCATAGAGGCGGCGGGCACGGCGGGCGAAGTCGAGGGGCGAGAGCGGCGTTTCCATGGAATTCGGGTGATCATAGAAAAGTCATCCCTGTCATGGCCACCCAAAAGATCACGAAGGCGGGCCGGATGGTCGTTTTGTCGAAGCCCGCTTCGGGCATTCACGCTGCGGCCGCCAGTATTCCGGCGGCTTTGTGCAGGGTCTCTTCGTGCTCTTTTTCAGGGACGGAGTCGGCGACGATGCCGGAGCCGACGTGGAAGGTGATTTCATCGCCTTTTTGCACGGCGGTGCGGATGGCGATGTTCCACTGGCTGCGGCCGTCGAAGCCGAACCAGCCGATCGCGCCGGTGTAGAGGCCGCGTGGATGCGGTTCGAGCTCGGCGATGATCTGGGTGGCGCGTTTTTTCGGTGCGCCGGTGATGCTGCCGCCGGGGAAGCAGGCACGGAAGGCATCGACGTGATCGACGTGCGGCCTGAGCGTGCCGGTGACGGTGGAGACGAGGTGAAACACCTGCGCGAAGCTTTCCACCCGCCACAGCTCGGGCACGGCGACGCTGCCGAACTCGCAGACCTGGCCGAGGTCATTGCGTTCGAGGTCGGTGATCATGAGCAGTTCGGCGCGTTCTTTGGCGGAGGTGGTGAGTTCGCGCACGGCTTCGGCATCGCGTGCGGGATCGTTGGCGAACCGGGGCCGGGTGCCTTTGATCGGGCGGGTGGCGATGCGCGCCCCGTCCATGTGCAGAAACAGCTCGGGGGAGGCGGACAGGACAGTGGTACCGGCCAGCCGCATGAAGGCCGCATGCGGAGCGGGAGAGACGGTGCGCAGCTTCAAGTAGAGTGCCAAGGCGTCCGCGTCCCGGGTCCAGGCGGCTTTCCACCGGTAGGAGAGGTTCACCTGATAAATGTCTCCTGCGGCGATGTAGGCCTGCGCACGCCGGACGCTGCGGATGAAGTCTTCACGGCTGACTTGGGGCTCAAAGCGGAGCTGCGGTGCTTTTCCGAGTTCGGGGGCGGATTCGGGCAGTTTGAAATCCCCGAACTGATACCAGCCGGCCGAATCGTGATCATAGACGAGGCCGTGAGGATAAACGCCGAAGACGAAGCAGCCGTCGTAGCCGACCCAGCCGTAGAGGCCGCCGGCGGCGGCCCGGGGCGCAGCCAGGGCGGCGCGGACTTTTTCCCAGTCGCGGTCGATGTGGCCTTCCAGCACCTCCACCGGCCCGGCGGTGAGCACCGAGACCGCACCGGGATGGGGGAGCGAGGAATCGAGCCAGATGAAACCGGCCCGATGGTGGAGGCGCAGGGCGATTTCGGCAGGAGTGAAGGAAAAATCACACGCCTGGAGGTGCGGTGACGTTTCCAAGGCGTGAACTCCCTGCGGCAGGGTGTGACCTTCCGGCAATTTGAACGAAGAACCCTGGAGCATTGACACTGGAAAGCCTAAACCGTACCATACGCCCCTTTTACAGCAACCGTGACGCCATCTTCCACCATCCTCGCCCCAGACCGCGAACGTGCCTCCGCAGCGGCGTGGGGAACGCTGGGCGTGCTGGTTCTGGTGCAGATCGGCCTGGCAGTGAATCTGCTGGTGTCTGATGACGCGGCTGCTCCGAAACCGCCGGTGCCGGTCGTGACGCCCCCGGTGACCGCCGTTTCTGAAAAAACGAGCGTGGTGCCGGAGATCGGCCAGATCGCCGCCACACCGGCTGCGATCCAGCCTCCGCCTCCGGGCGTCCTGGCCGCACCCCAGGTGCCGGTGAGTGCGCCCGTCGTTTCGAATCAACCACCACCGATCGGCTCCTTCCAGCAGCCGAGTGCACC
This sequence comes from Akkermansia muciniphila, assembly GCA_945863205.1. Taxonomy (GTDB): domain Bacteria; phylum Verrucomicrobiota; class Verrucomicrobiia; order Verrucomicrobiales; family Verrucomicrobiaceae; genus Prosthecobacter. The sequence goes on along the minus strand of CAMAZK010000176.1, from coordinate 5,228 downwards.
TGCGCCGGCTCCAGTGGCGGCACCTTTGGCTCCGCCGCCTATGGCTGCGGCACCCGCTGTCCCGGCAACGATGCCCGCCTCACCTCCGCAGGCCTCCACCCCGCCGCAAGCCAGCCTCCCCGGGGCCGCTCCGGCGCCTGCCCCCACTCCAGCTCCAGCTCCGACCTTTTCACAAACGCCGGTGGTCAAGCCCGACCCGGCCGCCGAGCTGCTGCGTGATGTGGACTACGTCGTGACCACGGCAAAGGAAATCCGCGGCATGAGCGACATGCAGGGAGCGCTGGAGATGCTGAAGCGGGCCGATCAGCTGAACCCCGATCATCCGGCCGTCATCGCCGAACTGGCGCAGACCTACGAGCAGATGGGCATCACCGACAAGGCCACGGACAACTGGCGGCGCATCCAACTGCTGGGAGAGACGCGGGCGGGCAGCTTTTTCGCGCTGGCCGCGAGGCGGCTCGGGGCAGGTCCGGCCGCCACGGCCTCTCCGCTGGTGAATTCGGCGGCTATTGCCGAGGGTGAAAAACGTCTGCGCCTGGGAGCCTGCCAGGTCGTGCGCGATTTCGCCACGAACAATGGCGAGCGCTACGTGCTGCGCGTGCCGATCGTACGGGCGGGCAGCCAGACGGTGGACGGCCAGGCGATGGATCTCGAGGTTTTCTTTTTCGACCGGGTCAATGGAAAGCAGGTGGCGCAGTCCATCGCCCCCGAGCCGGTCGAGACCTGGCAATCCTCGCCGGTGGACTGGAGTGGGGGCGGGGAGGAGACGCTGGACGTCATTTACCATCTGCCACCGCTCTCCCCCGCAGAAATCCAGCAGCATGGACAGCGCACGTACTACGGCTACATGCTGCGCCTCTACTATAACAACAAGCTCCAGGATGTGGCCGCCGAGCCGCGCGATCTCCTGGAGTTCGGATCGCCGCCAGGGGCCATGCCCGGCGGCGGGAATCCGCTGCTCCCGCCCGTGGGGAGATGATCGCCGCCAAGCCTACATGACTCTTTTGTTTGTTGATTCCAACGCCGCCCTGCGCGGCACTCGCGCGAAGGCGCTCCGAGCCCGGTTCCCCGAGGCCACCATCGTGGATGTGCCCGGACCGGCACTGGCCAAGGCATGGATCGCCGGGACAGAAGCGCTCGACCTGCTGGTGACGGAGGCGATTTTCGCGTCCAACGAAACGGGATTCGAGCTGCGGGACCTCGCGAGGGACCGTTTCCCGGAAACGCGGGTGCTTTTCACCACCCGCTACGATCTCGCCGGATTCGAAGCGCAGATCGCCGACGACATGGTGCTGAAAGACGCGCCCTACGCACCCGAAAAGCTGGTGGACCGCGTGGAGTCCCTGCTGGCCCGCCCGGTGGAATCCGGAGGCCCGCCCCCGCTGATGGTGCCGGGCACCGTTTTGGGAAACTACCAGGTGCTGGAGCGTCTCCACCTGGACAAGGAGTCGGAAACCTACCGCGCCATGCAGGTGGCGGTGCAGCGGCCCGTGGCGCTGATGCTGCTGCGCCCGGAGTTTTTGAGCCAGCCGGATGTCGTCGAGAAATTCCGCCTGCGGGCGCGGGTGAAGGCCTCCTTGACCCACCCGCGCATCGCCCCGCTGTACGAGGCCGGAGAGGCGAACGGATGGCTCTTTTACACCCGGGAGCTGCCCCGCGGGCGCAGCCTTGCCGAACTGGAAGCAGCGGGGGAAATGCTCGGTGAGCGCCAGCTCGCGGAGGTGCTGCACGGCGTCTGCGAGACGATGATTTTCGCCGAAGCCCGCGACTGCAGCCCGCGCAAGATGATGACGCGCGACATCTACATCGACACGGACAACCAAGCCAGCGTGGTGAACATCTTCCGCCCTGTGAGCGAGAGAAAGCAGGACACCAAGGCGGATGTGCACTCCTTTCTCGAACTGCTGCGCCCTCTGACAGCCGAAGGCAAGGCCCGGGGACTGCTGAAATCCCTCAGCAGCTCCGCCCATGACTGGCCCGGGCTGCAACTGGCGCTCGACGACATCCGCGGCGAGATGCGCACCCGGAGCATCGTGCGAAAGATCGAATCCGAGTCGCTGCCCGTTGACGAGCGCGGCCGGAAGCCCTGGTGGGTGTGGCCTTCGGTCGTCGTGATCCTCATCGTGGTGGCCACCCTGGGCGCGATGATGAACGGCACGGTGGATTCCCGCACGTCGGACGCGGTGGCGCGGCCGATCGAGTTCGTGAGCATCCCGGCGGGCACCTTTACCTACCAGAAGAACGAGGCGATCAGGCTGCCGGAATTCTGGATCAGCAAGCACGAGGTGACGATCGGACAGTACGCGGAGTTTCTCGAAGCCCTGGCGCAGAGCGCCCCGGCGGCCTTTGACCACCCGCTGCAGCCGAAGACGAAAAAGGGGCACGAGCCCGTGAACTGGACGACCACCCTCGAAGCCGCCCGCAGCGGCGCCTCCGCCAAGGGCGAAAGCGTCACGCTGAACACTCCCGTCACCCAGGTGGACTGGTGGGACGCCTACGCATTCGCAAAGTGGAAGCGCCAGCGGCTGCCGACCGAGCAGGAATGGGAAAAAGCAGCCCGCGGCCCCAATGGCTTCCGCTACCCATGGGGAAATCAGCCGGAAGCCGGTGCTGCCAATCTCGGTGACGACTATGTCGCCTCCGGCAAGGGCAAAGGCGGACGCGTGGACGGCTTCAACCTCTGGGCGCCGATCTCCCGCACCACCAAGGACGTCAGCCCCTTCGGCGTATGCGACATGGCCGGCAATGTCAGCGAGTGGACCTCCGGAGAGGCGACCGATGGCGAATGGCCGACGCATCCCGATTTGATCGATGTGAAAGTGCCCGTCGTCCGTGGCGGTCACTTCGGCCTGAAGAGTGATCCCCAGCTGCTCACAGATCGGCGCTTCCCAGAATCGGCGAACGAGGCTACACTGGCCCGCGGCTTCCGCATCGCCTCCAGCCAGCCGCCGCCCCCTGCCCCAACCCCACCCTGACGCGTATGAACCGCCTGCTTCTGCTTTTGATCGTCTTCCTTTCCGCCACGGTCGTGCGCGGGCAGTACGTCACCAACGTTTCGTTGAACAAAAACCAGTTCCTCACCGGGGAGCCGGTGGTGGCCATCGTCACGATCATCAACCGGTCCGGAGCCGATGTCATCGTGGGCGGTCATGGTGCCCGTGACTGGCTGCATTTCGAGATCACCGAATCCACCGGGCGCGCTCTTTCGCCGGTGAGCATCGGCGCCGAGGAGCCGCTCACGCTAAAGGCCGGCGGCACCACGAAGCACACCGTGGAAATCTCCGGCGGCTACTCCACGGCCGACCTCGGCGTCTTCCACATCGTCGCGAACGTCCTTCACCCCGTCAGCGGCCAGTTTTACGCCTCGAATCGTGAGCGGATGACCATCACGGACGCCAAGCCGAACCTCTTCGACCGGCCCTACGGCGTCCCGGAGGGCTTCCGCAATGCGGGCCGCGCCCGGCGCTACCAGATCATCCTCTTTCGTGAACTCAACACGCTGCAGCTCTACTGCCGGATCACCGATGACGCGACCGGTGCCTACCTCTCCACCTTTCTGCTCGGCCCCGTGAACATGGTCAACCAGCCCCAGATCGCCATGGACGCCACCAACAGGCTCCACGTCTTCTTCCTCGCCCAGCCTCACATCTACTGCCACGCCATCGTCAATCCCGACGGCAAACTCCACCGGCGGAACTACTTCCGCGACGATGATGGAAACCGGCCCACGCTGGTCATGGGCGGCGCCTCCGGTGCGCAGGTCTTCGGCGGCGTCCCCTTCGATCCCGGCGCCCGACCAGACACCGCGGAAAAGCCGCTGCGCAAGGCCTCCGAGCGGCCGCCCGGTCTGTGATGGTCCTCGTTCCGGCCTCTCGCGGCACCCTGCACCCTCCCACCACTTCGTGATCGCATCGTTGTCCGGCCTCATCTCGGGTGCACAGCTTTACTGGGCTGTTTCCATCCTCGCTTCCGTCCTGCTCGCCTTCTCTGTCATCGGCGCCTTCATGGGCCGCGGTTCCGACTTCAACGGCCCTCCTCAGGGCGGCGACAAAAGAAACGCCGCCAGGCTTTTCTCCCTCCGCACCGTGATTTCCTTCTTCGTCGGCTTCGGCTGGACCGGTGTGGCCGCAGGGCGTCAGAGCATGCCTCCCGGCGCCACCGCCGGCATCGCTGCCATCTCGGGCGTCATCTTCCTCCTGCTCATGTTCGCCCTCATGCGGATGCTGATCTCGAAAGGTGACGAGTGATCCGCCGCCGGGGAGGCAGTAGCAGCTCATGGCGGCGGACCCGCCTTGAAGTGAAGCAGCGCGCTACTTGCCCGTCTTCGGCAGCGCCTGCGCCAGCAGGCTGTAGAATTCGTTCTCCGCAGGCGTCTCTCCGTCGGATTTCAGGATGTTTTGGATCACGCCCAGAACCTCCTTTTGCGCCGCTTTCGTGGTAAAGTTCTGCGCCCGATCCGTCATGTAGTCGAACATCGAGTCCTCGTCCTCCGCCATCTCCCGCGCACGGGCGAAGGACTCGTCGATGAACAGGCTCTTCGGATACTTCGAATCCCATCCCTCCGCGATGAAAGCCGACTCCAGCAGGTGCTCCTCGCGCAGGGAGATGTGCGCGTCCGCGTAGAGGGACAGCGTCAACAGGTCAAACAGGGCTTCGCGTTGCTTTTGGGTCATGGCGTTATACTCCAGAAAACGTCCGCCGGGATCAAGACTTACTTCCCTCCGTTCCCATCTTGACCCATTCTCGCCGCTCCCGAATCCTTTGCCGCCCTCCATGTCCGACGCCGCCACCACTCCCATGATGAAGCAGTACCTCGCCATCCGGCGGGAGCTTCCTGAGGACGTGCTGCTGTTCTTCCGCCTGGGCGACTTCTACGAACTCTTTTTTGAAGACGCGAAGGTGGCCTCGCCCATCCTCAATGTGGCGCTGACGAAGCGAAACGCGGTGCCGATGTGCGGCGTGCCGCATCATTCGTCACAGGGCTACATCGCGAAGCTGATCAAGGCCGGCAAGCGCGTCGCCATCGCCGAGCAGACCAGCGATCCCACGCCGGGAAAAATCGTCGAGCGGGCCGTGTCGCAGATCCTCAGCGCAGGCACGATCAATGACCTCAACCTGCTGGACTCGAACCGCCCGAACTACCTCGCCGCCGTCTTCCGCGAGGGCAAAAAACTCGGCCTCGCCTACGTCGATCACACCACGGGTGAATTTGAGGTCTCCGAATTCAA
>CAMAZK010000175.1 GCA_945863205.1 Akkermansia muciniphila | reverse complement strand
GAGACGCTTTTCAGAGTTGCACGGCTGCCGCGACATCCCATACTCCGCCCCCCGCATCATGTCCGCATCCGTCAAAGTCGCCGTCGTTGGAGCCAGTGGTTACTCTGGAGCGGAACTGCTGCGCCTGCTGCTGCGCCATCCACACGCTGAACTTGTGGCGGTGACGTCACGCTCGCTCGCCGGAAAAGCGCTCTCCAAAGAATTCCCGCGCTTTCGCGGCGTCGGCCTCGCCGATACGCTGACCTTCACCGCCCCGGACGCCGAAGCCCTGAAGGCCGCAGGAGCGGAGATCGCCTTCCTAGCCCTGCCGCATGGCGTTTCCGCCGAATACGCAAAGCCGCTGCTCGCACTCGGTCTGCGCGTGATCGATCTCAGCGCCGACTTCCGGCTGCGGAGCCCGGCCCTTTATGAGGAGTTCTACGGCCACGCCCACATCGCCCCCGAACTGCTCGCCGAGGCCGTCTATGCCCTCCCGGAAGTCCGTGCCGACGAAATCAGGGCCGCTCGGCTCATCGCCTGCCCAGGCTGCTATCCCACCAGCATTCTCCTGCCGCTCATCCCGCTGCTGAAGGCCGGACTCCTCGCCGATTCACCGCTCGCCGTCGCCAGCATGAGCGGCGCCAGCGGCGCAGGCCGGAAAGAAAGCATCCCCCTGCTCTTCTGCGAGGTTCAAAACAGCGTGCGCAGCTACAGCGTGCCTCTGCACAGGCACTTGAGCGAGATCGGCCAGGAGCTCGCCATCGCCGCCGGACGCGAGGTGCGGCTCTCCTTTGTCCCCCACCTCATGCCAACGCATTCCGGCATCTGCACCACGACCTTTGCGCAGTTGAAGCCCGGAGTCACCGTCGAGCAGATCGGCGCGGCCTTGCACGCCGCTTATGATTCGCAGCCTTTCGTCCGCCTCCTCGGCGCGAACCAGTCTCCCGACACGAAAAACGTCACGGGCACCAACTTTGTGGACATCGGCTGGTCCTACGACTCGCGTGCCGGGCTGCTCATTCTCATGAGCACCGAGGACAACCTCGGCAAAGGCGCCTCCGGCCAGGCCGTGCAAAACATGAACCTCATCTGCGGCTTCGAGCCGGCCGCAGGCCTGCTGAACATCTGACATGCCGCCCAAACACGACAACGAACCCTGCGACGCCAGAATCCCCTTCAATGTGATCACCGGTGGAGTCACCGCAGCCCGGGGCTTCCGCGCATCGGCGGTGACCTGCGGCATCAAGAACCCGGAGGCGACTCGCCTCGACCTCGCGCTGATCGTTTCAGACTCCCCCACCGTCACCGACGCGGTCTTCACCACGAACAAAGTGCGCGCCGCCTGCGTGCGCGTGTGCCAGCAGCACATCAAGGACAGCGACACACGGGCCATCATCGCCAACAGCGGCAACGCCAACGCCTGCACTGGCGTGCAGGGCATTCAGGACGCCAAGGCCATGACCAAAGCCGTGGCCGAGCAGCTGAACGTCAAAATGCGCCAGGTGCTCGTCTGCTCCACCGGCATCATCGGCATGCCGCTGCCCATCCAGCGCATCCTGCCCAAAGTGCCGGATGCCGTAGCGAAACTCGACGCCGCCGGCTCCGATGATGCGATGCGCGCCATCATGACCAGCGACACCCAGCCAAAGACCTTCGCCATCGAAGTCCCCTGCGGTGACGGCAGCTTCCGCATCGGCGGCATCGCCAAAGGAGCCGGCATGATCTGCCCGAACATGGCCACCATGCTCTGCTTCATCACGACCGACGTGAAAATCGGCAAGAACGAGATGCACCGCGCCATGCACTACGCCGTGGAGAAAAGCTTCAACTGCATCACCATCGACGGCGACACCAGCACGAACGACACCGTCATCGTCATGAGCAACGGCGCCAGCGGACTCCCCGCCATCAAGCGCAACTCGCCCGAGTTCGACCTCTTCCGCTGCGCCCTGCACAAGGTCATGCTCGAACTCGCCAAGATGATCGTCTGCGACGGCGAGCGCGTGACCAAGTTCGTCGAAATCCGCGTCCGCAACGCACGCACCCAGGCAGATGCGCGAAAGGTGGCGGAGACCGTCGCCAAATCCCTGCTCGTGAAGTGCAGCTTCAATGGCAGTGACCCGAACTGGGGGCGCATCATTCACGCGGTCGGCTATTCCGGCGCTCGCATTCGTGAGGAACTCATCGACATTTTCTTCGGCGGCCTCCTGGCCTGCAAGGGCGGCCTGGCCACCAAGACCCCGATCTCCGAAATGGAGAAAGTCGTCAAGGAGCCCAAGTTCACCGTCACCATCGACCTCAATCTCGGCACCAGTGGCTACACCGTCTATACCAGCGACCTCTCGGAACAGTACGTTGACTTCAACAGCTCCGAATACAGCGCCGCGATCCACGCGAAACGGCAGAAGGGCTTTGCTTGATCGCGTGAGGACAGAACGGAGAGTTTGCGGTTCCTATTCCTTGACCTCATCCTCCGGCAGAAGGTCAAAGATGAGGAGAAATCACCAAGGGTGACCGTCCCTGGAACGGCATGGCATGGACTGCGGAAGCCTGCTGCCGCTTTCGGCAGGCCAGCCTGCTGGCCGTCGAGCGTTCCAAGGGAATGCCACACCTCAGCGCTCACGCGTTTGCGCCAGCCGAGAGGCTGCTTCGGTGACGCGGGGACTTCGGCGGCAGCAGGGCGGCCTCGAAAAAGCGGCAGCAGGCTGCCGCATTCCAAGCTCACCGCCCCTCCGCCCCTCTCCCCCTCTGTAGCTGCGCACCCCCTCGCGCCCGCCTTCCACACCATCCCTATAAAGCCCAGGCGAGTGGTCTTCGACACACACGCGCTCCTTGGAAACGATCTGCTGCGCGGCAGCGAACGGGGAACTACGAACCGCCGCCTCGACATCCCGCCCATCTCCGCCCGCATTCAAACGTTCGTTTGACAAATTCCCTGTTTTCAAACACCTGTTTGAACGCATGACCCTCAGCTCCCCCGAAGACTCAAGCACGCGAGATCGCATCCTTTTGAAGGCGGAGGAGTTGTTCGCCCAGAAGGGCTTTGAATCCGTCTCGATGCGCGACTTGACCCAGTCGGCGGAGGTGAACCTGGCTGCGGTGAACTACCACTTTGGCTCCAAGGAAGCGCTGATCGAGGAAATCGTCAGCCGGATCGTCGTTCCCATGAACAATGAGCGCTTGAGGCTCCTGGATGCCGCCGAGGCCGCCGCCCGGCCAAAGGCCGCCCCTGCGAGCGAGGTGGTGGATGCCTTCCTGCGGCCCGTCATCCAGATGGTGCGGCAGTCGCCGCTCTCAGAACAGCTTTTCTTCAAGCTGATGGGACGCTGCCTGGTGGACCGCACCGCCTTGATCCCGCCGGGCGCCATGGAGCACTTTCAGCACATGGCCATGCGCTTCGCCAAGGCGCTGCGCGGTGCGAATCCGGCGCTGAGCCACGCGGAGGCCTGCTGGCGGCTGAATTTCACCGCAGGCTCTCTCATCAGCACGCTGGCCCATGCCGACATGGCGATGCGTTTCGCAGGGGAGACGGAGAATCCGCCGGATACCGAAACCCTGATCCGCCGCCTCGTCGTGCACTGCACGGGCGGACTCACCGCGCCCGCCGCGACGAAGCCCAAGAGGAAGGCGGCGGTGAAAGCGCTCCTGCTTTCCGTCGGTGCACTCTTTCTGCTGAGCGCCTGCGGCGGCCTGATGCCGAAATCGCGGCTGCCCGAACTCGATCTCGGCGTTCCCGGCACTTGGGCGGCGGGGAGGGAGGCCAAGGCGGGAGTCGATGATCAATGGGTGAAGCGATTCCACGACGCGAAGCTCGAGTCGCTGGTGGAGGAGGCCCTGGAGAACAACCGCGACTTGAAAGCCGCAGCCGCCCGCGTCGAACGCGCACGCGGCCAGACCCGGCTGGCGGGCGTTTCCGGCAATCCCACTGCCGATCTCGAATTCACACCCAGACGCGCCAAGCAGAACTTCATCGGCTTCCCTTTCGGCGGCGGTGGCGTACCCAGCAGCATGTTCAACACTTTCGGCCTCTCCCTCGTCGTGAACTGGGAGCTCGACCTGTGGGGCCGCATTCGCGCGGGCAAATCCGCCGCCTATGCCCAGGGGGAAGCCGCCGAGGCCGACGCCCGCGCCGCGCGCACCTCCATCGCCGCCAGCGTCGCACGCGCCTGGTTTGCCCTGGCGGAAGCCCAGCTGCAGCTCCAACTGGCCCGGGAAACCCAATCGGCGAACGAGGCCACCGCCAAAGCCGTGCGCGAGCGTTTCAAGGCCGGCGATGACCAGCAGGGCGCCGCCTCTCAGCTCCGCATCGCCGACAGCGACGTGGCGAACACGCGGGCGGCCGTCGCCGAGCGCGAGCAGCAGCTCGAAGCGGCGAAGAGGCAGTTGGAGGTGCTCCTGGGCCGTTATCCGTCTGGAAAGATCGCCAGCAACGCGCGGCTGCCCTCCCCCGGAGGCACGCCGCCCGCAGGTCTGCCCTCCGAACTCCTTCAGCGCCGTCCGGACATCCTCGCCGCGGAGCGCCGCTTCGCCGCCAGCGGCAGGAGCCTTTCCGAAGCCCGGCGTGCCGTCTTCCCGCGCCTGAGCCTCACCGGCAGCGGCGGCACCAACACCGGTGAACTCAGCCAGCTTCTGAACAGCGACTTCGGCGTGTGGCAGATCGCCGCAAATGCGATTCAGCCCGTTTTGGCCGGCGGCCGCATCCGCGCAGAGGCGGACATCCGCCGCGCCGATGAAAAAGAAGCGCTCGCCACGCTCCAGCAGACCGTTCTCGACGCCTTCAGCGAGGTCGAGTCCGCTCTGGCCAACGAAGGCCACCTGGCCTCCCGCGAGCAGGCGCTGAACGAGGCGGTGCGCCTCGCCCAGGAGGCGGACCAGTCCGCGCGTGCCGACTATGCGCAGGGCCTGGGAGACCTGCTCACGGTGCTCACGGCTCAAACCCGCCTGCTGCAGACCCGTGCGCAGCGCATCACCGTCCAGCGGCTGCGACTCGAAAACCGCGTCAATCTTCACCTCGCCCTCGGCGGCGACTACCAGCCGCGCCCACAACCCCAGCCATGAGAACCCTCGTTTCCATCCTTCTCGGCCTCGGCATCCTCGGCGCCGCCGGCGGAGCCGTTTACATCCTGGCGCTGAACAAACCCGTCGCTGAAAAAGTGCAGCGTGAGCAGTTGGTCACCAGCGTGAACGTCCTCATCGCAACCAAACGCGACGCGACGCTCCAGATCCCTTCCCAGGGCCTCGTCAATCCCATCCGCCGCACGACGCTGGCCGCGGAAGTCGCCGGTCGTGTCAGCAGAGTCACTCCGCGCTTCAAGGTCGGCGAGCGCTTTGCCGAGAACGAGATCCTGATCGAACTCGACGACAGCGACTACCGCAGCGCCATCACGCAGGCGGAATCCGCGCTCGCTGATGCCAGCGCCGTCCTCATCCAAGAACAGGCCCGGGCCGACCAGGCTCTGCGTGATTGGAACAAAATCTCCCCCGGCCAGAAACCGACCGATCTGGCCGCCCGCAAGCCCCAGCTCATGAGTGCGCAGGCTCGTGTGGAAGCGACCGCCGACTCGCGCGATCGGGCGCGGCGTGATCTCGACCGCACAAAGATCCGCGCCCCCTTCGCCGGTCGCCTGAGCGCCACCTACACCGAGATCGGCTCCTACCTGCCGCCCGGTGCGCGCATCGCCGATCTGGAGTCCACTGGTCGCTACGAAGTCCGGCTGCCCGTCTCGCTCGACGACCTCGCCTTCATCAAATCTCAGCAGGATGGCAAGGTGACGCTGCACGCCGAGATCGGCGGCCAGCCGATGAAGTGGACGGGGACCGTAGTCCGCACCGAAGGCGAGGTCGAGCGCGCAAGCCGCTCCGTCTATCTCGTGGCCGAGATCGCGGAGGACGACACGCCACAGAACGCATTCCTCAAACCCGGCCTGTTTCTTCGTGCGGACGTCGAAGGACGCGTCATCCCAGGCGTGTTCGAAATTCCCCGGCTCGCGTTCCTCGATGAAACACACCTCCGCGTCGTGGGCGATGGCGAAAAGCTCTTCAAGCGAAAGGTCACCGTCACCCGCCGGACGGCGACGACCATGCTCGTCTCCGACGGACTGAAGGAGGGCGATCGCGTCTGCCTCACCAGCCTGCCCGCTTCGATCGAAGGCATGCAGGTCAACGTCATCAACACCCAGGGCGCAGTGCCCGCGGGCAGCCAGCCCTCACCTTAGCCCGCGACCGGACGCCATGGAAAAAGCCATCTACTGGTTCTCGAAAAACCACGTCGCCGCCAACCTGCTGATGCTGGCCGTCGTCGTGGTGGGTTTCACCTCATGGGGAAAGCTCAAAAAGGAAATCTTTCCCGAGACCGCGATCGACGTGGTCCTGGTGAGCATCCCCTACCCCAATGCTACGCCGGAGGAGGTCGAACGCGGCGTGTGCGTGCCGGTCGAGGAGGCCGTGGAGGACGTCAACGGCGTGGACCGCATCAAATCCACCGCCTCGCAGGGGATGGGCTCCGTAGTGATCGAGGTGAAGAGCGGCTTCAAGGTCCGCGATGTCATGGACGATGTAAAAACACGCGTCGATGCCATCACGAACTTCCCCGAGGAGGCCGAAACGCCGACGCTCGAAGAGATGGTCCTCAACTCCGAGGTCATCAGCGTGGCCGTCTTTGCCGATACCGACGAGGCCAGCCTCCTGGAGCTGGCCAACCGGATGCGCGATCAGCTTCAGGCGCTGCCGGAGATCACCAAGGTCACCCTCGCGAACAGCCGCCCCTATGAAATCGGCATCGAGGTCTCCGAGGACAATCTGCGCGCCTACGGACTCACCTTTGACCAGGTGACCGCCGCAGTCCGCGCCAGCTCTCTCGATCTCCCGGCAGGCTCGGTGCGGACCGATGCCGGCGATGTGCTCGTGCGCACCGAATCACGCCGCTACCGGCCCAATGAGTTCGCCAGCATCACCGTCGTCACGCGCCAGGATGGCAGCCAGGTGAAGCTCGGCGAGATCGCCCGGATCGTTGATGGCTTCGAGGAGATCGACATCGAATCCCGCTTCAATGGCAAGCCGGCCATGCTGCTGCGGATCTTCCGCACCGGCAACGAAGACACCTTGAAGGTCGCGGCGGCCGTGAAGAAGTACATCGCCGAAGAAGCGCCGTCCGCGTTCCCGAAAGGCGTTTCCTTCGAGATCTGGAAAGACGACTCCAAGTACCTCCAGGGCCGCCTCGACCTGCTCGGTCGCAATGCCGTGCTCGGCTTCGTGCTGGTGCTCGTCGTGCTGTCGCTGTTTCTCCGGCCGCTGCTCGCATTCCTCGTGGCGCTCGGCATTCCGGTCTCCTTCATGGGCGCCCTCATGCTCATGCCGTGGCTCGGGGTGTCGATCAACATGATCTCCCTCTTCGCCTTCATCCTCGTGCTGGGCATCGTCGTCGATGACGCCATCGTCGTGGGAGAAAACGTCTATGAGCGCATCTCGCGGGGAGAAGATCCGAAGATCGCCGCGCCCGCCGGCACCCATGAGGTCGGCGTCGTCGTCATCTTCGGCGTGCTGACCACCATGATGGCCTTCACGCCGATGCTGGGCCTCAGCGGCGTGAGCGGACGCATCTGGCCGAACATTCCGCTCGTCGTCATCCCCACGCTCGCCTGGTCGCTGCTGCAGTCGAAGTTCGTCCTGCCATCGCACCTGGCGCTGCTGCGCCGGCGTGACGCCTCACGCCCGACGCTCTCGGACAAGATCCTCGGCGGCGTGGACCGCACGCTGAAGACTTTCGTCACTGGCGTTTACCGGCCGATCCTCGATCTGACCATGCGCTGGCGCTACGTCTCCACCTGTGTGTTTGGGGCCATCCTCGTGGCGACAGTCGGCCTGGTCGGCAGCGGCTGGATCAAATTCAACTTCTTCCCGGATGTCGAAGCGGACGTCATCATCTCACGCCTCAGTCTCGCCAACGGCGTCTCTTTCGAGAACACCCGGGAGGCCGTCCGCAAAATCGAAGCCGCCTCCGCCCAGCTCAACGCAGAATACCGCGAGAAGCACGGCCGCGACGTCATCCGCAACACCCTGGCCAGCACCGGTGTCCAGCCCTTCCTCAACGGCTTCGAAGCGCTCGCCGGTGCGCCGAAGGGCGATCACCTCGGAGAGGTCACCATCGAGCTCATCGACGGCGCGGATCGCGCGATGAGCGGCGTGGAGATCGCCTCCCGCTGGCGTGAACTCACCGGCCCCGTGCCCGGTGCGCTAGATCTCACCTTTCAAACCCAGGGCGCGGCCGGCGGAAACGCCATCGATCTCGAACTCACCGGCAACAACATCGACGAACTCGACCAGTCCGCCACGGTGATCAAGGAGGCACTGGCCAGCTATAACGGCATCATCGACATCTCCGACAACAACCGCCCTGGCCAGCGTGAACTCAAACTCGCCATCAAGCCCGCCGGAGAAATCCTCGGGCTGCGCCTCTCCGACGTCGCACGGCAGGTCCGGCAGGCCTTTTACGGCGACGAAGCGCAACGCCTGCAGCGCGGGCGTGACGAGGTCAAAGTCATGGTCCGCTATCCCGAGTCCGAGCGCCGCTCCATGCACAACCTCACGGAAATGAAAATCCGCGCCGCAGAAGGCACGGAGATCCCCTTCAACGAAGTCGCGGAAGTCGTGATGGGCCGCAGCTCATCCTCCATCAAACGCGCCGACCGCCGCCGCGCCGTCACGGTCACCGCCGACATCGACAAGGCCGTTCCCGGTGCCAACGCCAACGAGGTCGTCGCCAGCCTGACCACGGAAGTGCTGCCGCAGATGCTGCAGCGCTACCCCGGAGTGAACTGGAGCTTCCAGGGCGAGCAAAAGGACCAGCGCCAGTCCGTGGGGGAAATCGGGCAGAAGGCGCTCATCGCACTGCTCGGCATCTACGTGCTGCTCGCCATCCCGCTCCGCTCCTACTTCCAGCCGCTCATTGTCATGAGCGTCATTCCCTTCGGCCTCGTCGGAGCCGTGCTCGGTCATATGGGCATGGGCTTGAACCTCAGCATCATGTCCATGTGCGGCGTCGTCGCGCTGGCCGGCATCGTCGTCAACGACAGCCTTGTCATGGTCGAGTTCGTCAATCGGGAACGCGCCCTCGGCCACAGCCTGCGGGAGGCCGCGCTGAAGGCCGGCGTGCGGCGCTTCCGCCCCATCCTGCTCACCACCGTGACCACCTTCGTCGGCATCATGCCCATGGCCTTGGAAACCGATCTGCAAGCCCGCTTCCTCATCCCCATGGCCGTATCACTCGGCTTCGGCATCCTCTTCGCCACCTTCATCACCCTCTTCCTCGTGCCGGTCATCTATCTCATCATGGAAGACGCTGGAAAAGGCCTGCGCCGACTCTTCGGCATGGCTCCCGCCGCCGCTCCGGATTCGGATTCGCCCCAGATCACGCTGTAGGCTGGCTGGACGACGCGCGACAGGTGGCCAATTCACAATTTCCGATCACCACCGACCTCAACCTCGGCACCAGCGGCCGCACCGTCCCTACCGGCGACCTTTCAGAACAGTACGTCGATTCAACAGCTCCGGGGGACAGCTCCGCCGTCCACGCCAAGCGGCAGCGCGGGCTCGCTTGATTTCCCTCGCCAACCAAGACGCTGGAGAATCCCCCGGCGATCAAAACGTCGGCTGCCCCGCCGCATCCGCCCCCGCCACGTCCCACTCGCCGGGATTGGCACCCTCCGTGAGAAAAGGTCAGGAGTCGATTCATGACAGGCAAGGGTTAACTGTCATGAATTGACCCCTGACCCTTTCTTGCTCTGCGTGTAGGTGCTTTGAAACCAGGACATCCCCGCCACGAGGTTGGGCTTCGGCGTGCGCAGCAGCCAGTGATAGTGATTGTCCATGATAACCCAGGCCAGCACCTCCCAGCCCGTCTTCTTGCAGGTCTCCGCCAGGGTGGCCAGCA
>CAMAZK010000174.1 GCA_945863205.1 Akkermansia muciniphila | reverse complement strand
AAGGGCTGTTTGAGCGCATCGCGAGCTACGGCTATCACGGCATCCAGCCTCATTACTCGAACGGCTGGTTCGCAGGCCTCACCAAGACTCAATACGAGGACGGCAGCGGCACGGCGATCGGGAAAGTCCGCCTGGAAGCCGCTACGGGCGAGGATTTCAGCCCGCTGGTGAGCATCCCGAAACCCGATGGCATGATGGAGCGCTCGCTTCAGTTCGTGAAGTGGCTCGTTAAAGAGAACCCGGACGGAAAATGGGAGCAGTTCCTCACCGCAGATGGCAGCGGCCTGCGATGGGAAAAGGTCATCATGAGCGGCATTTCGCATGGCAGCACCACAGCGGCCCGCTTTGCCATGCATCAGAAGGTGGATCGCGTGGTCATGTTCTCCGGCCCGCGTGATAACACCGAGACCTGGCAAGGTGCCGCCTCCGCCACGCCATCGAACCGCTTCTTCGGCTTCACCCATGTGCTCGATGGGGGCTGGGTCGCGGATCACTACTGCCGCTCCTGGCAATTGCTGAAGCTGCACGATCACGGTCCCATCGTGAACATCGACTCCGTCAAGCCGCCCTATGGCAACACGCGCCGCCTCATCACCAACATCGACGTCAAGAACAACGCCGGACGCGCCCACACCATCGTCGTTCCCGGCGGCAGGGACGCGATGGGCCAGTGGATCTACGACAAGGTCTTCCGCTACCTCTTCACCCATCCCGTGGATCAAAGCGGCCCCGCCGTGCCGATGGATGCCGACTGCGAGATGGTTCAGCAGCCGAAGTGATGGCGAAAACCAAGAATCAAGACTCCAGAACCATGAAACACACCCTCACCGTTGCCTGCATCTCTTTGAAATCACCTTGGCAGGCTGTCTCGCTGCGCTCGGCTCTCACCGCCCTGTTGCTCGCGCCGCTCGCAGCGCTCCCACTCCTGGATCGTGGAGCGACGACTTCTCTGACGCGGCTGCCTTTGCTTTGAACTGGCGGCCGTATGGCTTTCTCGCTACCGGCATCGATGCCAAACATCCGCTCGGCAAGACCGTGAGTGGCAAGGACGCGCGGGCTGAATGGTGGCAGATCGTTGACGGGGCGTTACGCGGGCAGTGTTTCCCGGAGGAGAAGCATCCGCCCGGCCTGCGCCGCCCCGTATCCGGGAAAGACATTCGCGTGAGCTGTCGATTCAAACTCGCAACCGAAGGGCAAATGGGCATAAGCCTCGGAGGGCCGAATCCAGTAGTGGAGAAAGACTTCAACGTCGCCGGGCTTCACATCCGTCCTGACCGAATCACCGCGTGGGATAACGATGTCCTGCACCCGAAAGGCTCTCCCGAGGCTGCCGAGTTGAAAAAGCAGGGCATCTGGAACCGCAAGTTCATTTACGCCAAGACAGAGAAGATCACCATCGATCCGGACATCTGGCACGATCTTGTGCTTGAACTAGAGGGCAAAGAACTCCGCGCCATCATCGATGGAAAACTCGTGCTCACCTACACCACGCTTTGTGGTGACGTGCCCAAACACGACATCGGTCTCCAGCCCGGCGGCAAAAGTGATTCCCCGCTATCAACCTGATTTGATGACATCCGCGTCACGCCGCTGCCGTAACGAAGTGAAAATTTTCAATGAAACCAACACCCCTCCTCACTGCCCTACTGCTCGCGCCACTGGCCGCGCTTAACGCCGCCGACGCTCCGCCCAAGGAACAAAAACTCGCACCCGAGCACCGGAAGTATGAGCTTCCCGTCGAACCCGACGAAAACGTCGCCTATGGCACGCATCGCATGCAGGTGATCTATTTTTGGCGGGCCAAGTCGGACCAGCCCACGCCGCTGCTCGTTTACATCCATGGCGGTGGCTGGCAGGGCGGCGACAGGTCTGTGGCTCGAAGTATGATCCTTCCGGCTCTCGAAGCCGGCATCTCGGTGGCCTCCGTGGAATACCGCACGATCAAAGACTCCACCGCCGATGGACTGGTGCCTCCGGTGAAGGGACCGATGCTCGACTGCGCCCGCGCTTTGCAGTTCTGCCGCAGTAAGGCGAAGGAGTGGAACCTCGACAAAACCAAGGTCGCTCTCTCCGGCGGGTCCGCTGGTGCCTGCACGAGCCTCTGGCTGGCCTTTCACGACGAAATGGCTGACCCGAGCAGCCCCGATCCCATCGCTCGCGAGTCCACTCGCGTGCTCTGCGCCGCAGTGTCTGGTGCCCAGACCACGCTCGACCCTCACCAGATGCGTGAATGGACGCCCAACAGCAAATACGGCTCGCACGCCTTCGGCATCGCCTGGGATGCCAAGAAGAAAATCGGGTCCTTCCAGATGTTCTACGATGCCCGCGAACGCATCCTGCCTTGGATCAAAGAATACTCGCCCTACGAGCTCGTCACCCGCGGCGATCCACCCGTGGGCCTGTTCTACAGCAGCCCTCCAAACCTCGGTCATGACGAAAAAGACCCGACTCACACCGCCAACTTCGGCGTGAAGCTCAAGGAGCAATGCGATGCTCATCAAGTGCCCTGCGACCTCGTGTATCCCGGTGCCCCAAATGTGAAGCACGCCACCGACAGCGACTACATCAAGGCCCACCTGCGACCTGAACTGAAGTGATGCTCGCCACGCCACAAAACGTCCACAGCCTGAGAATGGGAACGTCTCCTCGCTGCCACCCTGTCACTGGACTTGCTCACGATATTGCTGCTCGTGCCGACGAAGTGAAAACAAGGCGCGTTATCCAACACCCCTAGTCACACCACAAATGAGCCAGCCAAACATGAAACACACCCTCACACTTCTCACCACCCTCCTTCTCGCACCGCTGGCCGCGCTGCACGCCACCGACATTGAACTCACCGAGACGGTCCAGCTTCCAGAATGCCATAGTGTCAATTGGGTGCGTGATTGGGTGAAAAATCATCCTGAGTTGGTCGGCGGAGGCTGGGAGCAATTGCATGATGCATCCAGGCCGACGGCGGTGAAGGCGGCTCCTCGGAGTTGGGTCTGGAACATCTCCGAGGCTCAATGGAGCGAGGCCGTGAAGCAAAAGGGCGAAGGCAAACGCGAGGAGGTGAAACTCCAGCTATGGCTGCCCGCTGGCGTGGAGGTGATCAAAGGCGTCGTCGCCATCTCCGGCCACGGCAGCGGCGAGTCACTCTACCGCGACCCCGAACTGCGGAAAATTGCGAGCGAACTGCGCCTCGCGATCTTCAAATTCATTGGCAACCCGATGCAACGAGGCTTTTGGCCGAAGAGCTTGCTTTACCAGCAGCTCAAAGAGTTTGGCGTGAAGACGAAGCACCCGGAGTTGGAACATGCGCCGTTGTTCCTCTACGGCCATTCCAGCGCCGTCGGTTTCTCCGCGCTGTTCGCCGCCGAGCAGAGCGATCGAGTCTGGGGATGGGTAGCCATGCGCGCGGGCTACACCTTTCAAATCTATCAACCTGGCGCGGCGAAGGCACCCGGGCTGGTCATGTTCGGCGAGGAGGACAAATACTTCGCCAATGATCATCGGGCCGAAACTCTCGCCCTCGTGCCGATGATGCGAAAGCATCACAACGCAGGATGGAATCTCGTGGTTGAGCCGAAGACCGGTCACGGCCCCGGCGCGAAAACCTGGCCGCTGGTGTTTTCGTTTCTGCGCCACAGCTTCGCCGCACGCGTGCCGGCCGATGCCGATGCCCGCAAGGGGCCGGTGAAGCTCAACACGCTCGCCACCGAGAGCGGCCATCTCGGCCAGAACTGGGATGCAGCCAAAGGCGGCTATCAGAATCTGCCCACCGCGCCCTTCGCCACCTTCACCAGCGACAAAGCGACCGCCTCCTGGCTCATCAACGCCGCCTACGCCGCCGACTGGCAGGCGTTTCATCGCGATGGCGAAATCGGGAACTCGAACTGAAAGCAATCGCATGAAACATCTCATCACACTCACCGCCCTGCTACTCGCGCCGCTCGCCGTTTTGTCAGCCGCCGATGCGCCGAAGCAAAAACCCAACATCATCGTTATCCTCGCGGATGACATGGGCTATGCCGACATCGGTGCCCACGGCTGCAAAGATATTCCGACGCCGAACATTGACCAGCTTGCGAAGGGCGGGGCGCGCTTCACCGATGCGTATGCGAACGGTTCGTTCTGCACACCGACACGCGCGGCGTTGATGAGTTGCCGGTATCAGCATCGCTACGGCATTGAGGACCTCGGTGGGCCGCTGCCAGCGCAGGCCCATACGTTGCCGCAACGGCTCAAGGCGGCGGGCTACGTGACGGGCATGGTGGGCAAGTGGCACCTTGGCTCGACCGAAGGTTTCACGCCGGTGGATTGCGGTTTCGATGAGTTCTTCGGCTTCGTCGGGGGCGGGCATCAATACATCATCCAGCCCGGCGGAAAGGGAGAATACAACGCCCCCATTCTGCGCAATCGTGAACCGGTGAACGAGCAGCGTTACCTGACGGACGCCTTCGGCGAGGAGGCTGCCGCCTTCGTCGAGCGATGCTCCACAACCAAGAACGAAGAACCACGAACCACGAACGCGAAGCCCTTCTTCCTCTACCTCGCCTTCAACGCCGTGCATACGCCGTTGCAAGCCATCGAAAAATACCGCGCGCGCTTCCCCGGCATCACCGATCCCAAACGCCAGACCTATGCCGCCATGCTCAGCGCGATGGATGATGCCATCGGACTCGTGCTCACGAAGCTGGAGGAGACGGGCAAGCTCAATCAAACGCTCATCGTCTTCACGAACGACAACGGCAAGTTCTGGAACCTCGGGGATGCTGAAGACATGCCCGCCGACAGCTTCAGTGGACGATAAGACCCGCCAGATGGGCAAGGTGCTGCTGGAAGCGATGGGCGTGAAGGTAGGCAAAATAAGGACATCTTGACACGATCTGAACGAGCAGGCTGTGGGGTAAATTGCCCCATAGGGCGCCCGCAGGCTCCGGAACCGGCAGATCGAGAATTGACAGTCATGACGCCGGTAAGCATGGGCTTGGCATGACGTCAGCGACCGCCTGATCTCACTTGCTGTGCCTCATAACAGGAAGCGCGGGCCGGATGTTTGCCGGAAATATGTCCTGAATGACACAGCCAAGAACTTTGGCCAGCATCATGACTTCTGCATCGTTAACCCGTCGCAGGCCGGCTTCGATCTTGGATAGAGTTTCACGGGAGAGATCCCAGCCGGCGAGCTGGCAGCGGGTGGCAAAGGCATCCTGGGTCAGCCCTTGTTCGACGCGTAGACGTCGAACTGCCGGGCCGATGATGTTCTGCTGTGCCATGGATGGCCGTGACAGTATGCAGCCTCACCCCGATAATTGCTCCGATAGTGGAGCAAAACGCCTTGACTCGCGTTTGATATTGGAATCCCTTGGCAGCGTGCCTGTGATCCCCACAGGATTCTTCAATCAACTCGAACCGGAGATGCTGCTATGATCAACACACTTCTGAATGCAATCCTGACCCCCTCTGCGGTCGCCACGCTCCCTCCCGAGGTCCCTGCCATCGTGCAGACCTACAACTGGGAAACCCAAACCGTAGACGGCTCGCTTGGCACACATTCGAATGCGAACCTGGCGATTGCTCCTACCTACTGCCTTATAGCTCTTCCTGGAAAACCCGTCCTTTCCCTGCCTGATGACTAAAACGATCATCTGTGCCTGTCACTGAGTTGCATCTCCATCACCTGTCCGCGAGCTGATGTGCGCCAACGGTGGTTCATGACCATGGTCCTGTTTCTTACATGCAGCATGGATCAAACCTCCGATCTGGTGATGGGCCAGCTTGGCTCTCTGCCCATTTTCCGTTTTAATCTCGATCTTTGGCAGAATTACCGCTGGAGCGTCACCTCAGAGGGCTACCGTCTACAAGATCCGACGGGCCGGACCTGCTGCTCTGATGCGGTGAAGGCTGTGTACTTGCGGAAGCTGTTCTTTAATCCGCCGCGCATCGACCAGCCGGCCGATGGAAGTGAGGAAACTTGGTGCCGGGAGGAGGTAATGCAGATCTGGCAGGGCATTCACGATCTGGCTCAGCATCAAGGTAAGCTTGCCCTCGTCAAGCCTTCCCCCTTCGGGCGGTGGACCAAAGTCCGTCAGATGGTTGCCGCCAAGCAGTACTTTCGTGTGCCGGCCTGGGAGATGTTTCATGGGGGCGGCTTCCATCCCTTGCATCCCGCCGTGGTAAAGACTCAAGGCACACAGCCACCCGGCGGCGGTGGCATGGTGATGGTCCGTGAGGTGGAGGTCGAGCAACTCAGCCCCGCCTTTCCCTGGTTCGTACAACAGCAGGTCACATTAGCCACGCACGATGTGACGGTGGTGTACATCAATGGCAAAATCTTTGCCTTTGAATGCCGGCGTGATCAGTTCAGCGGACTGGACTGCCGCATTCCCACCGCGACGGGCGCGGCCAGATGGCAGCGATGCAGACTGAGCGAGACGGATGAAAAGGCATTGCACAATTACATGCGGATGACAGGCCACATTTTCGGCAGGCTGGATTTCCTGCGGGACCAGGAAGGCCTGTGGTTTCTGGAACTGAATCCCAACGGGCAGTTTGCCTGGCTGGACCCAGAGGGCACCGAGGGAGTGCTAAAGGCGGTCGCCACGGAAATTCTGGCCGTGTATCACGGCGGTGGACCGAACTCGTAAATCGCAGGCGCGGCTGGGGGCAGGGCAGCCCATTCTGATGATTCACCACCTTAGGTTTCGCTTACGTCAGTACCCGTCAGTGGCTTCCGGTGCACTAATGCCAACTGGCGATTATCGGGTGCGCTGACACGCTGACAGTCAGCGGACAAATCCCGCTCAGGCCGCCGCCTCCAGTCGCCCATCTTCGTTTTCGACCACTCGACCGGTCGATTTGAGCCGTGCGACCGCCTTGTCACGCTCTTCGGCGCGCAAATCGTGGAAACAGCGCTGCAATTCACGGGGTTCTTGGGGCCCCTTGCTCTTGAGCTTGGCCACAATGTCCTCCTCCAGGGCTGTCATGTCAGTGTTGTCAGTGGCAGCCCCGGAGCTGTCGGTGGATGTCGCGTTGAGGTAGCCGCACACCAACCGGTAGTGCTCCTGGCACAGCCATCGGGTCAAACGCACGGCCTGCCACATGACCTTTTGGAGCCGGCCAGGATCAGGTTTGGGAGGTGCCGGTGGCTCTGTGGGAGTAATGCCTTGGAGCAGGTGATCGAGAGTTCTGGACAGGAGCAGAATGGAATAGAGGCGAAGAGGCAAGTCCGGCAGCCACCGCAAGTACGGATGCGTGGATTCAGGCACGCGCAAAAGGGCGCTGACGAACTGAGCGTAAAACTCCTCTGCCACCCTTCTTGCAGGCTTGTCCAGAGTGAGGACCGTGGGCCCTTCGGGGGATGGGTTGAAGCGGTGTTCGTGCGCTCCCTTGAGAAGCTTGTACCATTGCACGAACTCCACCGCCTCGACGTCGGGAAGCCGCCGCGGTTTGCCGTGCTGCGGGAACAACAGGATGGGAGCGGTCTGGTTCAAGGCGGATGCGCGGCGGTCAAACATGGCTTTCCGCACTGGTTCGGCGTGCGTGAGCCACAAAGCATGTACTGTCCCGGCAACTTCACTGCCCTGGGGTGTGATCGTCAATGGCTTGCACTGCCAGCTCAGCATGAGCATTTCCGCGAGCTTCTGCTGTTTGCCCGGGGTAAGATCCGACCATTCCGTCATGGGGTCAGTCGCGCCGTTCATGAGGACCGCGCAGTGATCCCGGGAATCGACGATGGCCCGCGCAACAGCCGCCGGATCCACCTTGGAGGTGATGGTGCGGCGCCGCATCATGTTCACGACATTGAGCGGGATCTTGTCCGCATAGGACTCGAACTGGGGATCAAACGTTGAGCGGTCCGGCCCCTTGGTCGCAGCATTGCGCATGGCGTTCTTGATGATCTCGCGGATCTCACCGCTGGTGAGTGTCTGGAACTTGGTTGCTTCACTGACCCAGCCCGACCCGAGATTCGACAGCCAGTCCAAAGGCATGGAACTGTCGGACACCACCGCAAGACTAAAGCAGGGAGGGATGTTCATTGCACCATCATCAAGGGAGCAGACACGCCCAAAGCTGGCGGACAAGTGTGCCAGACCGGCGGCGGTTACCACGGGAGCATCGAGACCTAGATGAACGGGGCCTTTAGCGGCCAGCGCGAGCAGGCGAATGGGGATGCAGTCGCGAACGTCGTCGAAGGCATCGCCGTTGCCGAAGTCAAACGGCGGGGGAGGTGGGAGTGGTGGAGTGGGATCTGGGCTGGTCATAGTACGCAGGGTTGGTTTGTACTTCGGGGCTCATGAGGGACCGACGAACCGGAAGCGTTTCTGCTCATCCACCCGCAGGAGTCCTTGACGTTCCATCAGGTCGAGGGCGGGCTTAAAGTGCGCAGCGCTTTGACGGTTGCAGGAGCGCACCAGGTCCCGCAGTTTGCACGGGCCCTTGTTAATAAGAATAGCGGTGACTTTGGCCATGGCTGTGAGCGCAAGTTTCTCCGCGTACTTTTCACGCGCCCTGTTCAGCATGGCAACGTGCATCCTGGCTGCGTACTGTGCCGTCGTGAACGCCGCCTTGCCGCACCAGAACTCCTCCCTGTCTGAGCGTAAATGGAGGAACAACCACAGGAGGCGTGCCGGCAGGTCACAAAACTGTGCCATGCACGGACTGTCGCGCGGCAGGATGTCCTCGAGCGAGTCGAGGTACGCATCCTGCGTCACTTGAAACCTCGGTTCGTAGTTGGGAGGGACCTGTAATCGGCTCTGCATCTGAATGGATCCGTGGCAGCGCGTCTGCAAAAGGTCGTGCACCAGACGGTCGTAGCGCTGCCATTCCCTGGCCGCCTTGTACTTTTTATCCTGAGGCGCAACTCCCGTGGAACCATCCCATAGCAGGCATTGGTTGTACAATGCGTTCCAGGGGGATGTCTCATCCTGCAGCGTGTCGCCCAGCCGTTCCAATGTCATCGTGGCCCATACATGTACGCGCGCATGCTCGAAAGTGCCCGGTCCCTGATCCGGGTGCAGTGGAGCAAACTCAGTATCACGACCGCGCAACAGGGCCACCAAGTCGCGTGCCAGCGGTTCATCCGTGGGGGAAAGTTTATGGTGCGGGTCGAACAATCCGCCGGCAGGCATCAACAGCAGTGCCTCACGATGGATCGATTCGCTCAGCGCCGTGGCAATCTTGTCCAGGGAGGCTCCTTCAAAGAAGATCGAAGGCAGGTGTACTGCACCAGGACTGCTGCGCACTGGGTTGCCACCGCGGCCGAAGTACATCATTGAGCCGCCCAAGCTCATCTCGTCAAACACGTCAGGCTCGAGTCCGGGTTCTGTGAACAGTTTTTCTTGCCGCCCAGCCGCATCGGCATGCCTCTGATGGAGGAAGAAGGGAAGCGGGTCTTGTTTCACGCCGCCCGGAGACGGAGCGCAGCCGGCAAACACCCAATTGTCGATAAGACGGCGCGAATGACTGCTGGCACTTTGGCGCAGCCAGTTCGCACGAGTACGGAGGGGATGGAAAAGCCGTCGCTCCAGCAGATGCAGCCGGGACGCCGTACTACCGATGCGGAGCAGGCTGAGGTGTGGTTTGATACGGCCACCTCCGGAATCCACCAAACCCGCATGAGGGCCGGCAATGTTTGCAAGTACACCTGCCATTCCAATCGCCACATCGACGGGGTGCAGGCTGTACTCACTTGAGATACCTTCGATGTGCGCTCCATAGCTCACCCCGGGTTTGTTAAGTGTTTTGGAAGTGCCGGTTCCTGGTGCGGGTGGTATCGCAGGTGTGTCGGGTGTGAGAAGAGCAGGGGTAGATGGGGCTGGAGACTGGGTAGGTGTCATAGTGATGATCGGGTGGAATGTTCATGTCGAGGTTCACGGCTGATCACCCCTTCCTGTTCGAAGAGGGGGCTGTACACGCGACATCCCTTTCGGAAATGCGCA
>CAMAZK010000173.1 GCA_945863205.1 Akkermansia muciniphila | reverse complement strand
ACATCGACGACGAGCCAGCGCATGAGCTGACGCCACAGCCGGTCCATGTCCTTGTGCGCCTCCGCATCGCTGAGCCCCCAGCGCCAGAGATCGCCGATGAGCATGCCACCTACGCGTCCTTCACCGAAGCGCTGCACGGCGATGGCCGGATACGAATTGTCTGCATCGGAAACGGTCGCCAGGATGCTGGCACCGGGCTTGATGGCGAAGGCCGGATTCACCGCATGAAACGCCGTCATGCCGGCCAGCCGCTTCTCATCCTCATCACGGTCCGTCCGCAGGCGCATCCAGGACTCCAGCCAGCCTTCGCGGGTGAGATTGAAACGCGCGTCGCCGATGGCCGTTGCGCTCGTCGTCTGGTCCAGATAGACCGGCAGCATGCGGCCGATGGGTGTGTTGTCGTAGCCGCCAGCGCGGAAGGACTCCTGCCCGCCGAGCATCATCACGGCACCGCCGCGCTCGCTGACGAAGCGCTCGATGAGGTTCATCTGCTCGCGGGTGAAAAACTGCGCTTCGATGTCGTCGAGGATGATCGCGCGATATTCGGCAAAGAGATCCTCCGCAGCCTTCGGGAAGCCGTCGCTGAGCTCCTTCGCGTCCTTCGTGCCGAGGCGGATGAGCACGGGCTGGTCGTAGCGCAGCGCCTCTTCGCCCTCCTTCGCACCGAAGCCGCGAAACAGCGGATTCACGCTTTCCCCGGCACGGCCGCGCCATTCGAACTTCGGCTCCCGCTTCGCGATGCGGACGAGGGCCGGCATTTGAATATCGTCATCGCCAGCGATGGCCCGGCGCAGGAATTTGTACTCCCAATTCGGCCTGCCGGTGACGTAGAGCACGCGATACGGCCCTGCGCCGCGATCGGCGGCGAGAAGCCGCGTGTTGTTCGCGGGTGTGGCTTCCTTGATGTCCTCGCTCTTGAGTTCGAGCCTTTGAAACGACACGCCGGACTTCGCCACCGGCAGCTTCAGGCGCACCGTTTGCGCGGAGCCGCCGCTGAGCGTCACCTTTTCGGAGGCCAGCGTCTTGCCTTCTTCATCGAGTGCACTGAGCACTCCCTTGCCGTTGCCGCTCACGCGGCTGGTGATGGTGATCGGCGCGTCTTCGAAGGGGCTCGTGGCCACGGTCGCCTCGTCGATGCTGAGATCGGCCGGCGGCGCCTGCTCTCCGGCCAGCACGGTGAAAACGGGTGCGCCCTCGGCCTCCGCCTTCCATGCGGTGGCATCGGTCGCGTTGCCATCACTCACCACGACCACGGCGGCCAGATTCGTGCCGCCGGAGCGCAGCGTCGCCAGCGTGCGGCAGAAGTCGGAGCGCGTGCCGTCGAACGCCAGTCCGCGAAAATGCGGCACGCTCTTCGTCTGCGAGCCGCCGGTCATCAGCCGCAGCCGGAAATCCTCGCCCAGCGCGGTGATCCACACCGCGTCGCCGCCTCCCGCCGCCAGGGCCGCCTGCACCTGAGCGGCGCGTGTTTGACCACCGGCGGATTCGGCAAGGTCGAGCGACGCGCTTGTGTCCACGAGCACGACGACCTCGTTTTCGCCCTTCTTTGGCTGCGACCGCGTCCACATCGGATCCAGCAGGCAGAGCGCCAGCAGGGCCAGGGCGGTCAGCTTGCAAAGCAGTGCCGCAGCACGCCGCCAGCCGCGCAGGGGGGAGCGGACATAACCGGCGATCAGCAGGCCGACGACCAGCACCACGACACCGGCGGCCAGCCAGGTGAGGTTCATGTTTTGCCAGACGATTCGGGGCATGCGTGGGCAGATAACGCGGACAATCCGCAAATGCTGCATGCGGACGCAAAGTTGCGGCCAAGACATTGAAAGTTTGCGCCCGGACGCCAGCCGCGCACCCATGGAGCATGGAAGAAACCCCGGCCAACCAGCCTGCCTACGCCCTGCTCGACAGCGGCGGAGGTCGCGTCCTCGAGCAACTCGGAAACATCACCGCCGCCCGGCCCTGTCCGCCCGCATGGTGGCGGCGCAGACTGCCTGGCGCAGACTGGAAAAAGGCCGTCGATCTCAAGCGCGATGTCAAAGAGCCGCTGCGCATCACCCTTGGCAGCACGCACTTTCATCTGCTGCCTGCGGCGGGCGGCATCCGCGCCCTCGCACCTGAGCTGCGGGAGGCCTGGGCGCTGGCGGCGGATGGCTGCGCAAAGTTTGCCGAAAAGCAGCGGGTGCCCGCACGCGTGCTGAATCTCTTCGGCGGAGTCGGCGGCATGACACTGGCTGCCAGCCGCGTCGGCGCCGCCGTGACGCATGTGGACGCCTCCGCCGATGCCATCAAGCGTGCGCGGGACAACGCCGCCATCAACACCCTGACCAACCGCGACATCCGCTGGGTCGTGGACGATCCCGTGAAGTTCGTCCAGCGCGAGCGCACGCAGTCCACGCGCTACGACTTGATCGTGATCGACCCGCAAACCCCGCGTGACGCGAAACGCGGTGGATTCGAGCCGGAGCGCGGACTCGCGCCGCTGCTGGCCGCCGTCAGCGGCCTGCTCTCGGACAAGGCGCTCGGCGTCCTCCTCTTCTGTCGGCAGGGCGCGGTCTCACCGACCACGCTCGGCCATTTGATGGCGCAGGAGTTCGGCGTCTTCGGCGGTCGCGTGGAGCACGGCGAGCTGCTGCTGCGCGGCGGCGAGGGCGTGCCTGCGGCTCCCGCAGGCGCCTATGCCCACTGGCTGAAGAATCTCTGACCTGCCATGCCGGAACTTCCCGAGGTCGAAACCACGCTGCGCGGCGTCACACCGCATGTCATCGGCAGGCGCGTGCGCGAGGTCATCGTGCGGGACAAACGCCTGCGCTGGCCCGTGCCGGACACGATTCACGAGATCGAAGGCTGCCGCATCGACTCCGGCATGCGCCGCGCCAAGTACCTGCTCTTTGGCACGAAAAAGGGCACGCTTTTGGTTCACCTCGGCATGTCGGGAAATCTCCGCGTCCTCGCGCCCGACGTGCCCTTCAAGAAGCACGACCACGTCGCCATCACGCTCGACTCCGGGCGGCAGCTCCGGCTGCACGATCCGCGCCGCTTCGGTGCCGTGCTGTGGGTCACCGGCGATCCCCTGCAGCATCCGCTGCTCGCCAGCCTCGGTCCCGAGCCCCTGGGGGAGGAATTCACCGCCGCGCATCTGCACGCCGCCTGCAAAGGCAAGACGGCCGCGATCAAGGTCGCCATCATGGACGCGCACGTCGTCGTCGGTGTCGGGAACATCTACGCCAGCGAGGCCCTCTTTATGGCCGGTATCGATCCGCGCAAAGCCGCAGGCAAGGTCTCGCGTCCCCGTCTTGAGAAGCTCGTCAAAGCCATCCGCGAGGTGCTCGCCGCCTCCATCGAGATGGGCGGCACGACCCTGCGCGACTTCGTCAACGAAAGCGGCGAGCCCGGCTACTTCGCACAGACCCTCCGCGTTTATGACCGCGAAGGCCAGCCCTGCCGCACCTGCGGAGCCAAGATCAAACGCCTCGTCCTCGGCCAGCGCTCGACCTACTACTGCCCCAAGTGCCAGCGTTGATTTCAGGGCGGTTGGGGGGGACGGGCTCACATTCATGGCGCTCTTCATCGCCAGTCTTTCCACCACTTCCTCTCTGTCAACGATCTCCCCCTTTCGTGCTTGTTCCGTTCCTTGTCTTCACCCAGCCGGGCAAGGACAAGAGAAAGGCGCAGACACTTCATTCGGGCGAAAGGTCGGAGAACACCCTGGCACAAAAAAGCCGCACTCGCGCGGGGCGGGTGCGGCGGGATGATTCAAAAGGGAATCGGGTCGCGAATTAGACGTCCTTCTTCTTCTTGCCCTGGGCGGTGAACTCTTGCTTGGAGAGGGAGCCGTCGCCGTCCTTGTCCTTCTTGCCGAAGACTTCGCCGGCTTTGGTGGCGTCTTTCTTGCCCTGAGGGGAGGCGAGGAATTCGTCCTTGGAGATGGAGCCGTTGCCGTCCTTGTCGAGCTTCTTGAACATGGCTTCCATGTCGGGAGCCTTCTTCTTGCCGCCTTCTGGCTTCTTGTCGCCTTCGGCGGCGTTGACGGTGGCGGCGAGGGCCAGGATGGCGAGGATGGAGGTGATGGATTTCATAGACTGTGGTTGTTGTGTTTTCTTGTTTGTGGAACGCGGGGGTTGGGGTTCCAAGCCAGCGTGTGGCGTCGTTAAACGCCAAGGCCCAGGGACAGTTTCAAAAATCTTCGGGGGAATTTTGCGGACGACAATTTCCACAAAAAAGCCCGGATTAGAGCAGTCGCGCGGCGGCTTCGGCGAGGGCGCTGCGCTCTCCTTTGACCAGCGGGACATGGGCTGCGAAGGGCTGGCCGCGCATGCGCTGGCGGGTGTAAACGAGGCCGTTGCTGCGGCTGTCCACGTAGGGGTTGTCGATCTGCGCCGGATCGCCGACGAGGACGAGCTTCGAGCCGCGGGACATGCGGGTGACGATGGTTTTGGCCTCCAGGGGGGTGAGCTGCTGCGCTTCGTCGAGCACGAAGAAGCGGTCCGGAATGCTGCGACCGCGGATGTAGCAGAGGGCTTCGACCTCGATGATGCCCTGCTGGATGAGGGGATCGTAGGGGGCTGCGGGCGTCTGGTTCTGCTGGGGATCAGGCTGGAAGCGGTTCTTTTTCCGGGCGGGGCCCTGCGGGCCGCCTTCGACGGGGCGCATGAGCAGGTCGAGGGCGTCGTAAACGGGCTGCAGCCAGGGACGCATTTTTTCCTGCAAGGATCCGGGTAGGAAGCCGACGGTCTGCCCCATGGCGACGATGGGGCGGCTGACGGTGATGCCGTGGTAGGTGCGGCCAAAGACCTGCTGCAGTCCGGCGGCGACGGCGAGGAGCGTCTTGCCGGTGCCGGCCTGACCGTAGCAGGTGACGAGGCTGATCTCCGGATCGAGGAGAGCGTCGAGGAGGCAGGCCTGGCCGAGGTTCATCGGCTTGATGGCGCGGCCCTGGCCGACTTTGATGCATTCAGGCGTGTGGTGCAGGCGGATGAACTCCCGCGCGGCGCCGAGCTTGGCGGGCATGGTGGCTTTCTCCCCGGCGCAGAGCAGGGCGTAGTCATTGACGACCATGCCGGAGCAGCGGCTTTCCGCCAGGGTGAGGCGTCCGCTGCTGGCGAAGCGCTGCAGCTCATGGGCGCTGACCTCGACGCGGGCGATGTCGAAATTGGCGACCTCGCGGGGCTCGACCTTGTCATGCAGGTAGTCCTCGCACTCGATGCCGACGGCACGCGCTTTGAGCTGCATGTTGAGATCCTTGCTGACGAGAATGACGGGCGGGGAGACCTGCTCCCGGAGCCAGAGGGTGCAGGCGAGGATGCGGTGGTCGGCTTTTTCCAGGTCGTGGAAGATGCGCTCAAAGCTCTGCACGCTGGAGTATTTCCGCGCCTGGACCGGATCATAGACGGCCACGCGGATGGTGCCGCCGCCGTCCGTGGGCACGCCTTCGGTGACCTGGGCGCCTTCCGCGTTGAAGATTTTCATCAGCGCCCGGTGCACCTCGCGCGCATTGGCGCCGCGCTCGGTCATTTCGTTTTTGAATCGGTCGAGCTCGCTGAGCACGTCCACGGGGATGCAGATGTGGTGCTCGGCAAAGCGGTGGATGCAGGCCGGATCGTGCAGCAGGACGTTGGTGTCGAGGACGAAGGTCTTGGTGGAGGAGGGTGTCGCGACGGGACGACGACGACGCGGGGAGCGGGACAGGGACTTCACGGAAAGGGGGACAGATTCAGCGGAACGGGCGGAAATGAGGGTCGGAGCTACGGCTGCAGGATGATCGTCGCGGTCCATGGGTAGGGTCGGGTTGAGGGTTCGCCAGCGGAGAAACGGAAGGGTCAGCTTTTCGTTGGCGCAGGGGGAGTGCCAAACGTACCGGGCCCTTGATGTGATTTTTCGAATGAATCACGGTAATTGCCAAAGACTGTCAGAGCGTCGAGTCAGAGGCAAGGCATTATTCACAATCGCGAAGTTTATTCACAATTGAGGCCTTCGGCGGCTCTGGATTTCCACGGTCTTGCGAGAGCGGCTACCGGTCATAGGCTGAGCTCGCTGATGCGGTGCATGACGTCATCGGCGAGGGCTTGGTAGAGTTCCTTGCCTTCTTTGGCGTAGCTTTTGATGTCGGGCTGCCAGGGGTCTCCGATGACGAGGGTGATGCGGGAGGGCCGCAGGGTGCTGGCGCCGCGCGGGTAGGCCTCGTAGGTGCCGAAGACGCGGACTGGCAGGACGGGGGCGGCTGATTTTGCGATGAAGAGGCCGACGCCGGCTTCGGCGCTCTGAAGCTTGCCATCGGGACTGCGGGTGCCCTCGGGAAACATGAGCACTTTTTTGCCAGCCTTCAGGAGGCGGATGGTGGTCTTCAAAGAGCTGGCATCCGGCCGGTCGCGGTCGATGGGGATGCTCTGCCAACTGCGCAGGACGGCCCCGACGAGCGGATGATCAAAGAGGGTCTTGCGGGCGAAGTAGTGGATGGCTTCTGGGAAGGCCTGGCCGATGAAGGGCGGATCGAGAAAGCTGACGTGGTTCGCAGCAATGAGGGCCGGACCGGAAAAATTCATCTTTTCTGCGCCGATGACGCGGAAGTCGAACAATCCACAGGCGACTTCGTGGAAGACACAACGGGCAATCCGGTAGCTGAGATTCATGATCGCGGATTGGCTGTTTTTTCGGTTTTCAGGGCAGATGGAGCGCTGCGAGCACCTGCCCGACGGCTTCGTCGAGAGTGATGTGGGAGTTGTCGATGACGATGGCTCCTTGCGGGACGATGAGGGGGCTGGTGGTGCGCTGTTTGTCGATGCGGTCGCGCTCGGCGACCTGGTCGGCGTGGCCCTGAGCGCTGCGGCGGCTGGCGCGGACCTCTTCGGTGGCGTCGATGTAGATTTTGTGCGGGCTGTCGGGGAAGACGACGGAGCCGATGTCCCGCCCTTCCATGACGAGCGGGCCGAGGGCGATGAGGGCGCGCTGGTCGGCGACGAGGCGCTCGCGCACCTCGGGCACGCGGGCGACGAGGGAGACGGCGCGGTTGACGGGATCGCTGTTGAGTTCGTCGTCACCGAGGGCGCTGCCGCAGACGCAGACCTGCGTCTTCCCCTCCACAACGGGAGATTCGAGGGTGATGCCTGCGGCGGCGGCACGGATGGCCTCTGCATCCTGCGGATCCACGCCGGCTTCAAGCACGGCCCAGGTCATGGCGCGGTACATGTTGCCGGTGTTCACGTAGGTGAAGCCGAGGTGCTGCGCGACGCGGCGGGCGATGCTGCTTTTGCCGGAGGCGGCGGGTCCGTCGATGGTGATGACGGGCGGCGGGACTGCGGTCATGGGGCCTTTTGGCTGAGTTTGGCAGCAAGTTGCTGCGGGATGTCGGACATGACAGGGATGGGGCGGTCGCCGGTGTCACCGTTCAAGAAGAGATCGAGATGACGCTCGAAGCCGGGGTAGGAGGTGGCGATGCATTCGCTGCCCTCGAGCGTGGTGGTGCCCTCTGCGAACATGCCGGCGACGAGGAAGGCCATGGCGATGCGATGGTCGCCGAAGCTGGGCAGGGTGGCGCCCTGGAGCTTCGCGCCGCCTTCGATCTCCATGCCGTCGGGGTGCTCGGTCACGGTGACACCCATGGCGCGGAGGTGACCGGCGACGGCGGCGATGCGGTCCGTCTCTTTCACGCGCAGCTCGGAGGCATCGCGGATGAGGGTCTTGCCGCGGGCGAGGGCGGCGGCGACGGCGAGGATGGGGAGCTCGTCGATGACGTTCGGGATTTCGGCACCGCCGATGACGGTGGCATTGAGGTCGCCGCCTTTGACGACGATGTTTCCGCGAGGTTCGCCGTCGGAATGAGTCTCGGAGCTGGAGACCTGGGCGCCCATGCGGAGGAGGACGGTGATGATGCCGGTGCGGGTGGGGTTGAGGCCCACGTTTTTGAGGGTGATCTGGGCTCCCGGCGTGGCGGCGGCGGCGACCATCCAGAAGGCGGCGCTGGAGATGTCTCCGGGAACGATTATGTCGGTGGCCCGGGGCTCCTGGCCTCCGTAAACACTGACGCAGTCGTCTTCGCGGAGCCATTTGATGCCGAAGTGGGAGAAGAGGCGCTCGGTGTGGTTCCGGGTCGGCACGGGTTCGACGACGGTGGTCTTCCCGGGGGCGAAGAGTCCGGCGAGCAGGACGGCGCTCTTCACCTGGGCGCTGGCGACGGGAAGCTTGTAGTAAATGGGTTTCAAGCTGCCGCCATCGACGGTGAGAGGGGCGCAGATTTTTTCACCCTGGCCGGTGATTTTCGCGCCCATCTGGCCGAGCGGGTCGGCGACGCGCTTCATCGGGCGGCGGGAGAGGGACTCGTCGCCGAAGAGTTCGGTTTTGAAATCCTGTCCGGCGAGGATGCCGGAGAGAAGGCGGATGGTGGTGCCGGAATTTCCGCAATCGACGGGCTTCTCGGGGGCCTTCAATTTCATGCCGTTGCCGGTGATGGCGAGCTTCACGAGGCCGATGCCGGGGACTTCCTCCAGCGGCTCCATGGTGGCACCGAGGGCCTGCATGGCGTGGACGGTGCAGAGGCAGTCTTCGCTGGGGAGGAAGCCGTCGATGACGGTGGTGCCTTTGGCCATTCCAGCGAACATCGCGGAACGGTGGGAAATGCTTTTGTCACCGGGGACGGTGATCTCTGCGGGGATGCTTTTGAGTTTCTTCGACTTGAGGCTGGCCATGATGCGTCAGACCGCCGGAAGGAGATCGCGCAGGGCCTTGGCCCTGGCGAGGAAACGGCGGAGAGCTTCTTCGTCCATGGTTCGGAGCATTTCAAGAAGCTCTGTCATGACGCCGGAGGCATCCTGGAGCGCGGCGATGACTTCTGCCCGGTTTTGGAGGAAAATGCCGGCCCACATGGCGGGATCGCCACCGGCGATGCGCGTGGTGTCGCGAAAGCCGCCTGCGGTGCTGTCCAGGACACTGGCGTCTTCGCCCAGGGCGGCGAGGGTGGTGAGAACAGCCATCGCGTGGGGCAGGTGGGAGATTCGCGCGACGGTGTGGTCATGCTTTTTCGGCGTCATCTCCTGCACGCGGCAGCCGAGCTTGAGCCAGAAAGTTCGCAGGCGGTCGAGATCCGCCTGGCGGGTGTTTTCGGTGGGGGTGATGATGCATGCGGCCTGGTGGAAGAGGTCGCCGCGGGCGTTGGTGAGCCCCGTTTTTTGTGAGCCGGCCATCGGATGGCTGCCAATGAAGGCGGTCTGCACACCGGCGAAGATGGCCTCCAACTCGGACACGAGGCCGCCTTTCACGCTCCCTACGTCGGTGACGATGAGATCCTCGGCGAGGTCACAACTGGCGATGCTGCGTGCGATGTCTGCCATGTGCTGGACGGGCATGCAGAGCACGGCGAGGGAGGCCCCCCGGATCACCTCTCCCAGATCGTCACTGGCGAAGACGCCGGGCAGATCGCGCCGCACCTCGTCCACGGCATCCGCCCGGCGGGCCCAGATGCGGATTTCGATGCCCGGTTTCCGCTGCTGGATGGTCTTGGCCAGCGAGCCGCCCAGCAGGCCCGGGCTGAAAATGGCGATGGATCGTTCGGCGGACACGAGAGCTAAAAGATGAATCGTGGGATCGGGCTGCAAACACAGGCGGCGCAGTCCAAGCTCCGAAAGCCCGAACAGATCCTGTCAGGCCTCCGACCGATCAGGGAACGCGGAATATTTTGCCCGTGTAGGGGCAGCGGGCTTTCTGACCGGACTGAAAATCACGCACGTCGATGGCCTGACCGCTGGGGTCGAAGGGACTCTTCACGAAACCCGGCTTGCCCTCAATGCGTGTGGCGAAGGGGATTTCAGCCGGAGCCGGCGGTGGCGCGGGAGCGGGCGGGGGTGTGCTGGTGGGTGGGGTGACCGAAACGGGAGGCGGCGCGATCGTGCTGCCATCGGTCGGCGGCGGGGTCACAGTGTCTCCAGTGATCGGTGCATTCGGGTCAGGTGGCATGACCGC